>NZ_JQNK01000008.1:0-300000 GCF_000745215.1 Methylosinus sp. PW1
CGCGTATGGGCGGCGCTGCGCGATATTCCGCCGGGCGCCACGATCAGCTACGCCGAGCTCGCCGCACGCATCGGCGCGCCGAGTGTCAATCGGCATCGAAAATTGACCCCCGATCGGCGTTCAAAATTGACCCCCTTTTGGCGTAGGGCGGAACGCGAGCGCTCGCCCCGGCGGAGCTGGCGGGGTTGCGCAGCCGGGGCGAGTGCGTTTCGGTTCGCGATGTGATCGGGAAGCGTCAGGCGCGGTTCTTGAAGCGCCAGCTTTCGTTGCCGGTCTCGACTGTCGCAATGGTGGGTGAGGCGATCGAGCAGCGCGCTGGTCATTTTCGCGTCGCCGAACACGCTCGGCCATTCGCCGAATGCGAGATTGGTAGTGATGATGATAGAGGTGCGTTCGTAGAGCCGGCTGATCAGATGGAAGAGCAATTGTCCGCCAGATTGCGCGAAGGGCAAGTAGCCGAGCTCGTCGAGTATGATGAAGTCCATTCTCGTGAGATATTCCGCGAAGCGTCCCTGACGACCTCCTCGCGCTTCGGTCTCGAGCCTGGTGACGAGTTCGACGGTGTTGAAGAAGCGGCCGCGTTTTCCAGCGCGAATGCAATTTCTTGCAATCGCTATCGAAAGATGGCTCTTCCCCGTACCGGTTCCACCGACGAAAACACAATTACGTTGTTGGTCGAGGAAGCCGCCGTTCGAGAGATCGCGCACCAACCCTTCATTGATCGGCGTACCGTTGAACTGGAAGCCGTCGAAGTCCTTCGCCAGCGGCAATTTGGCGATCGTCATCTGATATTTGATGGAGCGCGCGTGCTTTTCGGCGATTTCCGCCTCGAGAAGATCGCCGACGATGCGTGGCGGCTCATGCTGCCTCTTTATGCCACTCGACATCACCTCGTCATAGGCGTTCCTCATGCCGAAGAGCTTGAGCTCTCCCATGAGATCGAAGAGCTTGGTGCGTTCCATCAGCCTGTTCTCCTCAATTGATCATAGCGGGCGCAGTCGGCGAGCGGCATGTGCAGCAGCATCAACGACTCGGGCGTCGGGATCGTCGGCGGGGGCGGCGGCTCGCGCCGGCGGGCGAGAATGTTGAGAATGACGTCGGCGGAATGGACGCCTTGGCCGAGCGCCTCCGCGCAGGCGGCTTCCACCGCGGTCAATCCGTCCTCGACGACGGCGGCCAGAACCTTGACCATCTGTCGATCGCCATCATTGCTGCCGGCGAGCTTGCGCCGCACGCGCTCGATCGCTCCCGGCAACACCCAGTCCTTGAACGGCGCGCCGTTCCGTAGCGCGCCGGGCTTGCGCGCGAGAACTGGCACATAATGCCAGGGATCGAAGATCGTCGCGCCGCGCCCGAAGGCCCGAGCATGTTCGGCGACCACCCGCCCTTTTTGGCGGAAGACGATGCGGTCGGCGTAGGCGTGGATCTCGACCGGGGCGCCGACGGCGCTCGCATTGACCGAGTATTTATTGTTGTCGAAGCGCACGAGGCAAGTCTTCGACACCGACGCGGTCAGCTCGTGGAATCCGTCGAACCGCCCGCGCAGCGGAACGAGCTTCGGGCGCTCTTCTTCGAATGCCTCCCAGACCGTCTTGTCCGCGATTTCCGGATGCGGATGAGCCTTGGCGTAGGTGACGCATTTATCGAGAAGCCAGGCGTTCATATCGTCGTAGGTCTTGAACCGCAGGCGCGGCGTGAAGAACCGCTCCCGCGCCAGGCCGACTTGATTTTCGACCTGGCCTTTCTCCCAGCCGGACGCTGGCGTGCAGGCGACCGGCTCGACGAGATGATGGCTGCACATTTGCGCGAAGCGACGATTGAACTTGCGCTCCTTGCCGACGAAGATCGTCTCCACCGCCGTCTTCATATTGTCGTAGATGCCGCGCGTGCAGGCGCCCCTGAAGAAGGTAAAGGCGCGATCATGCGCGTCGAAAACCATCTCCTGCGTCTCACGCGGATAGGCGCGAACGAAAGGCATGCGGCTGTGGCACAGACGCATGTGCGCCACCTTCACGGTCGTCGTCACGCCGTCGAGCACAACGATCTCGTGGCTCCAGTCGAACTGGTAGGCTTCGCCCGGCTCGAAGCTCAACGGCACATAGGCGGCCGCCGTCGCCGCGCCTTGCTCGCTGCGCCATTTGCGCGAGTAGCGACGCACAGCGTCATAGCCGCCCGCGTAGCCCAGGCCGCTCAGATCTTCGAAAATACGGATCAGGGTTAGCCGCTCGCGCGGCGCCTTCTTCTCGTTCTCCGCGAGAACCTCATCGAGCTTGTCCGACCAAGGCCCGAGCTTGGGAAACGGCTGATTGTCGCGCTCGTAAGCGAAGGACGTTGCCTCCGACCGCAGCGCCTTGCGGACCGTGTTCCGTGAAATGCCCAGATCGCGAGCGATCTCCTTGATCGTCTTGCCCTTGACGAAATGTTCGCGACGGATTCGTCCGATCGTCTCCACAATCAACATCCCCCACCACCCGCCGTTTCAACCAAAACGGGCGGACTGTCCGGACTTCACCAGAGGGGGTCAATTTTCAACGCCGATTCCCCTCGTATGGGGGTCAAACTTGCACGCCGAATAACATCTTCTGCTCTCCGAACTGGGCGATCCCTTCGCCGCTGCCCTGGCGGCGCAGGACGGATCTGGTGCGGGCGCCTGGAGCACAGGCAGCGACGACGCACCGATCCTCGAAGAGATGGTTCGTGCCTTCTGCCGAGGTGGCGACCAGCTTCACGCGATCGAGCGCCTCATCACCCGTATGGAGGCGACCGGTGGCGGCGAAGCCGATCCTATTCCGGCAGAGTTCCGCGCGCTCTGGGACACTTTTCGGATCGCCCTTGCGACCGGGGGAGCGAGCTCATGACCGATGAACGGTTTCGCGCCGAGACGCCACTTGCGCCCCTCAAGGTCTTCCAGCGGCGCACCGTCGATTACGTCTTCGACCGCCTCTATGGCCAGGACAACCCCGTCCGCCAGTTTCTGGTCGCCGACGAAGTCGGCCTCGGCAAAACGATGGTTGCGCGCGGGGTGATCGCCCGCATGATCGAGCATCTGTGGGACACGACCAAACGGATCGACATCCTCTACATCTGCTCGAACCAAGCGATCGCCGCGCAGAACCTCAACCGGCTGAATGTACTTGGACGGCGCGAATTGACTCTGCCGACCCGTATGACCCTGGTTCCCCTGCAACTGCGCGGCCAGGCGGGCCTGGACGCCAACAAGGTCAACTTCATCAGCCTGACGCCTGGCACCACCTTCGATCTGCGCTCCGCGACGGGCGTGACGCAGGAACGCGCCTTGCTGTTCCATCTCCTGCGCGACCTCGTTACGCGCCCGCGCGGCCTGCACAACCTGTTGCAGGTCACGGCCGGCGTCGAGGGTTGGAACCGCGCTGTGGACAACCTCACCCTCGAAGGCGTCGACAAGCGCATCATCGAGCGTTTCCGCCGCGACGTGCAGGCGGATCGCGACCTCTTCGAGGAACTCGAACGGATTTGCGAACTCTTCCCGCGCCGCCGGGACACCTATCCCGCAGAAATGACACAGCCCCGCAACAGCCTGGTCGCCCGTCTCCGCGCCAAGCTGTCCCACGCCTGCGTGGATGCGCTGCAACCCGACCTCATCATCATGGACGAGTTCCAGCGGTTTCGGGATCTGCTGCATGGCGACAGCGACGCGGCGATCCTCGCGCGCGAGCTGTTCGACTACTCGGGAGGCGACGGGCACGCCGCCCGCACCTTGCTGCTTTCCGCCACACCCTACCGGATGCTCACGCTCGCCGGCGACGAGCCCGACGAAGGCGACCACTATCAGGACTTCCTTGAGACCCTGAGTTTCCTCTACGGCCGGGAAAAGGGGCCGGAGGTGGCAGCCACGCTGGCGCGTGAAATGCGCGCCTTCCGCGGCCTCCTGCATGCCCTGCCACAGTCACATGCCTCAGCGGTCGAAACCCGCCAGACCATCGAGCGGCGCCTGCGCCGTGTGATCGCCCGAACCGAGCGGGTCGCATCCACAGTCGAGCGCGACTCCATGATGAGCGAGCCTCCCATCACGGTCTCGATCGCGCCCGCCGACCTCGCGCAGGCATCCGCCGTTTCTCAGGTGGCGCGCACGCTTGATGCGCCGGAGATCATCGAATACTGGAAGTCTTCGCCCTATCTGCTCAATTTCATGCGCCACTACAGCCTGAAGCGGCTGCTGGAAGACCAGATCGACGCGCCTTCGGCCGTGCTCCGCACCGCAATCCAGGCGGCTCGACCGGCCATGCTCGATCACGACGCCATCGACGCCTATGCGCCGCTGGACCCGGCCAACGGTCGCATGCGCGCGATCATGGACGACATCTTCGGCCAGCATCTGGAACAGAACCTCTGGATACCCGCCGCCATGCCCTATTACGGCGAGGCGCGAGCCGGGGCGCCGCTGACCAAGGCGCTGATATTTTCGTCCTGGTCCATGGTGCCCGATGCGATCGCAGCCCTGCTGTCCTACGAAGCCGAACGGCGCATGGGCGTCGGCGAATCCGGCCGGCGCTATTTCGAGCAGCATCGCCTGCGTCCCTTGCAGTTCCGGCAGGATCATGGCCGGCTCGCGGGTCTGCGCGCGCTGCTGCTGATCTATCCCTCGCCGGCGCTGGCCGAGCTGGCCGATCCGCTGGCGGTGTTCAGCGAGACGGGGGTCGCCTTGTCGCTGGAGGGAATGCGCTCCGCTGTGGGCGACCGCCTCAAGCCCGCCCTCGGTGCTTTGAAGGAAGGCGCCGTGTCGCATCAGGACGCGCACAGCGCCGAGTGGGCCGCCCCAGCCGTGATCGATGACCTGCTGGGCGCGCGATCCCGCGCCTGGCTGGAAGCGCCCCACGGCATGCGCGCCCTGGCGAGCGAAGACGCCTTCCACGATCATGTCGCCGAACTGGCGGCAGCGGTGAAGACGCACGACATCGGCGCTTTGTCCGACGATCTTTCGGACCTGCTGGTTGACGTCGCGCTCGGCAGTCCGGCCGTCTGCGCGCTTCGCGCCCTCAAGCGGATCGCGCCCGAGCTGGCGTGGGATGACCCACGCTTGCTCAGCGCCGCCGCCGAAGTCGCCTGGTCGTTCCGGGCGCTGTTCAATCAGCATGACGCGGTCGCCTTGCTGCGACGGGATACCGACGATCACTACTGGCGCCGCGTGCTGGCCTATTGCGCCCAGCACAACCTACAGGCCGTCCTGGACGAATACGCACATTACCTCGTCGATGCCGAAGGTCTCGGAGCCCGCCCAGCCGACGACCGCGCAATCGGTGTCGCTCGCGCCATGGCACAGGCCCTCGCTATCCGCCCGTCGCAGATCGACGTCGATGACGTGCAGGTCGATGGAGAGTCCCTCGCCATCAGCAAGTTCCAGATGCGCGGACGCTTCGCGATGCGGCTCGCCGATTACAAGGACGAAGACGGCGCCGTCGCGCGGCTCGGAGGCGTGCGTGACGCCTTCAACTCACCGTTCCGGCCGTTCGTTCTCGCCACCACGTCGGTCGGCCAGGAAGGGCTGGACTTCCATCCCTATTGCTATCGCGTCTATCACTGGAACTTGCCAGGCAACCCGGTGGACCTCGAGCAGCGCGAAGGCCGCGTCCACCGCTTCAAGGGCCATGCCGTGCGCCTCAACCTGGCCGAGCGCCAGGCCGCGGTCGTGAGGGGCCGTGGGCAGGCTCCTGACGATCCGTGGAAGCTGATGTTCGAGCACGCGCGATCCGAGGCGGCGGTCGACACCGATCTCATCCCCTATTGGATCTACGAAGGTTCCGTGCGCGTCGAACGGCGCGTGCCGATGCTGCCGTTCAGTCGGGAAGTCACGCGACTCGCCTGGCTCAAACGCAGCCTCACGGTCTATCGACTGGCCTTCGGTCAACCACGGCAGGACGATCTGCTCGACTACCTGCAAACCCTGGCCGGCGACGGCATGGACTCCAACTTGCTTGCAGATCTGCAAATTCGGCTTGAGCCATAGGTGTTCGACAGGTCAGCGTGATGACCTCACCGCGCCTGGCTCCAAATGCCCTTTGCGAGCGGGAAGACCACTCCGCATCCCCGCCTATTTATATCCCCCACCATCCGCCTTCCCTACGCCTGACGATTGATACTTCCCTGGCCACTTCCGCGCGCTCATGTTCGGTCGTGCAGGAGCGTGCGCCATCGAAGCTCGGCCAGCGTGTCGGTGGCTCTGAATGACCAACGCATTACGAAATGCGTCTCGCGCTCGACCATCAACGATCATCAGCGGCAGGTCTCCTGCCGAAGGAGGGCGTATGTCAGAGACCACATTCCTCACGCCGGAAGAGGTGGCCGAACGCTATCGTGGCAGCGTTTCCGTCGGCACCCTTCGGAACTGGCGTGCGATGAAGATCGGGCCATCATTCGTAAAAATCGGCAAAGCGGTGCTCTACCGGATCGACGAGCTTGAGGCGTGGGACGACAGGAATCGTGTGCAGTGCCGCGCCCCGAAGCGAATTGAGCAAAGCGCCATGGATCGAGCTTGATCGCTCAGCACAAATGGCGGGCGCGCCGGTTGGCGCTCCCGACGCGCCCGCGCGCCCGCCTTCAGTTCATGCGAGGCGAACCGCCCCTCATGCGGCTGGACCATATGACGGCCAGCCTGGTGGGCCTCATGCGGGTTCGCCGCCATTCCCACCGCCATGCTTAATCCGCCCCACGGTGCGGCTTCTCCCATGGTCCCCGCGCTTATCGGGTCCGGGTCCCCATATCTGACTCAGGCGCTCGGCGTTTCCGCGATCGGGCCGAGCGTGTCGATCTCGGCGATCTTCTGAAACTCGCTGAGTTAGTCCTGCTGATGGGTCGCCAACCAACGGACCACGCGATTGTTCGCAAGGAGCTTGGCGACGTATCCAGCCGCCGTGCGATCAAGCAGCTCATGCGTCAGACGGATGCGAGCGAGAGGACCGTGAAGCATTGGCTCTCAGCGCAGCACGGGCCGGATACGGTGTATTTCCTGCGCCTGGTGGTTTCGTCGCCCGTCATCAGGGCCTTCGTTCTCGGCCTGCTCGAAGGCCCGGCGGCGATCCCGTTGACCGGCTGGCCCGGTGGATCGCATATCGCTCGCCAGAGCCCGTGAAGCCTATGCGGTGTTGATTTCCACTGAGAGCTGACCCAGGCAGCACGAGTTTTTCCACCGAGAACTGACCCATGTTCGAACCTTTCCCCCTCGACCGTCGTGGGGGACCTTGGAGTGATCGACATGGAGTTATTGAGCGTCATCCGACGCTGGCGATATCGGCAGGAGTTTTCGATCCGGGAGATTGCGCGACGCACGGGGCTGTCGCGCAATACGGTGCGCAAATACCTGCGCTCGGACAGCGTGGAGCCGGGGTTCGCCACGCCCGATCGACCGAGCCGGCTCGATCCGTTCGCCGACAAGCTGGCGCACATGCTGCGTCAGGAGGCCGCAAAATCGCGCAAGCAGAAGCGGACGGTCAAGCAGTTGCACGCGGATCTGGTCGCCCTCGGCTACGACGGCTCCTACAATCGCGTGGCGGCGTTCGCGCGCGAGTGGAAGGCGGCGCGGCATCGGGAGCAGCAGACCTGCGGGCGCGGCGCGTTCGTGCCGCTGACGTTTCTGCCCGGCGAGGCGTTCCAGTTCGACTGGTCGGAGGATTGGGCGATCATCGCGGGCGAGCGGACGAAGTTGCAGGTCGCCCAGTTCAAGCTCTCCTACAGCCGTGCGTTCTTCCTTCGCGCCTACCCGCAGCAGACGCATGAGATGCTCTTCGACGCCCACAACCACGCCTTCCGCGTGCTGGGCGGCGTGCCCCGGCGAGGCGTCTACGACAACATGCGCACCGCGATCGACAAGATCGGGCGTGGCAAAGAACGCCAGGTCAACGCCCGCTTCGCCGCGATGGTCAGCCACTTCCTGTTCGAGGCCGCATTCTGCAATCCGGCCTCCGGCTGGGAAAAGGGGCAAATCGAGAAGAACGTTCAGGATGCTCGTCATCGCCTCTGGCAGCCAATCCCGAGCTTTCCGTCGCTGGCGGCGCTCAACGACTGGCTGGAGGCGCGATGCCGCGAGCTGTGGGCCGAGATTCCGCACAGCGCGCAGCCGGGGACGATCGCGGAGGCTTGGCGCGAGGAGGTTCCGCAACTGATGCAGCCTCCGCGGCCATTCGACGGCTTCGTCGAACACACCAAGCGGGTCACGCCGACGTGCCTGATCCATCTGGACCGCAATCGCTACAGCGTGCCGGCTTCATTCGCCAATCGCCCCGTCAGCGTGCGGGTCTACCCTGAGCGCGTCGTCGTCGCCGCCGAGGGGCAGATCGTGTGCGAGCACGCCCGCGTCTTCGCCCGGTCGCATGACGACAAGAGCGTGACGGTCTACGACTGGCGGCATTATCTCTCCGTCATCCAGCGCAAGCCGGGCGCGCTGCGCAATGGCGCGCCCTTCGCGGAACTGCCGGTCGCCTTACGGACGCTGCAACAGCGCATGCTCGAGAAGCCGGGAGGCGACCGTGAGATGGTCGAGATTTTGGCTCTGGTCCTACAGCACGACGAGCAGGCCGTGCTGACCGCCGTCCAATTGGCGCTGGAGGCCGGCGCGCCGACCAAGACGCACATCTTGAACCTGTTGCATCGCTTGGTGGACGGCAAGCCGGTCGACGCGCCGCCCGTGAAACCGCCCAACGCGCTGACGCTCACCACCGAGCCGCAGGCCAATGTCGAGCGTTACGACGCGCTGCGCAAGGGTCGGGAGGCGCGCCATGCGTCATAATCCCGCCGCCGGCGCCATCGTCATCATGCTGCGCAGTCTCAAAATGCACGGCATGGCGCAAGCCGTCAGCGAGCTGACCGAGCAAGGCTCCCCGGCCTTCGAGGCCGCGCTGCCGATCCTGTCGCAACTCTTGAAGGCGGAAACCGCCGACCGGGAGGTGAGATCGATCGCCTACCAGCTCAAGTCCGCGCGGTTCCCGAACTATCGCGATCTCGCCGGCTTCGACTTCGCCAGCAGTGAGGTCAACGAGGCGCTCGCGCGCCAGCTTCATCGCTGCGAGTTCCTCGAGGATGCGCATAACGCCGTCCTGGTCGGGGGACCTGGCACGGGCAAGACGCATCTGGCGACAGCGATCGGCGTCCAGGCGATCGAGCATCACAGAAAGCGTGTGCGGTTCTTCTCCACCGTCGAGCTCGTAAACGCGCTCGAAGCCGAAAAGCACCAAGGCAAGTCGGGCCAAGTCGCGGCGCGGCTCGTTCATTCCGATCTCGTCATCCTCGATGAGCTCGGCTACCTGCCGTTCAGCGGCTCCGGCGGGGCGTTGCTGTTCCATCTGCTGAGCAAGCTCTACGAGCGAACCAGCGTCATCATCACGACGAATCTGAGCTTCGGCGAATGGGCCGCCGTCTTCGGGGACGCCAAGATGACGACGGCTCTGCTCGATCGCCTCACTCACCGCTGCCATATCCTCGAAACTGGAAACGACAGCTTCCGGTTCAAGGACAGCTCGGCGAAGGCGGACAAACCTGCAAAGGAAAAGACCAAAACTTGACGACCGACTGAGCCGCAAGCCATCTTCAACCCGGGTCACTTCTCAATGGAAATCCCGGGTCAAATCTCGACGGAAATCTACACCCGAGGGCTCCGCCGAATCGGTGGGCTTGAATTGTGAGGCGGAAAGGATGAAGTTCGGTGCCGTGCGTGACGTGAACTCGCTGAGCGCGCTGATGATCGCCCGTGACGATCACGATAGCGCACTAAGCGCAGCTCCCAAACCCCGGCACCACCTTCAGCGGTTCTTCAAAAAAATCATTGAATATCAAAATGATAATGAACACAGTGGGATGACGCATAATCACCCGTCCGGCGATCCGACGCCTTCCACCGCCGACATTCGCATGACGCTGGACATTATCGCCATAGCGCAGCCTTTCGGCATCGCCGTGCACGACCATCTGATCGTCGGGCGGAATGGGCATTCGAGCCTGAAAGGGCTGAAATTCATTTGAGGCGCCGCCTCAAAACTCGATTCCGGCCTGCGCCTTCACCCCGGCCTGGAAGTGGTGCTTGACCATTGTCATCTCGGTGACGAGATCGGCCGCCGCGATCAGCTCCGGCTTGGCGTTGCGGCCGGTGACGACGATGTGGAGATCGCCGCGCCGCGCCGTCAGCGCCGCGATCACCTCATCGAGCGGCAGATGCTCGTAACGGAGCGCGATCGACAATTCGTCGAGCACGAGCAGCCGAATCGACTTCGAGGCCATCAGCTCCTTCGCCTTCTCCCAGGCGCGCCGGGCCGCCGCCTCGTCGCGGGCGCGGTCCTGCGTCTCCCAGGTGAAGCCCTCGCCGAGCGTGTGCCAGGCGAGCAGCCCGTCCTCGCGGCCGAGCCTCTCGAGAATGCGCCGCTCGCCCGTGTCCCAGGCGCCCTTGCCGAATTGCACGACGCCCACCGCGAGCCCATGTCCCATCGCCCGCAGAGCGAGGCCGAAGGCCGCGGTCGATTTGCCCTTGCCGGGGCCGGTATGGACCATCAGCAGGCCTTTTTCGGCGATGCTCTTGCCGGCGACCTCGGCGTCCTGCACGGCCTTGCGCTTCTCCATCTTCTCACGATGGCGGCGGGCGGCGTCTTCTTCGAGCGGCTTGCTGGCGTCGGTCATGATTTTAATAAAGCGCAGGGCTAGCCATCTGTCGAGATTGCCGTCAGCAACGACCGAAGCGCTGGGATTTCTTCCGTCGCTGTCTTCCATAAGATATTGCAGTCGATGTCGTAATAGGCGTGAATCAAACGATTGCGCATCGATGTGATCTCGCGCCAGGGCACAGAGGGCGCGGCGGCGCGAGTCTCGAGACTTACTTTGGATGCCGCCTCGCCCATGATTTCGATCGCGCGAGCCAGCGCGAAGGTGAGCATTCGATCCCTGTCGAGATCGCTGCGCACACGGCCCACGATGAAACGGCCGGCGTCTTCCGCAGCCTCGATCATATGGCGAATTCGTATCACATCGTCAGGCGGCATACTGAATCTCGGCCTTGCGTACGACGTCCTCACGAAAATATCGGCTGAGATCCCCGGCCGTTCGCAGGTCGATGGTCCGTCCGCCGAGCAGTTCGGACAGTTCCGTCTCGATGCGGGCCATTCCGAGCAGCCCCGGCTCGCGATCCGGCTCGAACTCGACCAGGAGATCGATATCGCTGTCCGGCCGAGCAGAGCCTGAGAGCTCGGAGCCGAACAAAGAGAGCCTGAGGATGTGATGCCGACGGCAGACGGCGGCCAACGCGTCCAGGTCGGGGAAGACCAGGGCAGACATTCGTCAACTCCTCGTAGCCGCGCCGTTTGACGGCGCCCGAGCGCCAGATTATGACTGGTTGCGACGGTCCTCCGCAAGGAGGCGAAGAGGGAATGCGGTATGGGGCTCGCCCCTGATCCGCGGCTGCCCCCGCAACTGTGAGCGGCGAGCGCGCGCCCGTGATGCCACTGGGTCAAAGCCCGGGAAGGCGGCGCGCGCAGCGACCCGTGAGCCAGGAGACCTGCCGTCGCCCGAAACCATTGAGGCCGCCGGTGGGGCGGCGAGGAGCAGAACATGACCACGAAGACCCTTTCCGCCGCCGCGATCGTCTCCGCCAGCCGTCTCGAGATCCTGCGCGCTGCGCTGGTCGTGTTCACGCTCGGCGCCGGGCTCGTCTATCTCGCCGGCTTCTCTTATGCGAGCGTCGCGCATAACGCCGCGCATGATTCGCGCCATTCGCTCGGCTTCCCCTGCCATTGACGCAGCGGTGATCCAGCGACTCCTCGCGGTCGGCCTTTTGGCCGGCCTTCTCGCGGGGCTAGCGGTCGCGGCCCTGCAGAATGTCACCACGACTCCGCTGATCCTCGCCGCCGAGGTCTATGAGACCGCGGCCGAACAGGCTCATGCCGGAGTCGAGGCGCATCAGCACGCGCACGCCGTCGAGCCCGCTTGGGAGCCCGCGCCGGGCCTCCAGCGCACCGCCGCGACCAGCCTCGCCACCAGCGTCACCTCCATCGGCTACGCTTTCGTGCTGCTGGCTCTGATGCTGCTCTCCGGCGAGACGATCGAGCCCAAGCGCGCCGCGCTCTGGGGCGTCTGCGCTTTCGCCTCCACAGGCCTCGCCACCAGCCTCGGCCTCGCGCCGGAGCTGCCCGGCAGCGCCGCCGGCGATCTCGCCGCGCGCCAGCTCTGGTGGATCGGCACGGCGGCCGCGACCGGCGCCGGGCTCTTCGCCGTGCTGCGCGTCGAGCGCCCGCTCGTAAAGGCGCTCGGCGTCGCGCTGATTCTCGCGCCGCATCTCATCGGCGCGCCGCAGCCGCCCGCGCCGGAGAGCACCGCGCCGGCCGAGCTGGCCGCGCGTTTCGCCGCCGCTTCGCTCGCCATTCATGCGCTCACCTGGATTCTGGTCGGCGCGGCGGTCGGCTTCGTCTGGCGCCGTCTCCCGACAAAGACCGGCGCGGAGGCCGCGGCGTGAGCGCTCTCGCCAAAATCCCCGCCACCATCGTCACCGGCTTTCTCGGCGCCGGCAAGACGACGCTGATTCGCCATATCCTCGAGACGGCGCGCGGCCGCCGCCTCGCGCTCATCATCAACGAGTTCGGCGATGTCGGCGTCGATGGCGACATTCTTCGCGCCTGCGGCGTGGAGAATTGCCCCGAGGAAAACATCGTCGAGCTGGCCAATGGGTGCCTCTGCTGCACCGTGGCCGATGATTTCGCGCCGGCGATCGAGGCGCTGCTCGCGCATCCGAACCGGCCCGAGCACATCATCATCGAGACCTCCGGCCTCGCTCTGCCCAAGCCTCTGGTCAAAGCCTTCGAATGGCCGACGATCCGCCCGCATCTCACGGTCGATGGCGTCATCGCCGTGGTGGACGGCCCGGCGGTGGCGGCGGGCCGCTTCGCCGATGATCTCGACGCCATCGCCAAAGAGCGCGCCGAAACCCTCGCGATCGACCACGACAATCCGCTGGAAGAAGTGTTCGAGGATCAGCTTCTCTGCGCCGATCTCATCGTGCTCAACAAGACCGATCTGCTGAGCGCGGAAGACGAAGCGCAAGTCACAGAGCAAATCCGCGCCACCGCGCCCCGCGCGGTAAAGCTGCTGCGCGCCAGCGAGGGCAGGCTCGATCCCGCCATATTGCTCGGCCTCGGCGCGGCGGCGGAGGACGATCTCGCCAATCGCCCCTCTCACCATGATACGGAAGAGGGCCATGATCACGATGATTTCGAGAGCTTCGTCGTCGAGATCGCCGCCGCGCGCGATCCTGGCGAGCTGATCGAGCGCTTGGCCCGCGTCGCCGAGGCGCATGACGTTCTTCGCATGAAAGGCTTCGTCGAGATCGCCGGCAAGCCGATGCGCCTATTGGTGCAGGGCGTCGGCGCGCGCTTTCGTCATCAGTTCGACCGCCCCTGGCGCGCCGATGAAACGCGCGCGAGCCGCCTCGTCGTCATCGGCGAGAAGGGTCTCGATCGCGCGGGCGTGACGGCCATGCTGACGAGCTGAGGACGCGCCATGCATCTGCTCGCGCGCGATCTCCACGGCCTCGACGAGAATGAGGCGGCGGTCGACCTCGGGCAGACGCCGGCGCAAATCGTCTTCCTTTCCTTCTCCGACGCCGAGCTTTGCCTCCTCGCCGAGCTGCATGAGCAGAACGCCGCGCTTCCCTCCTTGCGCTGTGCCTCGCTCGCCCGGCTGAAGCACCCCTATTCGGTCGATCTCTACATCGACAAGGTCGCGCGCCATGCGCGGCTCGTGGTCGTGCGCCTGCTGGGCGGCAAGGATTACTGGGCCTATGGCGTCGACGAGCTCGCGACCGCGGCGCGCATGCGCGGCTTCGCGCTGGCGATCGTTCCGGGCGACATTCATGGCGATGAAAGGCTGGAGCGAGCCTCCACGCTTTCTTCCGACGCGCTCGCGCGCATCTGGTCCTTCTTCCGCGACGGAGGCCCGGACAATCTGCGCTCCTTCCTCGGCTACGCCGCGACTCTCGCCGGAACGCCCACGCCCTGGCGCGAGAGCGCGCCCGCGCCGGTCGCCGGCCGCTGCGAGCAAGCCTGCCGTTCAGCCCTTTCCACCAACCCTCCCCCTCATGCTGAGGAGTCTCCGCAGGAGCCGTCTCGAAGCACGAGGGGGAGTTTCAGAAGTCCGTGCGTGACGGCTCCCCCGTCCTTCGAGACGCCCGCTGCGCGGGCTCCTCAGGATGAGGGAGCCTCCGGGCAATCGAGCGGCGCACAGGCGGCAGCGGCGCCGCGCGCGCTCGTCACTTTCTATCGCTCCGCTTGGCTCGCCGGCGATTTCGCGCCGATCGTCGCGCTCGCCGATGCGCTGCATGCGCGCGGCTTCTGCGTCGAAGCCTATTTCGTCGCCAGCCTCAAGGACGCCGCTTGCGAGACGCTGCTCGCGCAGACGATCGCAGATTTCCGTCCCGATGTGATTCTCAACGCCACCGCCTTCTCCGCGCGCACGGAAGGCGGCTCGGTGCTCGATCGCGCCGACGCGCCTGTTCTCCAAATCGCGCTCGCCACTTCGACGCGCGAAGCCTGGACGAACTCAAAGCGCGGCGCCAATGGCGCCGATCTCGCGATGAATGTCGTGCTGCCCGAGGTGGACGGCCGCATCTTCGCCGGCGCCGTCTCGTTCAAGGCGCAGACGCGCGCGCGCGCCGCCAGCGAGTTCGACGAGATTCGTCATTCCCCCGAGCCATCGCAGATAGATCACGTCGCGGCGCTCGCGCAGAATTGGGCGCGCCTGCGCCGGCTCGGACATAGCGAGAAGAGCCTCGCGCTGGTGCTCTCCGATTATCCGGCGAGACGCGGACGAGGCGGCTATGCAATCGGCCTCGACACGCCGAAAAGCGTGGTCGCCATTTGCGATCTGCTGCGCGACGCCGGTTACGAAATCGGATCGCTTTATCGTGACGGCGATCTCGTCATGCGCGCGCTGGAGGAAGCCGCGCATTGCGCCGAGCTGCCGCTCGCCGAATATCAGCGCCTCTTCGCCGCGCTGCCGGACGATTTCACTGGACAAGTCCTCGCCGCCTGGGGCGCGCCGCAAGAAGATCCGGCGTTCGCGAAAGGCGCCTTTCGCTTTTCCTGCATAGAGACCGGCAAGCTCGTCATCGCATTGCAGCCGGATCGCGGAAGCAGAGCCGAACGTCGCGAGACCTATCACGACGCCGAGCTCGCCCCGCGCCATGCCTATATCGCTTTCTATCTGTGGCTGCGCCACAGTCGAAGCATAGACGCGCTGATTCATCTCGGCACGCATGGCACGTTGGAATGGCTGCCCGGCAAATCGGCGATGCTCGGCCCGTCTTGCGCGCCGCAGGTTCTGCTCGGCGCCACGCCGCTCGTCTATCCCTTCATCGTCAATGATCCGGGCGAGGCCGCGCAAGCCAAGCGCCGCGCCGGCGCGGTGACGATCGGCCATATGACTCCGCCGCTCGTCGAAGCGGGACTCGCCGCCGAGGCGGAGGAGATAGAGAGCCTGCTCGACGAATATGCGAGCGCCGCGACGCTCGATCCGCGCCGCGCCAAGGTGGTGGCGGAAACAATTCTCGATGTCGCCGAACGCAGCGGCCTCGCGCAGGAATGCGACGTCACGCGCGAAACCGATCGCGCGGAAGCATTGGCGCGGCTCGACGCCTGGCTCTGCGATGTGAAGGAAATGCGCATCGGCGATGGGCTGCACATATTCGGCGATGGCCCTTGTGGCGCAGCCGAGGCGAGCGGCTTGCTGCGCGCGCTCGCGGGCCGTTTCGTCGAGCCCGGCCCGGCCGGCGCGCCCTCGCGCGGACGCGCCGACGTTGTGCCGACAGGCCGCAATCTCTTCTGCATCGATCCGCGCCATGTTCCGACCCGCACCGCGCATGATATCGGCGCCCGCGCCGCGCACGAGGTGATGATGCGTCATGCGCAAGAGCAGGGCGAATGGCCGCGCAACATTGTGCTCGATCTCTGGGGCAGCGCCACCATCCGCACCGGCGGCGAGGATTTCGCGCAAGCGCTGGCGCTGATGGGCGTCGCGCCGCTCTGGGACAACGCCAGCGCGCGCGTCTGCGGCTTCGAGATATTGCCGCTCGCGAGCCGCGATTTTCCGCGCGTCGACGTCACGCTGCATATATCGGGGCTGTTTCGCGACATGTTCCCCGGCCTCATCGCGCTCTTCCACGATGCTGTCGCAGCCGTGGCGGCGCTCGATGAAGAGGACGAGTCCAATCCGCTCGCGGCCGCTCGCCGCGCCGGCCGCGCGCTCGAGCGCGTCTTCGGCGCCGCGCAAGGAAGCTATGGCCTCGGCCTGTCGGAGGCCATCGCCCGCGGCGACACGCGCGACGCATTGGGCCAGGCGTTTCTCGTGGCCGGCGGCCATGCCGTCTCGCGCAATGGCGAGAGCGCGCCGGCGCGTGAGGCTTTCGGCGAGCGCGTCGGCCTCGCCGATGCACTGCTGCATGTGCAGGATATGGCGGAGACGGATGTGCTCACCGGCGCCGCCTTCGCGGAATTCGAAGGCGGATTTTCCGCCGCCAACGCCGCGCTCGGCGGCTCCGCGCAGATCACCCATATCGATGCGACGCGGCCCGCCGCATTGAAGCTGCGTTCGCTCGAGCAAGAGATCGCGCGCGTCATTCGCGGCCGCGTCGCCAATCCGCGCTGGCTCGCGGGGCAGATGCGCCATGGCCATCGTGGCGCGGCGGAAATCGCCGAGACGCTCGACAATCTCTTCGCTTTCGCCGCGACGACGCCGCATGTGCGCGACGCGCAATGGGATCTCGTCTTCGATTCGACGCTCGGCGCGCCGAATGTTCGCGACTTTCTGCTCGCCGCCAATCCGCGCGCGGCGGAGGCCATTCGCGACATGTTTCAGCGCGCCATAGAGCGCGGCTTCTGGCGCACGCGGCGCAATAGCGTCGCCGCGGCGCTCGAGGGACCCGCGCTATGACCGTCGCGCCAAAAATCCAAGGCTGGTGCCCGGGCGCGCTGCGGCCGATGCAGAGCGGCGATGGCCTTCTCTTGCGCGCGAAGACGACGCATCCGCGTCTTTCGGCGCGGCAGGCGCGCGAGATCGCGTCGATTGCGCAGGATTGCGGCAATGGCCTCGTCGACCTCTCGCAGCGCGCGCAATTGCAATTGCGCGGCGTGAGCGAAGCGAAGCTCGAGCAGGCGCAGAGTCGCCTCGCCGCGCTCGGCCTGCTCGCCGAAGATGCGGCGACGGAGAGCCTGCTCAATTTCCTCGTCTCGCCTTTCGCCGATGCGCAGGCGAGCGCTCTCGTCGCGCGTCTCGCGCAATCGCTCGTCAATGACGCTCCCCTTCGCGACTTGCCGGGAAAATTCGGCTTTCTCGTCGATGATGGCGGCGCGCTCGGCCTTTCCGCTTCGACAATGGATATTCGCCTCGAGGCGCATGGCGAAAATATCGCCGTCATCGCCGATGGCGCGCGCGAACATGCTTTTCTCGCAACGCCGGAAACGGCGAGCGATGTGGCCTTGGCGCTCGCGCGCGCTTTTCTCGTCTTGCGGAAAGGCCGGGAATTCGAATTGCGTCGCATGCGCAATGTCGTCGCCGCTTTCGGCCTCTCGGCGCTGATGGAAGTGGCGGCTCACACGCCGACGCCGTACACATCGCGCTGTCGCGCCGCTTCCGCCGCAGAGATTTTCGGAGCGCGGCTGTCTCACGAAGGCGGCGAAAACGGCGTGAAGTGTTTCGCCGGCGTGGGCGCGCCCTCTGGGCGATTGCGCGCGGATGATCTTCACGCGCTCGCAGCGCTGGCCGAAGTCCATGGCCTGAACGAGTTGCGCCTCACGCCCTGGCGCGCGCTGCTGCTGCCCTGCGCCGATCTCGACGCCGCGCAAAAAATCGTCGAGGTCGCGGGCGGGCGCGGCCTGGTCATTGCGGCGGATGATCCGCGCCTCTCCGTCATCGCCTGTCCCGGCGCGCCGGAATGCCCGCAGGCGCATGCGCCGACGCGCGATCTCGCCGAAATTCTCGCCCCTCTCGCGGCGCGGCTTGCGTCGGAGGGCGCGAGGCTGCACATATCGGGCTGCGCCAAGGGCTGCGCCTCTCCCGCTGCGGCGAAGGTCGCGCTGGTGGCGACGCCGCGAGGATTCGATCTCATCGACAATGGATGCGCGAGCGATGCGCCGACGTTGCGAGGCCTCGGCGTGAATGAGATAGAAGACGCAATGAGAGCGCGCATCGCGCGCTGCAAACAAGGAGCCACAATGTCCGGCGCATTGACCTACATACGCGACGGCGCCGCGATCTATGACCGCTCCTTCGCCATTATTCGCGCAGAGGCTCGGCTCGAGCGTTTCTCGCGCGAGGAGGAGCGCGTCGCCGTGCGCATCATCCATGCTTGCGGAATGGTGGAGATCGCCGACGATATCGTCTTCTCGCCCGGCTTCGCGGAAGCGGCGAGCGCGGCGCTGCGCAATGGCGCGCCCATTCTCTGCGACGCCAATATGGTCGCTCACGGCGTCACCCGCGCGCGCCTGCCTACGAATAATGAGGTGATCTGCACGCTCGCCGATCCGCGCTCGCGCGCGCTCGCCGAGGAAATGAAGACGACGCGCAGCGCCGCGGCGATGGAGCTGTGGCGCGAGAAGCTCTCTGGCGCCGTCGTCGCCATCGGCAATGCGCCAACCTCGCTGTTCCGACTGCTGGAGATGCTCGACGAAGGCGTAGCCCCGCCCGCTGCGATCGTCGCAATGCCGGTCGGCTTCGTCGGCGCGGCGGAATCCAAAGAGGCGGCGCTCGCCGACGGACGCGTTCCGACGGCGATCGTGCGCGGACGCAAGGGCGGCAGCGCCATGGCCGCCGCGGCGATCAATGCGCTGGCGAGCGAGAAAGAATGAATATCGTCGATCCGAATCTGCGCGCCGACGATGGCGCGCGCGTCACGTTGGGCGCGCTGCTCGGGGTCGGGCTCGGCCCCGGCGATCCCGAGCTGATGACGCTGAAAGCCGCGCGTCTGGTGAGCGAAGCAAAAATCATCGCTTATTTTTCCAAGCGCGGAAAGCCGAGCCATGCGCGCGCCATCGCCGCGCGCTTCATCGCGAAGGATTGCGTGGAGATCGCGCTCGCCTATCCGCTGACGACAGAGATTCCTTTCGATCACCCCGACTATGTGGCGGCGCTCGCCGCCTTCTATGAGGAAAGCGCGGATCGCCTCGCCTTGCATCTTTCGCTCGGCCGCGACGTCGCGCTTCTCTGCGAGGGCGATCCGATGCTCTACGGCTCCTTCATGCATTTGCAGACGCGCTTGTCGTCGCGCTTTCGTGTGGAGGTCTGCGCGGGCGTCTCCGGCATGTCGGGCTGCTTCGCCTCGGCGCGCCAGCCGATGACATGGGGCGACGATGTGCTGACCGTCATTCCCGCGACTCTTCCACGCGAAATGCTCGCGCAGCGCCTCGTCGCGACCGACGCCGCCGTGGTGATGAAACTCGGCGGCAATCTCGGCAAGCTGCGGCTCGCGCTCGAGGATGCGAAGCTCATCGAGCGCGCCATCTATGTCGAGCGCGGCACGATGGCGGAGGAGAAGATCATGCGCCTGGCCGAGAAGCGCGACGATGACGCGCCTTATTTCGCGCTCGTCCTCGTGCCCGGCGCCGGACGTCGGCCGTGACGGGAAAGCTCTTCGTCATCGGCCTCGGTCCGGGCGATGCGCGCTTTCTCACCGCGGAAGCGCAGCAGGCGTTGAGCGCCGCGCAATATGTCATCGGCTATGCGCCCTATGTCGCGCGCGTTCCCGTCACGCCCGGCCAGACGCGCCTTTCGAGCGATAATCGCGTGGAGATCGCGCGCGCGGAAGAAGCGCTGCGCCTCGCCGCGAGCGGACGTGACGTTGCTGTCGTGTCGGGCGGCGATCCGGGCATTTTCGCAATGGCGGCGGCGGTGCTGGAGGCGATCGACAATGGCGAGCCGGCATGGCGTGAATTGGACATAGAAATTCTGCCCGGAATTTCCGCCATGCAGGCGGCGGCGGCGCGGCTCGGCGCGCCGCTCGGCCATGATTTCTGCGTGATCTCGCTCTCCGACAATCTCAAGCCGTGGGAGGTGATCGCAAATCGTCTCGAGCTGGCGGCGCGCGCCGATTTCGTCATGGCTTTCTACAATCCCGCCTCGCGCGCGCGGCCGCAGCGCATTCACGATACATTCGCGTTGCTGCGCCGCGTCTTGCCGGCAGATCGCATCGTGGTCTTCGCGAAATCGGTCGGCCGCGCGGAGGAGAGCATCGCCATCACAACTTTGGGCGAGGCCGATCCGAGCGTCGTCGACATGTCGACCTTGGTGCTCATCGGCGCGAGCGGCACCAGGCTCGTGTCGCGCGAGAATGCGCCGCCTTTCGTCTACACGTCGCGGAAGGCGACATGAGCGCGGCGCGCTGGCTTTCGCTCATCGGCATAGGCGAGGATGGCCTCGCGGCGCTGACGCCGGCCGCGCGTGCGCTCGTCGCCGACGCCTCGCTCATCATCGGCGGCGCGCGTCATCTCGATCTGATCGGCCCGCAGAAAGCGGAGACGCTCCTCTGGCCTTCGCCGCTCTCTGCCGCAATGGAGACGATTCTCGCGCATCGCGGCGCGCCGACCGTGGTGCTGGCGAGCGGCGATCCTTTCTTCTTCGGCGTCGGCGATATGATCGCGCGTAATGTGGCGGCGGAGGAAGTGCTCTGCCTTCCGGCGCCGTCCTCCTTTTCTCTCGCCGCCGCTCGGCTGAAATGGAGCCAGCAGGATTGCGCATTGCTGTCGCTGCATGGCCGCGCCTTCGAGCGCGTGACGCCGCATCTGCAACCTTCGCGCCGACTGCTCATTCTGTCATGGGACGAGACGACGCCCGCGCGCCTCGCGGCGCATCTGACCGCGCTCGGCATGGGCGAGTCGCGCATCCATGTGCTCGAGCATATGGGCGGCGCCGAGGAGCGCATTCGCAGCGCGCGGGCGGAGGCGTTTTCGCTCACCGACATCGCGCCGCTCAACACGATCGGCGTCGAAGCAGTCGCGGGGCCTGGCGCGCGCATTCTGCCGCTGACGCCGGGCCTGCCGGATGATTGGTTCGAGCATGACGGGCAGATCACCAAGCGCGACATTCGCGCCGTGACTCTCGCCGCGCTCGCGCCGCGCCGCGGCGAATGCTTGTGGGACGTAGGTGCGGGCTCGGGCTCCATCGCCGTCGAATGGATGCTCGCCGATCCCGCCAATCGCGCCATTGCGATCGAGCGGAATGCGACGCGCGCGGCGCGCATCGCGCGTAACGCCGCTTCGCTCGGCGTTCCCGATCTCGCGATCGTCGAAGGCGCTGCGCCGGAAGCGCTCGCGGGATTGGCGACGCCGGATGCGATTTTCATCGGCGGCGGCGGCGAAGCAAAGATCATAGAGGCGGCGTGGAATGCGCTGCCCTTGCGGGGGCGCATCGTCGCCAATGCGGTGACGATAGAGACGCAGGCGCTGCTGATCGACGCTTTTGCGCGCATGGGCGGCGAGCTGGTGAGCATTGCGATCGCGAAAGCGCGCCCGATCGGCTCCTATCACGCGCTGGAGCCAGCGCTGCCCGCGCTGCAATGGCGCGCGGTGAAGAGTTGAGCGCGCGCTATGCGATCGGCATAGGCGCGCGCAGCGGCGTGGATGCGCGAGAGGCGGTCGCGCTGATCGAGAAAGCTCGCGAAGCCTATGCGCGCGATCCTTCTCCCGCTCGCGGGAGAAGGTGGCCCGGCATAGCCGGGTCGGATGAGGGCTCGCCGTGGCGTCGCGGTATCGAGGATGAGGGCGGCGCGGACCCTCATCCGACCTCGCTTCGCGAGGCTTCCTTCTCCCACGAGTGGGAGAAGGAGTGGGGCATCGAGATTGCGCTTTTCACCATCGAGTCGAAGCGGGGCGAGAAAGGGCTTCATGACGCGGCGCGATTGCTGAATCTGCCGCTGGTCTTTCTTCCGCTCGATACGCTGCTCGCGCGCAAGGACGAGCTTCTCACCCGCTCGCCGCGCGTAGAGGCGCTCACCGGCGTCGGCAGCGTGGCGGAGGCGGCGGCGCTGGTCGGGGCAGGGGCGGGGAGCCGTCTGCTCGGGCCGCGCCTCGCCAGCGCCGGCCTCACCTGCGCGATCGCGCGAAATGCGTTAGAGGAAGCGCCATGACCATATATTTCATCGGCGCCGGTCCGGGCGCCGCCGATCTGCTGACTTTGCGCGGCCGCGACATTCTCGCGCGCTGCCCCGTCTGTCTCTATGCCGGCTCGCTGGTCGCGCCGGAAATCCTGGCCCATTGCCCGCCGGACGCGCGCATCATCGACACGGCGCCGCTGTCGCTCGACGCGATCATTGCGGAGATGCAGAAGGCGACGGCGGCCGGGCAAGATGTCGCGCGGCTGCATTCGGGCGATCTCTCCATTTGGAGCGCCGTCGGCGAGCAGACGCGGCGGCTCGACGCGCTCGGGATCGCTTACACGATCACGCCGGGCGTGCCGGCCTTCGCCGCCGCCAGCGCCGCGCTGAGGCGCGAGCTGACCTTGCCGGAAGTGGCGCAATCGGTGGTGCTGACGCGCACCTCGGGCCGCGCCTCGGCCATGCCGGAGACGGAGACCTTGGCCGCCTTCGCCGCCGCGCGGGCGACAATGGCGATTCACCTCTCCATCCATTCGCTGGAGCGCGTCGTCGACGAGCTCACGCCATTTTATGGCGCGGACTGCCCGATAGCGCTGGTCTATCGCGCCTCCTGGCCCGATGAGCGCATCGTGCGGGGCACGCTCGCGACCATTGAAGCGCTGGTCGGCGAAGCGCCGATGGAGCGCACCGCGCTCATACTCGTCGGCGAGGCGCTGGCGGCGGAGGATTTCCGCGAGAGCGCGCTCTATGACGCGGGCTATGACCGCCGCTTTCGGCCCACGGGAGCGGGACGCTGACCGCGCCCGGAATTCTCATCGCCGCTGTCCGCTCCGGCGCGGGCAAGACCACGGTGACTCTGGGTCTGATGCGCGCGCTGGCGCGGCGCGGCCTGCGGGTCTCGGGCGTCAAATGCGGGCCGGATTATATCGACCCCGCCTTTCACGCCGTTGCGACCGGACGCGCGAGCTTCAATCTCGACTCCTGGACGATGGAGGCCGAGCTGCTCGCGCAGCTGGCGCTGCGCGCCGGCGAGGACGCCGATCTCGTCGTCGCGGAAGGAGCGATGGGGCTTTTCGACGGCGCGCCCGGCGAGCTGGCGCAGACGGGCGCCTCGGCGGATATCGCCGCTCATATCGGCTGGCCCGTGCTGCTGGTGATGGATGTCTCGGGGCAGGCGCAGAGCGCGGCCGCCATAGCGCGCGGCGTCGCGCTGCATGACGCGCGGGTGAGGCTCGCCGGCGTGCTGCTCAATCGCACCGGCTCGGAGCGCCATCGCAAGCTCGCGCAGGAGGCGATCGAGGCGGTCGGCATAAAAGTGTTCGGCGCGTTGCCGCGCGATTCCGGGGTCGCGCTGCCCGAGCGTCATTTGGGTCTGGTGCAGGCCGGCGAGACGCGAGGGCTGGAGGCTCTGCTCGATCGGCTGGCCGAGCGCATGGAGGCCCATGTCGATCTCGACGCCTTGCTCGCCGCTGCGGGCGGCGGGCTCGTCGATCTCGCGTCCAGTCCTCTCGAGGTTCCTCACCCGCCGGGCGGCCGCATCGCCGTCGCGCAGGACGAGGCTTTCTCTTTCTTCTACCCGCATCTCGCCCGCGCCTGGCGCGAGGCGGGCGCGGAGATCGTTTTCTTCTCGCCGCTCGCCGATGAAGTTCCGCCGGAGGATTGCGACGTCTGCTGGCTTCCGGGCGGCTATCCAGAGCTCCATGCGGGCCGGCTCGCGGCGGCGCAGAATTTTCTCGGCGGGCTTCGCCGCTTCGCCGCGACGCGTGCGGTCCATGGCGAGTGCGGCGGCTATATGACGCTCGGGCGGACGCTGACCGACGCGGCCGGCGCGGCGCATGAGATGGCCGGCCTGCTCGATCTGGCGACGAGTTTTGCGCAGCGCAAACTTCATTTGGGCTATAGGCGCGCAAGGCTTCTCGCCGATGGCGCGCTGGGCGCTGCGGGCGACGAGCTCGCCGGACACGAATTCCACTACGCGACCATCGTGAGTGAGAAGGGCGAGCCCTTTGCGATGGTTACAGACGCCTATTCGCAGGAGCAGCGGCCGGCGGGGCTGCGGGCGGGGCGGGTGACGGGAAGCTTCTTCCACGCGATGACGAAAAAAAAGGGCCGCCGGTAACGCCAGCGGCCCAAGTCAAGGGAGGAAACGCCCAAGGAGGGCTACGGAGCGAGAGAAGTTCTCGCTGCGTCGCACTGTTGTATTGCTGCGGCGCACAAGTGTCAAGCGCCTTTTTGGAAGCCCGCCACAATGTCGCATCACGACCGAGCTTTTGGCGGAAGTTCCGGCGCGGGGCCGCAGCGAAACAGCAACGCTCGCGGCGCCTTTTTCCGACCAATGCAGGCAAAATTGCGACGATCCGCCCTTGGGTGGATCGTTTGAGCAAAAAAATTGTGAGTTGCTCGTAAATCAGGGGCGAGCGGTAACCGGCGGCAGCGCCGGCACGCCGCCAGTGGCCGCAGCGACCTTGGCGTGGCGCTCGGCCCCGAGCGAGGCTTGCGGCTTTTTGGCCGGATCGGCGCGATGCGACGGCGCTGACGCGGGGGCCTGCGAGGCGGCGGCCTGGCCTGCCGCGGTCTTGGTCGCGACAGGCTTGGGCGCTGCAGCCTTGGCGGTCGCCGGCTTGGCCGCGGATTTGGCGGCCTCCGACTTTTCGTTCTTGGCGCTCTCGCCGGCCTTGGCGCCTTCGATCTTCGCGGGCTCCGATTTGGCTGGCTCGGCTTTGGCGACGGCGGGCTCGCTCTGGGCCGGCTCCTTGCGGAAGCCGAGCAATCCGCCGATCGAGTCCGTCGCTCCGGCGAGTCCGCCGAGCCTGACCGGCTCGGCCGGAGCGGCGGCTTCCACGACCTTCGCCACAGTGGCCTGCTCGGCGGCCGCGGCCGCCACCTTGATCTCGGTCTCTTTCTTGGCCTTGGCGGGGAGCCTCGTCGCGCTCATGGCCAGCACGGGAGAACGCGACTTGCCGCCGCCGATCTTCTCGTCGAGGGCGATCTCGATCGGCGGCGCGACCAGCGCCTCCGGCCGGCTCACCTCGGCGACGCGGGCGTAGAAATCGGGGTGCTGGCCGCCGTCCTGATAGACGACGCGCACCGGCCTGACGCCAGCCGCCGCCAGTTCGGCCACTTTGGCGTCGTCCGCAGCGGTTTTCTGCGCGACCTGCGCCTCTATCTCCGCATTGCGGCGCAGCGGAGGGCAGGCGGCGCCGGCGTCGAGCGGCTGGCCATTGGCCGAGGTCGCGTCGAAGACATAGCGCCGATTGCAGACGCCGACGCTAGGCTCCTTGCCGGCGACCTCGAAATGGTCGGAGCCTTCCTTCAGCTGCTTCCAAAAGCCGATATTGGGATCGAGCCTGTGCTTGGCCAGATTCTCCGCCGTCATCTTGAACGGATAGGACTGCATCTGGATCGAGCGCTGGCCATTGTTGAAGGAGGTGCGCAGGATCGCATAGATCTCGGCGATCTGCCGATCGGTCATGGAGAAGCAGCCGGCCGAGGAGCAGGCGCCATGGACCATGATGGAGCCGCCGCTATGGCCATAGGCGCGGTCATAGGCGTTGGGATAGCCGACGTTGAAGGAGAGATAATAGGCGGAGTTCGGATTCATCTGCCCGGGGGTGATGGAATAGAACCCCTCCGGCGCCTGCCGGTCGCCCTCGCGAACCTTCGGCCCGAGCTGGCCGGACCACCGGCACATGGGGAAGGTCTTGAGATAGGCGTAGCGCCCGTCGGGCCGCTGCTTCCAGATTTGGAACTCGGCCTCTTTCTTATAGGAGCGGATGAGCGTCGGCGATTCCTTGGTGACGCCGGCCTGCTCCATCAGCGCCAAGGTCTCGGGCGGGATGGGCGACAGCGCACGCTGCGAGCCGGAGCCGAGATCATTGCAGGCGGAGAGCGCGAGCGACGCCCCGACGAGGCCCCAGGGGGCGAGCCGCCGCCCGACGTTCCGGAAGAGATTCATTCTCGCCCCGCTTCTCGAGGTCCGCGCCCAAAGGCGCGAATCACGCCTCGGAGACCCTACCATGACAATAGACGTCGAATTACCAACGTCCTTCTAACGCAAGACGAAGAATAAGGCCAGAGCGTGGCTGTCGCCGCCGGCAAGAGCGCGGCGATCGTCTGTGAGGTTAACGATTGGTTGACGCCGGGAGACCAGAGCGGGTCAGGGTATCGAGCCCGGCGAATGCTGGACGCTCCCGATTCTCGTCTGCTCAGACCTTGCGGCCGACCGAGAGAAAGCGCTCGGCGCGGGCCTCGACGATTTGCGCGCGGGAGAGATTGGCGAGGCCGGCCAGCGCATCGTCTATGCCTTCGCCCACGGCGGCGACGGCCGTCTCGGGATCGCGATGGGCGCCGCCCGGCGGCTCGGCGACGATGACGTCGATAATGCCGAACTTCAGCAGGTCTTGAGCGGTGATCTTCATGCTGGTGGCGGCGTCCTGCGCCTTGGAGGAGTCGCGCCACAGAATGGAGGCGGAAGCCTCCGGCGAGGCGACCGTATAGACGGAATGCTCCAGCATCAGCACCTTGTTGCAGCTGGCGATGGCGATGGCGCCGCCGGAGCCGCCTTCCCCCACCACCACGGCGACATTGGGCACGCCCAGCGACAGCGACACGTCGATGGAGCGGGCGATCGCCTCCGCCTGTCCGCGCTGCTCGGCGTCTATGCCCGGAAAAGCGCCGAAAGTGTCCACCAGCGAGATGACCGGCAGGCCGAATCGGTCGGCCAGCTCCATGAGCCGGGCCGCCTTGCGATAGCCTTCCGGCCGCGCCATGCCGAAATTGTGCTCGAGCCGGCTCTCCGTGTCGGAGCCCTTCTCCTGGCCGATGAGGCAGACCGGCTCGCCGCGAAAACGGGCGAAGCCGCCGACGATGGCGGAGTCCTCGCCGAACAGGCGGTCGCCGGCCAGCGGGGTGAACTCGCTGAACAAAAGCCGCACATAATCGGAGAAATGCGGGCGCTGCGCATGGCGCGCGACCTGGATTTTCTGCGTCGGCGTGAGGCTGGCGTAGAGATCGGCCAGCGCCTTGTGCGCCTTGGCCTCCAGCTTGGCGAGCTCGTCGGCGATCGACACGCCGTCGCCTTTGGACAGCGCGCGCAGCTCTTCCACCTTGGTCTCCAATTCGGCGACGGGCTTTTCGAAGTCGAGATAGGAGCGCATGAGGCGAACGACACGGGATTGCGGCTGGAAAGCCTAGCGAAGCGGCGCGGAAACTGGCCGTAACGGCGCGGGAAGTCAAGAACGCGCCCCTTATCCTTGCCCGCCGGAGGCGAAAACGCCGAATTTTTTCCTCGCCGCCCGAAAGCCGGCGATATCTTCTCCGCCGGGGAGGGAGAGCGGCGGTCGCCGCCTCGCGCCGGCGCAGCTCGAGCAAAATCCTTTCGCGGCGCAGGCGCGCGGCGCGGCGCGACGATTTGCCCTTTCGGCCGAAAGCGCGCTATCGCAGGGCGAAAGCGGCGCGCCGCGCTCTGCGCCACGCCATTGGCGCAATCTCGAGATTACTGCGCCCGAAAGCGACGCGACGCGCGAATGCGGCGCGACCAACGAGAGGACAGGACATGCAGAGACTCGGAGCGGCCGTCGCCGTCTTCGCGGCGCTAACGCTCGCAGCGGGCGTTCACCTAGGCGACGCCAATCTCTTCCTCTTCGCCGCCGCCGCCGGGCTCTGCGCCTTCACCACCTGGCGCAGCGGCGCCATCTCGAGCTTTCTGAAGATATTCGTCTCAATCTTCTCGGTGGAGACGATCGTCTTCGGCCTCGCGCGCCTGCTGGAGGCCGAGGGCCTGTGGCCCGCGGCGCTCGCCGATTACGCTCTGTCCGAGAGCTTGTCGCTCACCGTCGCCGTCTTCTCGATCATCGTCTTCGCGGTCTCGCATGTTCCTGTCGTGCGCGAGATGACGCGCATCGCCGATCTCTATTTCGACAGCAGCGACCGCGGCGAGGCGAACATATTCGGGCTCTTTCGATTCGGCGCGCGGGAGCGCAGCATCGCCGTCACGATGATCGTGCTGCTCGTGCTCATCAATCAGGCGCAGGTCGGCGTCAATGTGCGCCTGTCCTTTTTCAATCGCGATTTCTTCAACGCGATCCAGGAGAAGAACGCCGACGCCTTCTGGCGCCTGCTGCTCTATGTCTTCACGCCTTGGGCCTTCACCTACATCATCAGCGCCGTGATCGAATTCGTCGTGCAATCGTTGATGATCATTCGCTGGCGGCGCTGGCTCACCGAGCATTACGTCTCCCGCTGGCTCGGCGATCACACGCATTATCGAATGGCGCTCGCCGGCAGCCAGACCGACAATCCCGACCAGCGCATCGCCGAGGACGTGAATCGCTTCATCGATGGCGGCACCGACGGCTACGGGATCTATTCCTATTCGATCCTGCTGATCCAGACGTTGAGCTCGCTCGTCTCCTTCTCCATCGTCCTTTGGGGCCTCTCCGGCAATTACGCCTTTCCGGGCACCGATATTTTCATTCCGGGCTTTTTGTTCTGGGTGGCGCTGCTCTATGCGGCGGTCGGCACGGTGGTGACGCATCTTCTCGGCCGCACTCTGTCGGGCTTGTATTTCGAGCGCCAGCATCGCGAGGCGGATTTCCGCTTCTCGCTGGCGCGTTTGCGCGAATATAGCGAGCAGGTCGCGCTGCTCTCCGGCGAGAAGGCCGAGCGCTCTTCGCTGGTGAGCCGCTTCACGGCGATCATCGTCAACTATCTGCGCATCGTCACGACGCGCAAGAAAATGATCAGCTTCACGGCGACCTATGGGCAATTGTCGCCGATCATACCCTATCTGCTCACCGCGCCCTTCTATTTTGCCGGCAAGATCAATCTCGGCGTGATGACGCAGACGTCGGGCGCCTTCGACAAGGTGCAGGACGCGCTGACCTTCTTCGTCAACTACTACACCTCGCTCGCCAATTTCAAAGCGGTGCTGGACCGCCTCTCCTCTTTCGACGAGGCGATCGAGCGCGCGGCGACATTGAGCGCCGCGGCGCCGAAGTTCGAGCGCGGCGCTTCGCCGGAGATCGCCGTTCATGATCTCGCTCTGTCGCTTCCCGACGGGCGGCGCATCGTCGAGGCGCGCGATCTCGTGTTCCACCCGGCCGAATCGACGCTGCTGACGGGTCCCTCTGGATCGGGAAAATCGACTCTGTTCCGCGCCATCGCCGGCATTTGGCCCTATGGCGAGGGCCGCGTGCGCACGCCGGACGACGCCAATGTGCTGCTGCTGCCGCAAAAGCCCTATATCCCGATCGGCACGCTGGCCGCGGCCATCGCCTATCCGAGCGCGCCCGACGCCTTCTCTCGCCGCGCGATCGAGGAAGCGCTCGACGCCGCGCGGCTCGGGCCGTTCGTGCATCGGCTGGACGAGGAGGACGCCTGGTCGCAGCGCCTCTCCGGCGGTGAGCAGCAGCGCGTCGCCGTCGCCAGGGCGCTGCTCGCCGAGCCCGACTGGCTCTTCCTCGACGAGGCGACCTCTGCGCTCGACGAGAAGCTCGAGGGCGAGATCTACGCCATGCTGCGCGAGCGCCTGCCCAATACGACGATTATCTCCATCGGCCATCGCTCGAGCCTGCTCGCCTTCCATCAGCGCCATATCGCGATGGAGCAGGAGGCGGACGGAACCTTCGCGCCGCGCGAAGCGGTGCTCGCATGACGAAATCGGGCGCAGGGGGGCGCGAAGGCGGCCGCTCGCTGAAGGAGCGCGTGAAGACGGCGAGAAAGCGCTCGCTGTCCTCGACGCTCTGGCTCGAGCGCCAGCTCAACGATCCCTATGTGGCGCAGGCCAAGCGCGACGGCTATCGCTCGCGCGCCGCCTATAAGCTGCTGGAGATGGACGAGCGCTACAAGCTCTTCGCGCCCGGCAAGCGCATCGTCGATCTCGGCGCCGCGCCGGGCGGCTGGTCGCAGATCGCCGCGACGCGGGTGAAGTCGGCCGAGGGCAAAGGCAAGGTCGTCGGCATCGATCTTCTCGACATGGAGCCCATCGCCGGCGTCGAGTTCACCGTGATGGACTTCAATGAGGAGACTGCGCCGGAGCGGATCAAGGCCATGCTCGGCGGCGGCGCCGATGGCGTCATGTCGGACATGGCCGCCAACGCCACCGGCCATAAGCAGACCGATCATTTGAAGATCGTCGCGCTCGCCGAGCTGGCGGCGGATTTCGCTCGCGATGTGCTGGCGCCGGGCGGCTTTTTCGTCGCCAAAGTGCTGCAGGGCGGCACGGAGCATCAATTGCTCGCGGCGCTGAAGCGCGATTTCGCGCAAGTGCGCCATGTGAAGCCGGCGGCGAGCCGCGCCGATTCCGCCGAGCTCTATGTTCTCGCCACCGGATTTCGCGGCGGCCGACAGGAGCGCTTCTAGGCCGATCCGTCGGCCTCGATCGGCTGCTCGATCGATTTCTTGCCGGTCAGCCCCTCTCCCGCCGTGGGCGCGAGCCTGCGGAAAATGAGGACGGAGGAGGCCGAGACCGCCGTCACCGCGAGAAAAGCGGCGTCGAAATCCGTGAGCCGCAGCGCGCCGCCGCCATGCAGCGCGCTCGCCGTCTCGAGCGTCGCGGCGGCGAGCGAGACGCCGGCCGACAGGGCCAATTGCTGCCCGGCGGAAGCGAAGCTCGTTGCCCGGCTCATCGCCTGAGGCTCTATATCGGCATAGCCGATCGCGTTCAGCGCCGTGAATTGCAGCGAGCGGAAGAAGCCGCCGACGAGCAGCAGGCTCATGATGATCCAATGCGGCGTTTCCGGCGAGAACAGCGCGTTGAAGCAGAAGAAGCCCGCCGAGATCAGCGCATTGACGACGAGCACGCGGCGGAAGCCGAAGCGGCTCAGAATGGGCTGCGCCGTCGTCTTCATCGCCATGGCGCCGATGGCGGCGATGAAGGTCAGCGAGCCCGATTGAAACGCCGTGAGGCCGAAGCCGGTCTGCAACATCAGCGGCAGCAGGAATGGCGAGGCGCCGAGGCCCGTGCGAAACAGAAAGCCTCCGATGATGGAGGCGCGGAAGGTCGGCACGCACAGAAGGTCGAGATCGATGATCGGATGCGGCGCCCGCCGCGCATGGCGCACATAGAGGAGGAGCGCGATCGCTCCCGCTGCGACCAGCCCCGCCGCGGCCGGCGCCGGAACGATGCGCTGGCCGAGCGCGCCGAGGCCGAAGACGAGGCTCGACAGGCCGAAACCCGAGAGCAGAAAGCCGCGAATGTCGAGTGGCGGAACGCTCTCCTCGCGCAGATCGGGAATGTATCGCGTGACGAGCGCGACGCCGAGCAGGCCGATCGGCACATTGATCCAGAAAATATAGCGCCAATGGAAATAAGTGGCGATGAAGCCGCCGAGCGGAGGCCCCACCACCGGGCCGATCAGCGCCGGAATGGTGAGATAGGCGAGCGCGCGCACCAGATCGTGACGCGGCGCGACGCGCAGCAGCACCAGCCGTCCGACCGGAACCATCATGGCCCCGCCGAGCCCCTGGACCACGCGCGCCGCCACCACGCCGGCGAGCGAGGCGGAGAAGCCGCAGAGAATGGAGCCGAGCGTGAAGACGAGGATCGCCGCGCGAAACACCCGCCGCGCGCCAAAGCGATCGGCGACCCAGCCGGAGAGCGGAATGAAGACCGCGAGCGAGAGAAGATAGGAGGTGAGCGCGAGCTTCAGAGCGATGGGGTCCTCGCGCAGATCGGCGGCCATTGCGGGTAGGGCGGTCGCCAGCACGGTTCCGTCGAGATTCTCCATGAACAGCGCGGTCGCGATGATGAGCGGCGTGGCGGCGAAGGAAGGCAACGGACCCCTTGTCTTTCGAGCGGATCGGCGCGGCGCGGCCGCGGCGGGAGCCCTCCTTATGCGCCTATTCTCGAAGCGCCGCCAATGGCCCGGCCAATGGCCGGCCTCGACGGCGCTCGCCCCGTCGCCCGAGGCGTGGCTCAGGCGACGGGGCGCTCCGCGTCAGATCGTCTGCTGGGGAGCGGTCCAGCCGGCCGTGCGCCAGCTCTGCTCGAGGCCCCAGCGCCAATGATGATGATGGCGCCAATGATGGTGGTGATGATGGCGCCAGTGGTGATGGTGATGGTGGTGATGATGCCGATGGTGGCCGCGGGCGGAGGCCACGCCGGGCAGCATCAGCGCGCCGATGAGGGCCGCCGCATAAACCATAGGTCGAAACATGCCGTTCTCTTCCCTTCTGGCGAGGCGGCCCCCAGCGCCGCCTCGGCCGGGGAGGAATGTCGCCCGAGACAGGATCGTTCCGGCTGCGGTCGGGGCGAGGCCCGGCATGGTGAAGGGGCGGTAAAAATCAGCCGGCGATCGCGTCGAAGATCAGCTTGCCGTTGAGCGCGATGATGGCCACGGCGATGACGGCGGCGACGATTGTGGCGCGGCGCGGCGCTGCGAGCTCACCCATCAGCCGGCGCGAGGCGGTGAACCAGACGAGCGGCACGACGGCGAAGGGCAGAGTGAAGCTCAGCACCACCTGGCTCAGCACCAGCAGCCGGCCGGCAGCCTCCTCGCCCGAGATCAGCGTCACGCCGACGGCCGGGACGATGGCGATGAGCCGCGTCACCAGACGGCGAAGCGCGGGCTTCATGCGCAGCTCGACGAAGCCTTCCATCACGATCTGCCCGGCCAGCGTCGCCGTGACGGTGGAGTTGAGCCCGCAGGCGATGAGGGCGATGGCGAAGAGCTTGGCGGCGATCGGCGCGCCGAGCAGCGGGGCGATCAGCGTGTAGGCCTGGCCGAGCTCGGCGACCTCCGTATGGCCGGAGGCGTGGAAGACAGCGGCCGCCAGCACGAGAATCGAGCCGTTGATGACGAGCGCGAAGAGCAGCGCCAGCGAGCTGTCGAAAATGGCGAAGTCGATCGCCTCTCGCCGCTCGGCCGAGCTGGCGCCGACGTCACGCGTCTGCACGATATAAGAGTGCAGGAAGAGATTATGCGGCATCACCGTCGCGCCGAGAATGCCGAGGCCGATATAGAGCATCTCGGGATTTTCGATCAGCGCGCGGCTGGGGACGAGGCCGGCGGCGACCTCGTGGAGATCGGGCCGCGCCAGCAGCAGCTGACCGCCGAAGGCCAGCGCGATGATTCCGAGCATGGCGACGACGAAGAGCTCGATCTTGCGGAAGCCGAGGCGCTCGAAGGCGAGCACGAGGAAAGTGTCGAGCAGAGTGACGACGACGCCGAAGGCGAGCGGCAGGCCGAACAGCAATTGCAGGCCGATCGCCGTGCCGATGACCTCGGCGAGATCGGTCGCCAATATTCCGGCCTCGGCCAAGAGCCAGAGCCCCACAGAGGCGGAGCGCGGAAATTGGCGACGGCAGGCGCTGGCGAGATCGAGGCCGGTGGCGAGGCCGAGCCGCGCCGTCAGCGATTGCAGCACGATGGCCATGAGGCTGGACAGAACGGCGACGAAGAGCAGCGCCGTGCCGAATTTGGAGCCGCCGGCGAGGGCGGTCGCCCAATTGCCGGGGTCCATATAGCCGGTGGCGACGAGATAGCCCGGCCCCAGAAAGATGAAGAGGCGACGAAAGCCGGCGGTCTCGCGCGGCACGCGCACAGAGCCGCGCATGTCGCCGCGCGTCGCGCCGAGCGTAGCGGAAATTTCGGGCGAGACGGCGTGCATGAGGCGACCTCTGCTGCGCCCGCCCGAAGGCGAGCCACTCGGGACGATATAGGCCCCTCCCGCCGCATGCGCCAGCCGGCTAGAGGTCGGCTTTTCACGCTCGCCCCCGCTGCGGGCTGCGGGCGATGCGACGGACCGGGTCGATTCTATGTCGCAGTGCGTAGCCGGATGCGTCGAGCCGGCGCCGAGCCTGCGGCGAAACGCTAAAATTTGTGACCTTGTTGCAACAGTCGCCGAGATAGTTTTCTGCGAGCCGGGCAAAGAGCCACATGCCCCTTTTCAGCCATAAACGCTGCGCTAATCTCGGCTCGTCACAAGGTCATCGAGGACAAGGGAGACGCCTTCCGCGCCGGCTCGTCGCGGGAGAAGGCTCTTTACGTTCTCAAAGCCTGTCGTCGATTTCGGCGGTGACGATGGCGGTGTTGGTGCGCGGCGTTGTCGAGACGCCCGCGGCGTTGCGAAAGTCAGATCCTCGATGATCGTGTTTCTCCAGGCGATTGCGTCGACGGTGGGGCCGCGCGGGCGTCGTGGGACGCTGCTTCTAGCGCTCGGCTGCGCGACGGTCGGCTCCCTCGCGGCAGGCCGCGCCGCCGCCTTCGACGCGTCGGAGCCGCGCTCCCTCGCCGCCGCCACCCAGCCGTTGACCATGTTCAAGGACCCGCGCGCCGCTCTCGCCGCCGGGCTCGAGAGCTATCACGCCGGCAACACCAAAAAATCGGTCGAGGCTCTGCGCTACGCCGCCGACGGCGGCGAGTCGCTGGCGCAATGGAAGCTCGGCCGCATGTATGCCGATGGCGACGGCGTCGCCCGCGACGACGCCAAGGCCTATTCCTATTTCGCCAAGCTGGTCGAGCATTTCGCCGACGACGAGCCGAGCCCGCGCGAGCGGCTGATGGCGGCCGGCGCCTTCGTGGCCGTCGGCGTCTATTATCTCGAGGGGATCGCCGCCGCGAAGATCATGCCGGACGCCGGCCGCGCTTTCGATCTCTTCCGCTACGCCGCGACCTATTTCGGCAACGCCGACGCTCAATATAATCTCGCGCGCATGTATCTCGACGGCAATGGCGTCTCCAAGGACGCCCGTCAGGCGGCCAATTGGCTCGATCTCGCCGCGCGCAAGGGCCATGCGCCGTCGCAGGCGCTGCTCGGCCATCTGATGTTCAATGGCGAGGCCGGCGGTCCCCCGCAGCGCGCCCGCGGGCTCATGTATCTCACGCTGGCGCGCGAGGCGGCCGGCGATCGGCCGACCGATCAATGGATCGTCGAGCTGCATTCCCGCGCGCTGGCGCGGGCGAGCGAGTCGGACCGCAAGTCCGCCGTGGCCATGCTCGAATATTATCTGACGCGCCGGGACTAAGCCCCTTTCTCGAGCCGAGAACAGCGAGGCGATCCCGGAGCCGTCAGGCCCCGGGGTCGCCTTTTTGCGTCGCGCTCTCGCTTCCTTTCCCCCCAGCCTGACTAATTTTGTCGCGCGCGCACATGCCGCATTGTGTCTCGAAAAGAGTTGGTGTAGGCTGACGCCGATGCGACGCTTTGCCGCGCATCAAGTGCAAAAAAACAAAATAAAGCACCAACATTCGGAGGATCGTCACATGTCAACAATCGGACACAGCAGCGCTGAGATCGGCAAGACCGTCCTGTGGCTGGTCGGAATTGTCGCTTTCGTCATCATCGCGCTGACGAAGGTCCCGGACTGGATTTCCCCCGCCGGCACCAACGGCACGGGCAACGGCAGCGACCCGGGCGTCGGCCGCACCGTGAAGATGATTCAGTAATCACGACGATCCTTCGCCTTTCGTCTGCGGCTTCGCCGACCCTTTTCGCGGAGCCCACGGCATGGCGTTGATCGCCGACTGTTAAAAGTCGCCACTCGATCCGCCTCCTCCGCCCCCTTGTCGCGACAAAGGGGCGGAGTGAGGGGGACGAGGAGGCGCCGGGGAGGAGACCTTCCCGACTCGCGAGCACGCCGCCTGCGGCCTCGCCGCCCCCCTTGAAGCGCAGCTCAAAATTGGAGCGTGGCCGCGAAGCGCACGCCGGGAAGCGCTGCGATTTCGCCTATCGTCTCGCGCGGCGCCGGCTCATCGATCGCGACAATGGCCACGGCGCGGCCGCCCGGCCGATCGCGCCCCAGCGCGCAAGTGGCTATGTTCACGCCGGCGGCGCCGAGCAGGCCGGCGAAGCGTCCGATGAAGCCGGGCCTGTCGGCGTTGGAGACGAAGATCATCCGCTCGGAGAATTCCGATTCGACGCGCACGCCGTCGGCGGCGACGATTCGCGGCCGTCCGTCGTGGAACAGCGAGCCGGAGAGCGTCCTCTCTCCGTCGCGCGTCTTCACCGATATAGCGATCAGCGAATCATAATCGCCTTCGCCGGTGCGCGTCGCCTCGTCGATCGTGATCGCGCGCTCCTTGGCGATGGCGAGCGCCGAGACGAGATTGATCTCGGCCAGCGCCGGCCGCAGCACGCCGGCGACCGCGGCCGCCGTCATCGCCGCGATATTGCGCTGCGCCGCCGCGCCCTCATAGGCGACGGAGATGCGCTCGATCGGCGACTCGGTCGCCTGACCGAGGAAGGAGCCGAGCCTTTCGGAAAGATCGACGAAAGGCGCGAGCCGCGGCGCCTCCTCGGCGCCGATCGACGGAAAGTTGACCGCATTGACGATCGCGCCACGCGTCAAAAAATCCGACATTTGCTCGGCGATCTGCACGGCGACCTTCTCCTGCGCCTCTACGGTCGAGGCGCCGAGATGCGGCGTGCAGACGACATTGGGACACGAGAACAGCGGATTTTCGCGCGCCGGCTCGGTCTCGAACACATCGAGCGCTGCGCCGGCGACATGGCCCTCGTCCAGCGCCGCGACCAGCGCCGCCTCGTCGACGAGCCCGCCACGCGCGCAATTGACGATGCGCACGCCGCGCTTGGTTTTCTTCAAAGATTGCGCGTTCAGCAGATCGCGCGTCTTGGCGGTGAGCGGCGTGTGCAGCGTGATGAAATCGGCGCGCGCCAGCAGCTGCTCGAGATCGACCGGCTCGACGCCGAGCCTTTTGGCGCGCTCCTCGGTGAGGAAGGGATCATAGGCGATGACGCGCATGGAAAAGCCGAGCGCGCGTATCGCGACATTTGCGCCGACATTGCCGCAACCGATGACGCCGAGCGTCTTGCCGGCGAGCTCGACGCCCATGAACTTGCTCTTCTCCCATTTTCCGGCGCGGGTGGAGGCGTCGGCGGCGGGAATCTGACGCGCCAGCGCCAGCATCAGCGCCATCGTATGCTCGGCGGTGGTGATGGAATTGCCGAAGGGCGTGTTCATCACGATCACGCCGCGCGCCGTCGCCGCGGCCACATCGACATTGTCCACGCCGACGCCGGCGCGGCCGACGACCTTCAGCCGCTCGGCCCGCGCGAGCAGCGCCTTGTCGACTTGCGTGGTCGAGCGAATGGCGAGGCCGTCATAGGCGCCGATGGCGGCGGCGAGCGCGCTCGGCTCCTTGCCGAGTTCCGGCCGATAATCCGCCTCTATCTCGCGGGAGCGGAACAGATCGAGCGCTGCGGGCGAGAGCGCGTCGGAGACGAGCACGCGTTTGGGCATGAAGGGCCTCCCTCGGGCCGAGCCCGAGATTTCGCCCCCCTTCGGCGCCGCGCTGGCGCGGCGGCCGTCCCTTTCCCTAGATCGTGACGAGCGGCCGTCGTCTCAAGCCGCTTTGGCCGTTTGCGCTACCGCCTCTGCATAGGCCCAGTCGATCCATTGCGTGAGCGCCGCGACGTCGGTGGCCTCCACCGTGGCTCCGCACCAGATGCGCAGGCCGGGCGGGGCGTCGCGATAAGCGCCGAAGTCGAAGCCCGCGCCTTCTTTCTCGACGAGGCCGACGATACGCGCGGCGAGCGCCGATTGCTCGGCGCGCGGCAGGGCGGCGATGGCGGGATCGGCGAAGACGAGGCAGACGCCGGTGTTGGAGCGCGTCGCCGGATCCTGGGCGAGATGGGTGAACCAGGGCGTCTTCTCGACCCAGTCATGCACCACTTTGGCGTTGGCGTTCGCCCGCGCGAACAGCGCGTCGAGCCCGCCGATCGATTTGGCCCATTTCAGCGTATCGAGATAATCCTCGACGCAGAGCATGGAGGGCGTGTTGATCGTGTCGCCCTCGAAAATGCTCTCCACGAGCTTGCCGTTCTTGGTGAGGCGGAAAATCTTCGGCAGCGGCCAGGCGGGCGTGTAGCTCTCGAGCCGCTCCACGGCGCGCGGCGAGAGGATGAGCATGCCATGCGCCGCCTCGCCGCCCATCACCTTCTGCCAGGAGTAGGTGACGACATCGAGCTTGTCGAATTCGAGCGGCTGCGCGAAGGCGGCCGAGGTGGCGTCGCAGATCGTCAGCCCCTTGCGGTCGGCGGGGATGAAATCGGCGTTCAGCACGCGCACGCCGGCGGTGGTGCCGTTCCAGGCGAAGACGAAATCATTGTCGAAGTTTATCTTCGACAGATCGGGCAATTCGCCGAAGGGGGCGACGAAGCTGCGGGCGGCGCCCGGCTTCAGCTGCTCGATGATGTCGGTGACCCAATCTGCGCTGAAGCTCTCCCAGGCGGCGACATCGACGCCGCGCGCGCCGATCATCGACCACAGCGCCATTTCGACGGCGCCGGTGTCCGAGGCGGGGACGATGGCGATGCGATGGCTCGCCGGCACGCGCAGAACCTCGCGCGTCAGATCGATGGCCTCTTTCAGCTTCGCCTTGCCGGCCGGGGAACGATGCGAGCGGCCGAGCGCCGCGCCCGCGAGCGCGTCCAGCGTCCAGCCGGGACGCTTGGAGCAAGGACCTGAAGAGAAACGCGGATCGGCCGGCTTCACGCCGGGCTTTTGGATGGGCATTTTTGTGCTGCCTCCCCGGGGCATGGATTTTCGGAGCCTGCGCTACGCGCAACACGTCTTCGCGTCAAGTCGGGCGCGAGCTGTGGCGGGGCGCTCTGCCGCGGCGTCGAGGCGCCCCTAGTTGAGCTGCGGGCGCAGACGCGCCTACGCCGGTGGAAATGGCCCCTACAAAAAATAGCCTAGAATCTGAGCTACGGATGTCGCGGGAACCATTATATAAAAGGTCGAGAATTGATTTGGGTCGAGAAATGGCAGGGTGGTCGCCTGAAATTGCAAATGAATTCATCCGCTTAGGGAAAGCGGAGGGGGTGTTCTTTACCCAAATGCAGCTCCAGAAGCTCGTCTACATCGCGCATGGATGGAATCTCGCCATCAACGAAGAGCCTCTCACGCATGATGCGCCCCAAGCGTGGGACTATGGTCCCGTTTATCGTGAACTTTGGCAAGCGCTCCGACCGTATGGTCGTGCACCCGTGACTCGCGAGATTACCAACGGTGAATATGCGCCAGGGTGCTTTGCAGAAGATTTGGGTGCGGCTTCACACGCTGAGCTCGCATCAAGAGAACGCGAGGTGATAGACCGAGTCTACCGTGACTATGGAAAGTTCCATGCCTATCAGCTTTCCGCCCTGACGCATATGAACGGGACGCCGTGGACCTCAATCTATAAGGGTGGGGAGGGTAAGTTCGATGAAATCCCCTCCCAAATGATCCGGGATCACTTTGTCGAACTTACCAGAACCCGTAGAGCAAAAGCTCACGCTTGATGACATCGATGTCGGCGTTCAAGAGGTTGCCGTTGTCGAGAGGAAAAGCAGGCTCGATTTGCTGGAAGAGCAGCAAATCGAGGAGGCTCGGCTTCGTAATGAAATGGCGCGAGCGCATATTGCAAACGTAAATGCAGATCGCGCTATGCGGATGGAGTATGCAAGCCGTATATTGCGCTATCTTGAATCGTATTCTGCAGTTGTTGCCTTGATAGTGATCGCATCGGGTTTTAGCTTCACGTCATTTCATCTGCCAGTTGAGATAGAGGCGTTTTTAGTCGGCAGCACAGCTGTCTCTGCGATTGGCCTAGTGGGATTTATCGCAAAGGGGCTCTTCCGTCTTCCGCCGGACGAAAAATCACACTGAGACGGCGCGCGTCGCGCTAGCGCAGGGATAGGCGTCGCGCCAGCGCGGTTTTAACGTTCCGCCGTGTGCTCAAAGCAGACGTGATCAGAATTTCGGCGCGATCCTCAGTCGATCAGATAGCGGAAGCCGAGTCGGACCTGCTGAATGTCGAGCTTGCGGGTATGGTTGACGCCGAGCGCGTCCTTGCCCGAGATCGAGCCCAGATTGAGATAGCGATAGCCGATGTCCACCGCCCAATGGTCGGTGATGTCATAGGCGAAGCCGCCCATGAAGGCATAGGCGAATTTCAGATAGGTGTTGGAGTAGCTGCGGTCCCAATTGGCCATATAGGTGCCGAGCGTGTAGGGGTCGGTCCAGGTCGTTCCAGCATAGGGAACGAGATTGCCCATGTACCATTGCACCTGGGCCTTCTGGAACAGCACGTCGACGCCGGCGCCGGCGCCGATATAGGGCGTGAGGCCGCCCCAGGTGCCGAGATCGATATAGACATTGCCGAGGAAGACCGAGGCGGTTCCGCGGCTCTGCGAATAGGGGAAACAGTTGGTGTAGACGCCGATGGAGTCGGTGTAGGGTCCTCCGGCTGGCGTGCCGACAGCCCCCGTCTGGCAGGGCGTCTTGATATAGGAGGCCCCGGATCGGCTGTAGAGCGGCTGATAATCGGCGGTGACGTCGGTGCGCAGCCAGCTATTGTAACGATAGCCGAAGCCTATGCCCGCCGACCAATTATTGACGAAGCTGTTCGAGGTGGTGGCGCCGTCTATGTTCAGCACGGGCGAGCGAACCGCGGCGATGTCGCCGCGCAGATACCAGCCGGTTCCCAGCTCTACGGGCTGGTAATCCTGCTGCTCGGGCGGTGAGAAGAAGGGCATGTCCGCCGCGGCGGCCGGACCGGAGGTCGAGAGGCCAAGGATCGCGCAAAAAAGCCCCGCCCCGGCGCAGGAACCGGAAAATCTCATTGGTTCATCCTCGCTACGCGCCGGGCGGCCTGAATCGGGCCGCGACGCGGGTGATGAACGATGAGTAAGTGATTATGCTTAATTGTTACTTAATGAGCGCCGCCGCGGGCTTGTCGCCGCGGCGGCGCTCCCGCCCGTCAAATGAGGTTGAAGGCGCGCGTCAGCAGCGGCGACAGGATCAGCAGAATGAAGCCGAGATAGATCGCGCCCAGCGCGAAGGCTGGAATGAAGCGCATCCCGGCGTGCCGATAGATCCACAGGAACACGGTGAACTTCCACAGCACCAGTGGAAACAGCACGAAGCCGACGAGCTTCAGGGCTGGCATCGGCGGCGGAAATATCTGCGCCACCGCGAGCGTCAGCAAGAAGGATACGAGGCCGATGACCGCGCCCGTGGCGGTGAGGGCGATCAGCGTATGCTGAAAGCGCTCGCGCGTTCCGGTCAGCAGCAGCGCGCCGAAGGTCAGCGCGGCGAGCAGAGCGGCGCTCACCAGTCCGTAAGCGATCGAGGGGGGGATGTCGGCGCTCACCAATTGGCCGCCCGTCTCGGTGAGAATATAGGCGGCGAGGCTGATCCACAGCGCCGGCCGGCTGTCGGGCATAGAGGCCGGCCCGGCCTCGAGCTTGATGAGGTCGAGGAGCGCCTTGGGCGTCGGCGGCAGGCTGATGGACGGCGAGATCGACATATGACGGCCTATCGGGTTGGAGCCTCGGCGGCGGAAGGTCGCGACCTGCGCCCCCGCTTTGCGCAAAAGCGGCGAAGCCTGCGGTTCGAGTGAGCCGCAGGCGCCGCCGCCGCAGCCGTCTCTAACATGCTTTTCGGCGCGGCGGAACAATGGCCGTACGGGCGGGGCTCATGGCAGGGAGCGCGTCCAGTCCTCGGTCGCGATCACCTGCGCGACGCGATGCGCCGCCTCGGCCCAGGAGACGCGGCTGACGGCGGAGGGATCGACCGTCGCGCTTCCGTCGAGCAGCTCCCGAATGCGCTCGGCGAGAGCGGCCGGATCATTGACGCGGAAATAGAGGGCGCCGGCGCCGCCGACCTCGCGGAACACGGGAATGTCGCTGCAGATCACCGGCCGGCCGCGACGCGCGGCCTCGGCAATGGGCAGGCCGAAGCCCTCCGCATAGGAAGGAACGAGCGCCGCCGCGCTCTTGTCGTAGAGAAAGGCGAGCTCGGCGTCGCCGATATCGTCGAGCCAGAAGAGGCGCCGCCCGAATTCGGCATGGCCGCGGATCTCGGCGGCGATCGCCTCCTCGAACCAGCCGCGCCGCCCGACGAAGACCAGTCGCGCATCGCGGCCCTCGCGCCACAGCGCCTCGAAAGCCCGCAGCGCGACGCGATGGCCCTTGCGCGGCTCCACAGTGCCGACGCTCAGAAACATGGCGCCGCCCGCGGCTGCGGCGGCGATCTGCGGCCGCGGCGCGGCGGGCGCGCCATCGGCGATGTCCGAGCCGCAATGGAACCAGCCGATCGAAAGGCCGGGTCGATGCGGCAGGCCCTTCTCTTCCACGAAATCCGCCAGCTCCTCGGCGACCGTGCGCGAGATGGCGAGAAAGGCGTCGCTCTCGAGCAGCGCGCGGCGCAGCCACGCCTCATAGCGCGGCGGCGTCACCTCATGGCAGGCGTGCGGATAGAGGACGGGAATGAGATCGAAAATGCAGGTGACGATCTCGCCGCCGCCGGCGCGAATGCGCGAGAAGATCGGCCGAAACTCCTCGAAAGCGTTCCAGCTGTCGGAGAGCATGAAGAAACGGTCGCCCGGCTCTATCTCGATTTCGCGATCCGGGCCGGCCGTTCCGCCGATGAGCGCGGCGACGAAAGCCTCGCAGGTGAAGAGGCGGCCGCCCTCGCAGCGCACGGCGATCACAGGAATGGGAAGCGCCGGATCGCGATAGAGCCCCTGCGTGATCTTCTTGACGACGCGCTGGATTCCCGTGCCGGCGTCCTGCCGCGCCGTCGCCGTCACATCGACGAGCAGCCGTCGCGGCTTTTGCGTCTTGCCCCGAGCGGCGGGCTCCGAGACGGCGGACTCGATGGCGGGCGCCGGGGCCTTGCGAGAGAAGAGTCGCAGCAGCGGCGTCACTGTGTCGACGAGCGCCGCCTCGAAACGGCGCAGCGGCCGGAAGATCAGCCAGGCGGCGGAATAGACGTTCTTCTCGCGCTCATGGACGAGATGCAGAAGCTCGGCGCGCAGAAAATCGAGCTGGTGCTCGAGCAGGCGATTGCGCTCCTCGAGACGCCGCTCGCGCTCGCTGGTCATTTCGCGGCTTCTGCGGCCGCGCGACAATAATCGAGCAGATCGACGAGCGTCTCGTCGATCGCTCTGCGCGGGCTCCAGCCGGTCGCCGCGCGCAGCTTGGCGGCGTCGCAGCGGGCGATCGGTATGTCGGCCGGCCGCAGCCGCGCGGGATCGACGACAATCTCGAAATCGCGGCGCGCCAGCGCGCGCATTTTCTCGACCAGGGACACTAGCGGGCGCGTCTCGCCCGAGGCGATGTCGAAGACATTGCGGTCAGGAAGACCGGGCGCGACCGCGATGAGCCGCAGATAGGCGTCGATGACGTCGCGCACGTCCAAAAAATCGCGCTGCACGGAAAGATCGCCGACCGAGAGCCGCGGCTCGGCGCGTCCACTTTCGATCTCGACGATCTGCGCGGCGAAGGAGGAAACGGCGAAGCGCTTGTCCTGCCCCGGGCCGATATGGCTGAAGGGGCGGGCCACGATGAGCCGCGTCGTCTGCGGCAGAACATCCGCCAGCATCGACTCGGCCGCCAGCTTGGAGCGGGCGTACACGCTGAGCGGCCGCGGGATCATATCCTCATGCGCCGGGCCTTCGCCGAGGCTCGCGCCATAGACATCGGCGGTGGAGGCGAAGAGCAGGACGGCCGCGGGCGCGTGGCGCGCGAGCGCCGCGGCGAGATGGAACGCGCCGTCGAAATTGACGCGCCAGGTCTCTTCCGCCGCCAGGAAGGACTGCGCCGCCGAGGCTTGCGCGGCGAGATGAATGACGAGATCCGGCCGCGCCTGCGCGACGGCGGCGTCGACCGATTTGGGATCGAGCAGATCGAAGGCGATCGGCGTCCAGCGCCGGTCCGGCGCCGGCTCGCCCGGCCGCGCCAGCGACAGGCGCTGCGCTTCAGGATAGGCGCCCGCCAGCGCCTCCAGCAAATGGCGCCCGACGAAGCCGGAGCCGCCGGTCACCAATATGCGTTCGTAGCGGGCCGTGGATGAGGACGTGGGTTCCACGCTCATCGTGTCGCCGAATCCTGCTTCAGCCGCTCGAGATCGGCGTCCACCATCTCGCGGATGAGCGCATCGAGCGAGGTCTCGGGCGCCCAGCCCAGCGCCTTGCGCGCCTTGCTGGAATCGCCGAGCAGAATGTCCACTTCCGCCGGGCGGTAGAATTTCGGATCGATCACCACATGCGCCTCCATGTCGAGGCCGGCATGGGCGAAAGCGATGCGGCACATGTCGCGCACAGTGGTGGTGACGCCCGTCGCCACCACATAATCGTCCGGCATCTCCTGCTGCAGCATCAGCCACATGGCGCGCACATAATCGCGCGCATGGCCCCAATCGCGCTTGGCGTCTATGTTGCCGAGGCGAAGCTCCTTGGCGAGGCCGAGCTTTATGCGCGCCACGCTATCCGTCACCTTGCGGGTGACGAATTCTATGCCGCGCAGCGGGCTCTCATGATTGAAGAGAATGCCCGAGGAGGCGTGCATGCCGAAGCTCTCGCGGTAATTGACCGTGATCCAATGGCCATAGAGCTTGGCGACCGCATAAGGGCTGCGCGGATAGAAGGGCGTCTTCTCGCTCTGCATCGGCTCCTGAATGAGGCCGTACATCTCGGAGGAGGAGGCCTGATAGAAGCGCGCGCCGGGGGCGCCGAGCCGCAGCGCCTCGAGCACATTGGCGACAGCGACGGCGGTGATGTTGGCGGTGAGAATGGGCTGGCGCCAGGAGGAGGCGACGAAGGATTGCGCGGCGAGATTGTAGACCTCGTCCGGCTTCACCTCCTGCACGATGCGCAGCAGGCTGGAGAGATCGCCGAGATCGCCGTCGAGCAGCCGCACGTCATTGGCGACGCCGAGCCAGCGCAGGCGATGGTCCTCGACGCCGCGATGCGAGGAGCGGCGGATCACGCCATAGACTTCATAGCCCTTGCCGAGCAGAAGCTGTGCGAGATAGGCCCCATCCTGTCCGGTAATGCCCGTCAGCAGCGCGCGTTTCGTCATGCGAAGAACCTCATAGCGGCCGGCTCCGCGCGCCCGGGAACGTCGCATCGCCTGCGTTTTGGACGCGGCGTCGGGCGGGCGCCGGCGATTCGGCTCGAGGAGGCGAGCCGTGGCGACGAGCGCTCGCGTCTTACAAAAGGCCCAGCCCGAAGGCAAGCCTCGCAGGCGCCGGAGGCGCGCGCTCCCTTTCGGGGACGCGCCGATTCGTGGTAGCGCAAGCGAGCGGCGAAAGAGGCGATAAAATGGCGCAGGCGGAAGCATTGGCGAGGGAAGAGCGAGAGTTGAGCGCGCTGATGGCCGAGCTCGGCGCCGGCGCGAGACGGGCGTCGCGGGCGGTCGCTCTGGCGCCGGCCGAGACCAAGAACGCCGCTTTGCGCGCCGCCGCGGCGGAGCTGCGCCGCCGCACGCCGGAGCTGCTCGCCGCCAATGCGCTCGATGTCGCGGAGGCGAAAGCGCGCGGAACGGCCGCCGCTTTCCTCGATCGCCTGACGCTGGATCCCGCGCGCGTCGAGGCGATGGCGCGCGGCCTCGAGGAGATCGCCGAGCTCGCCGATCCGGTCGGCCGGCTGCTAGCCTCCTTCGAGCGCCCCAATGGTCTCCTCATCGAGCGCGTGGCGACGCCGCTCGGCGTCATCGGCGTCATTTATGAGAGCCGGCCCAATGTCACCGCCGACGCCGGCGGCCTCTGCCTCAAGGCCGGCAACGCCGCGATTTTGCGCGGCGGCTCGGAGAGCCTGCGCTCCTCGCGCGCGATCCACGCCTGTCTGGTCGCCGGCCTCGTCGCCGCCGGCCTGCCGGAGGAGGCGATCTCGCTGGTCCCCATCGCCGATCGCGCCGCCGTCGGCGCCATGCTGGCCGGGCTGGACGGCAATCTCGACGTCATCGTGCCGCGTGGCGGCAAGAGCCTCGTCGCGCGCGTGCAGCATGAGGCGCGCGTGCCGGTCTTCGCGCATCTCGAGGGCATTGTTCATGTCTTCGTCCACGCGCAAGCCGATCTCGATATGGCGAAGCATATATTGCTCAACGCCAAGCTCCGTCGCACCGGAATCTGCGGCGCAGCCGAGACGCTGCTGGTCGATCGCGCCTGCGCGGCCACGCATCTTTCGCCGCTGGTGAAAATGCTGCTCGACGCCGGCTGCGAGGTGCGCGGCGACGCGGCGACGCAGGATGTCGACGCGCGCGTGCTGCCGGCGAGCGAGGAGGATTGGCGCGCCGAATATCTCGACGCCATCATCGCCGTCCGCGTCGTCGATGGGCTGGAGGCGGCGATCACGCATATAGAGACTTACGGCTCGCATCACACGGATTGCATCATCACGCAGAATGAGGATGTGGCGCGGCGCTTCATGGCGGAGGTGGATTCGGCGATCGTGCTGCACAACGCCTCGACGCAATTCGCCGATGGCGGCGAGTTCGGCTTCGGCGCCGAGATCGGCATAGCGACGGGCCGCATGCATGCGCGCGGCCCGGTGGGCGTGGAGCAGCTCACCTCGTTCAAATATCGCGTCCACGGCGCCGGGCAGGTCAGAGGATGAGCGCGCGATCTTCGTGCGCGATTCCTTCTCCCACTCGTGGCACGGCTGTCCGGGGAAACTCAGGCATAGATCATCTCGATCTGGCAGTCGGACTTCCACCGGCTCGGCACGCGATATTTGGGCGGCGGCTCGTCGATCGATGCGACGGGCCGGCGCGCGAAGAGGAAACGGCCGGCCAGCTCGGCGAAGCGCAGCGGCGGCAGTGTGACGCCGTGGCTGTGCGCGGCGATGCACAGCAGCAGGAAGGCGATCATCGCCGCCAGCAGCTGAAGCTTGATGGCGTTCTCGTTCTTGCCCAGGAACTTGCGGATCGAGAGATGCTGCTTCAGCCAGCGGAACAGCAGCTCGATCGCCCAGCGCACCTTGTAGAGCGCGGCGATCTCCACCGCATCGCGCGTCATGTCGTTGGTGATCACCTCGATGATCGGCGATTTCGCCCGGCTCGCCGCGTCGCGCTCGATGCGGATGCGGCGCAGGCGCATCCGCAGCTTGGAATCGCCCTTGCTGGCCAGCGCGACCTCGCTGTCCGCGAGCACGGTGAAGCCGTCGCCGCGGGTCTTATCGAGCGGCCGTTCGGCGACGACCTTCAAGCGCGTGTTGGTCTTTGGCCGCGTGACGAAGAGCGCCCCGGCGTCGTGAATGCCCTTCCACCATTTGAAATCATAATAGCCCTTGTCGAAGACATAGGTGGCGCCCGCCTCGATCGGCGTCTTCTTGCCGATGGTGACATCATTGACATTGGCGAGCGTCACCTCGACGCGATAGGGACGGTCGGCCCCGCGATCATAGGCGACATGCATTTTGAGCCCGTGGATGCGGCCGTTGGAGCGGGCGAACGCATGGAACTTGCTCAAAGGGATGGGGGTCGAGTCGATGAGGCGGAGCATCTCGGCTCCCTCGCGCCGCGTCTTGCGGTCGAGCGTCGCGGCGAGCAGAGCGAAGAGATCGGCGAAGACGGCGACGGGCCGGCGGGCGCTGGCTTCGGCGAGCGTCGAGCGCGCGAAACGTCCGACGCCCAGGTGATAATGTCCATTGGCCTCGGCGTTGAAGGCGGCGACGAGGGCGCGCAGGCTGACGACCGCGCCCAGCTGCGCGAAGATCAGCGCCACCAGATGGCTCCAGCTCCTGAAGGATTTGTCGTAGGCGTCGCCGCCGTGACGATCCACGATCTTCTGGAAGCCGCGACGATCGATCGGTTTGAGAAGCTCGACGAAGACGCTATTCTCGAGGCGCATGTCCGGCTCTTTCTTTCTGAGTCTCGACAACCAGAAAGTACCCCGAAACTCTCGGGAAAGCCGGGCATGCGCCCGCGACCTATCGACTCATTCCCCGGACAGCCGTGCACAAGTGGGAGAAGGTGGCCTCGCCGTAGGTCGTCCGGCAAGGACGCCCGTCTCGACAGACGGGCTATGGCGAGGTCGGATGAGGGTCCGCGTGATTATCGCTATCGTCGGTGGAAATTCGGCCCGCATGCTGAAAACCGCGGCGGCCCTCATCCGACCCGACTACGTCGGGCCACCTTCTCCCGTAAACGGGAGAAGGGGCGCGAGCTTTCGAAGATTTCGCGATGATCCGTCTGCCGCCTCACGCGCCGGGAATGCGCATCGGCCTCTTCGGCGGCTCTTTCGATCCGCCGCATGAAGGCCATGCCCATGTCTCGCAGGTGGCGTTGCAGAGGCTGGCGCTCGATCGCCTCTGGTGGCTGGTGACGCCCGGCAATCCGCTGAAGGAGACCGCCGGCCTTCCGTCTCTGGCGCAGCGCATCGCCGCGGCGCAGAAAATCGCCCGCGATCCGCGCATAGTGGTCACGGGGCTCGAGGCGGAGATCGGCGCGCGCTATACGGCGGACACGCTGCGTTTCCTGCATCGGCGCTGTCCAGGCGCGCGCTTCGTCTGGATCATGGGCGCGGATAATCTGCTGCAATTCCACCGCTGGCGCGATTGGCGGGAGATCGCGCGGACGACGCCGATCGCCATCGTCGATCGGCCGGGCGCGACCTTTCGCGCCGCCTCGGCCAAAGCGGCGCAACGCTATGCGTCCGCGCGCCTGCCGGAGAGCGCGGCGGCGCTGCTCGCCGACGCGCCGCCGCCTGCCTTTGTCTATCTGCATGCGCCGCGCGTCGCGCAGTCATCCACCGCGCTGCGCAACGCGCGATTACTTGCCGGCGCTGCGGCGCTGCCACCAGAGCAGCGCGGCCCCTAGGCCGATCATCGGCACGACGACCAGCACATAGGTCCAGATCGTGCCTTCGTCATAAGGGTGACTGTCGTAATAGCCGAACTCGACCGCCTGCTGATACGGGTTGCGGAAGAAGAAGGTGACGAACACCCACAATGCGAGAATGACCGCCGTGAAGAACATCAGCTGACGGCTGGCCAGCAGACGCGGAAGGCGGTCCTTCGGGGGTTCTTCGGTCATCGGGCGGCGCTCCTCGGTTATTATTGTTCAGCATTCGTCGTGCGCGCTCCTTCTCCCACTTGTGGGAGAAGGTGGCCTCGCGAAGCGAGGTCGGATGAGGGCCGCTGTGGTTCGTGGCCTATTTTTTATGTACAATGCTGTCGCGGCCGGGACCCTCATCCGACCCGGCTTCGCCGGGCCACCTTCTCCCGCAGGCGGGAGAAGGAACGCAGCGGCGAGACTACGCCTTCATATATCACACCGCCGCGCCATAGAGATCATAGGCGTCGGCGCGGTCGATCTTCACCGTCACAATGTCGCCGGCGCGCAACGGGCGGCGCGAGGAGATGTGCACCGTTCCGTCGATCTGAGGGGCGTCCGCCTTGCTGCGTCCACGCGCGAGGCCTGTGGCGCCGCCGCCCGGCTCGTCCACCAGAACTTGCAGGCGCTTGCCGATCTTGCGCTTCAGCAGGCGGGCGCTGACCTTCTGCTGGCGCTCCATGAAGCGCTTCCAGCGCTGGTCCTTCACCTCGGGCGCGATGGCGTCGAGCGGCAGATCATTGGCAGGCGCGCCGGCCACGGACTCGTAGCGGAAGGCGCCGGCGCGGTCGATCTCCGCCTCCTCCAGCCAATCGAGCAGATAGGCGAAATCCTCCTCGCTCTCGCCGGGGAAGCCGACGATGAAGGTGGAGCGCAGCGCGAGATCGGGGCAGATGCGCCGCCACGCCTTGATGCGCTCCAGCGTCTTCTCCTCATTGGCGGGACGCTTCATCGCCTTCAGCACGGAAGGGGCGGCGTGCTGAAAAGGGATGTCGAGATAGGGCAGGATATTGCCCTCCGCCATCAGCTCGACGACCTCGTCCACATGCGGATAGGGATAGACATAATGCAGCCGCACCCAGGCCCCGAGCGAGCCCAGCTCCTTTGCGAGATCGAGGAAACGCGCGCGCACGCTGCGGTCGCCCCATTGGCTCTCGGAATAGCGCAGATCGCGGCCATAGGCGCTGGTGTCCTGCGAGATGACGAGCAGCTCCTTGACGCCGGCCTTCACCAGCCGCTCGGCCTCGCGCAGCACCTCGCCGGCCGGTCGCGAGGCCAGCGAGCCGCGCAAATGGGGAATGATGCAGAAGGAGCAGCTATTGTCGCAGCCTTCCGAGATTTTGAGATAGGCGTAATGGCGCGGCGTGAGCTTGACGCCCTGCTCGGGCACGAGATCGAGAAACGGGTCATGGCTCGGCGCGGCGGCGGCGTGGACGGCCTCGACCACGCTCTCATAGGCCTGCGGGCCGGTGATGGCGAGGACGTCGGGGAAGCGCTCGGCGATCGCCTGCGGTTCGGCGCCCATGCAGCCGGTGACGACGACCTTGCCATTCTCCTTCAGCGCCGCGCCGATCGCCTCCAGCGACTCGGCTTTGGCGCTGTCCAGAAAGCCGCAGGTGTTCACCACCACGACATCGGCCCCCGCATGGGTGCGGGTGAGCTCATAGCCTTCGGCGCGCAGGCGCGTGAGAATGCGCTCGCTGTCGACGAGCGCTTTGGGGCAGCCGAGCGAGACGAAGGAGACGCGCGGCGCCTCTTTGGCGGGCGCGGGCGGGTCGGAGGGGACGTTCTGCATGGGCGAAGGCTTGCCATGGCGCGCGCGCCGTGGCAATCGCCCCCGGCGCGGATCGAAACGTGAACTCGGCCCAGCTCGAGCTCGGCCGAACTCGAAGTCGGCCAATCTCGAGCTGGGCTTGGGGATTAACGAATTTTAAGGTTCGCGCCGCGCCGATCCCTGCTAGGCATGAGGTTTCCGCGGCGGCGCATGCTCGCCGGGGTCAGAAGGAAGAGGCTGCACGCCGTTGCTCAGAACCGTCATACTCGGAACCGGATCCTACGCCCCCGCGAAGGTTCTGACCAACGCCGACCTCGAGAAAATGGTCGCGACCAATGGCGCCTGGATCGTCAGCCGCACCGGGATCGAGGAGCGCCGCATCGCCGCGCCGGGCGAATCCACCTCCGATATGGCCGCCGCCGCGGCGAAAAACGCGCTGGAGCTGGCCGGCGTCGATCCGCGCGAGCTGGATCTCATCATCGTCGCCACAGTGACCGGCGACGCTCAGACGCCCGCCTGCGCCGCCTTTCTGCAGGCCAAGATCGGGGCCGAGAACGCTTTCGCCTTCGATGTCTCGGCCGCCTGCGCCGGCTCGCTCTATGCGCTCTCCATCGCCGATCAGTTCATCAAGACCGGCAAGGTCCGCCGCGCGCTGGTCGTCGGGGCGGAGACGTTGAGCCGCGTCGTCGATTGGACCAATCGCGAGACCTGCGTGCTGTTCGGCGACGCCGCCGGCGCCATGGTGCTGGGTCCGGGCGAGGAGGAAGGCCGCGGCCTGCTCGCGACCAGCCTGCGCACCGACGGGACCATGACCAGCATTCTCGGCATTCCGCGCGCCTATGATCCACGCCAGGACGGGCCGACGCCGGGGGAGGCGCATAAGATCAAAATGCGCGGCCGCGAAGTCTATAAGGTCGCGCTGCGCCTGCTGCCGGAGATCGTCACCGAGGCGCTGGCCATGGCCGGCCTCGAGGCGAAGGATGTCGATCATGTCATCGCGCATCAGGCCAACGCCCGCATCATAGAGGCGTCGCTGGCGCAGCTCGGCGTGCCGCTCGAGAAATGCTGGATGAATATTTCCCGTTTCGGCAACACGTCGAGCGCCTCCATGCCGATCACTCTGGACGAGGCCAATCGCGCCGGCCGGCTGAAGAAAGGCGATGTGATCGCCATGATGGCGATCGGCGCCGGAATGACCTGGGGCGGCGCGGTGCTGCGCTGGTGAGGCGTTTTCAGTAGAGGCTGGGAATGAGCCGCGCCGTGCGCGCGCGATAGGCGTCATAGACGGCGCCAAAATGCGAGGCGAGCAGCGCCTCCTCGGATTTCATGCGGGCGACCAGCGGCGGAATCGTCGCCGCCGCCAGCAAGAGGCCGATGAGCGAGCGAAAGACCAGCGCCCAGCCGACGAGGCCGATGAGCAGGCCGAGATAGCTCGGATTGCGGATATGGGCGTAGAGCCCGGTCGTCACCAGCTCATGGCCCGGCTGAATGGCGACGAGGCCGCTGAAGCGTCGTCCGAGCACGAAGACCGGCCACAGCCGCAGCACGCCGCCGATGGCGTAGAGGATGACGCCGATCCAGCGCAGCGTCTCGCCGCCGATCGTCAGAATGTCGAGGCGATCCGTATAGGCGGGCAGAAAAGCGTCCAGGATGCCGATGATCGCGAAGACGGCGATGACCCAGCGATTGCCGCGATCCTCGCGCACGCCGGGGCCGAGATGGCCTTGCGTGAAAGCGGCGGCGACGGCGAGCGCCAGAGTGACGAGCGTCAGCGCCGCGAGCGGCGGATTTGCGAGAAAGGCCGAAACGCCGCCCGCGCCGAGCGCCGTGAGGCCGAGATAGGCGAGGGTGAAGAGGATGACGAGCGCGCCTGTCGCGAGCCTCTTCATCGGCGATCCTCCAACACTTGCAGCGCGGCGCGGCGGCCGGAGCCGATCGCGCTCTCGATAGAGGGGACGCCTTCGACATGCTGGCCCGCAAAAACGATCGGCCCCAAAGGCGCGCAGGCGATGCGCCGCGGCGCCTGCGCGCGGTCGAGCCTGCCGCTCGCGTCGCGCGTCGCGCCGAAGAGAAAGCCCGGCGGCGGCCGCAACATGCTGTGCCCCCAGCGATAGAGAAACAGCGCGCTCACATCGCGATCGAAATCGAAATCCGCGTCGCGCATCAGCCGTGACAGATCGCTGCGGAGCGAGTCTTCGTAATCGGAGAAGGGCGTGTGCATCAGTCTCATGCGCGCTTCGGCGAGGCCGTCGAGCGGCGCGTCGCAGCCGCCATAGAAGGTGAGAATCGTTTGCCGCTCGGGATCGCCGCGCTTGTCGCTCATCCAATCGGCGACGATGTAATTGACGAAATGCCGGCCGCCCCACCAGCTCTGGCTGTAACCGAGGCCGAGCTGCGATAGCGGCGCGGCGCGGCGCAGCGCGACATTGGCGGTGACGAGCGGCGCCGCATGGAATTGCGCCCAGGCCGCTTTGCGCGCGGCGTCGGAAAGATGCGCGACGAGATGGCGCGCGCTCTGCGCCGGCGCGGCGAGGATGATCCGCGCGCCGAAGATGCGGTGAAAGCGGTCATTTTGGAAATAGACGACGTTCGCGCCCCGCGCCGTCGTCTCGATCCGTAGCGCCGTGGCGTTGGTTTCGAAATGCGGCGGCGTCTCGCTCTGCGTCAGCCGACGCAGCGTGCGGCGCGCGATTTCCGACGTTCCGCCCGGATAGGTGAAGACCGAGCCGCGGGTCAGCTCGCTCGAGAGGAAAGCGATGGCGCTGTGAGCGTTCACCTGCTCTGCTGTCCCGCCGAAAGCGCTCAGCGTGTAGGCGGTGAAGAAGCGCGAGACGATCGCGTCGCAGCCGAGCGTCGCCTCGAGATGCTGCGCGAGGCTGACGCTCGAGAGATCGTCGAGCGCGGGGTCGCTCTCATCGGCCGGATCGGCGAGGCCTTTTTCGCCGAGCGCGCGGATCGCCGCGAAAGCGCGGGCGAAGTCTTCGCGAAGGCGCGCGTCATAGGGAAGATGCGCGGCGCCGCGCTCGAATGTGTCTATGTTCCAGCCGCGCGCGCCGGCGCCGAGGCCGGGCGCGAATTCGTCGAAATAAAAGCTGCTCTCCGGGCCGGGGACGCTCTGCGCCAGCCAATCGACGTCGATCGCGCGATAGAATTGCGCGAGCCAATCGGCGGAAGGCGCGGTTCCATAGGCGCCGGCGGTGGAGGCGGAGCCGGGGAGAGGCGGGGCGTCGTCGCGGCCGGCGTTGCCGCCGAGGACAGGCGCCGCCTCGAGGATCAGCAGGCGCGCCCGCGGGCGTTCGCGCAGCAGATGATGCGCCGCGGAAAGGCCAGAAACGCCGCCGCCGATGACGATGACGTCGAAGCGTCCGCCCGCGTCCGCGAGCGGGATTTCGCCGGAGAGATCGTCGCAGCCGGGCGCGAGCGAGACGAAATCTTTCTCGAATGTCAGCCGACCGTCGCGCAGCCAATGGGAGACGGTGAAGGTCGCCGGCAGATTGCCGCCGCGCAGCACGCGCGGATCGAGGCCAATCGGCCCATCGCAGCTTCCGCCCGTGACGGCTCGGGCGGGAGAGCTATGCGAGAGCGCGCCGCCCGCGGCGATCAGCAGGCCATTGAGAAAATCGCGTCGCGCTATGCCGTCGGGGAAGGGCGTTCGAGCCATTGGTCTCGCTCCTCCCGCGCCGGCGGCGGCGTCAGCGGCCGTCGGGCGTGAACATCATGCGCAAGCGCCCGCGATGGCCTCGCTCGCTCCAAGCGCCGGAGCGCTTGGCGCTATGCGGGACCTGCTCCTCCGGCGCGAAGGAGAGCGCGGAATGGGCGTTGCGCGCATGGGCCGCCGGGCCGAAGGAGGCGAGGCAGCGATTATAGGCGTCCGCCGCCTGTATCTGCTCGCAATCGCCTATGTTGCGCGGTTCGGCCGCCGCCGCGCCGGCGGCGACGCAAGAACCGGCGAGGCAAGCAATAAAGACGAAGCGAATCATGCGAAGCATCGTCAACCTCTGAGTTGGGCGCCCGTTTTCTTGCCCGCCTCTGTGACAATTTTGTGGGCGAGCGCCTCGAGATCGGCGTCGGTGAGCGTTTTGTCGCGGGGCTGCAGCCGCACGGCGACGCCGACCGATTTCTTGCCCTCCGGCACGCCTTGCCCTTCGTAAATGTCGAAAATCGCGACATCGACGATGAGCGTGCGATCGGCGCCCTGCACGGCGCGGATGAGATCGCCGGCCGGCTGGGCGCGGTCCAGCAGAAAGGCGAAGTCGCGCGAGACGGGCTGGAGATCGGAGAGCTCCAATTTCGGCTTGGCCTTAGTGGGCTTGGCCTTGGGCGCCGGCAGCGCGTCGAGAATAATCTCGAAAGCGGCGATCGGCCCCTCGACGTCGAGCGCCTGCAGCACGCGCGGATGCAATTCGCCGAAATGGCCGATGACCGCCTTGGGGCCGAATTGCAGCGTCGCCGAACGGCCGGGATGGAGCCAGTCGGGGCCGCCGGCCACGATCTGCAAGCCGCCGGTGGCGACGCCGAGCGTCTGCAGCAGCGCGAGTGCGTCCGCCTTCACGTCGAAGACGCCGACCGCGCGCTCCTTGCCCGACCAATGGCGGCCGGCGCCGGCCGGCAGAGCGAAGCCTCGGCGCAGGCCCGTGGCGGCGATCTTCTGGCCCTTCTCATCCTCGCCGAGGAAGATTTGCCCGACCTCGAACAGAGCGACGTCGGGAAAGCCGCGCGCGGCGTTGCGGCCGGCGGCGGTCACGAGGCCGGGCAGCAGGCTTGGACGCATGTCGGAAAGCTCGGCGGCGATGGGATTGGCGAGCGCGAGGCGATGATTGTCGCCGCTGCCGAAAGCCTGCGCCAGCTCCTTTGAGACGAAGGACCAGGTGACGGCCTCCACCAGCCCGCGCGCCGCCAGCGCTCGCCGCGCCGCGCGCTGGCGCTTTTGCAGCAGAGTGAGAACCGGCTCGGTTACGCCGGCGTTGCGCGGCAGCGGCGTGGCGGCGATGGTGTCGAAGCCGGCGATGCGGGCGATCTCCTCGACGAGATCGGCCTTGCCTTCGATGTCCGGGCGCCAGCTGGGGACGCCGACCAGCGCCTCCTCGCCCGCCGCTTCGACCGTGAAGCCGAGGCGCGTGAGAATGGCGGTCGATTCCTCTTTCGAGACGTCGAGGCCGGTGAGGCGTTTCGTCTCGCTCCAGGGGAAGCGCAGCTTGCGCGTCGGCGTTTCCGCCGAGCCGCAGATGGCGACCTCCGAAGCCTCGCCGCCGCAGAATTCCAGCACCAGTCTGGTCGCCAGATCGAGGCCGGGCAGAGCGAAGGCCGGATCGACGCCGCGCTCGAAACGATAGCGCGCGTCGGTGGAAATGCCGAGCTTGCGGCCGGTGTGCGCGATATTGGCCGGATCCCACAGCGCGGTCTCGATCAGCACGTCCGTCGTGTCGTCGGAGCAGCCGGAATGCTCGCCGCCCATGACGCCGGCGAGAGATTCGGGGCCATTGTCGTCGGCGATGACGACCATGTCGGAATCGAGCTTGTAGCTCTTGCCGTCGAGCGCGAGCAACTCCTCGCCGACGCGGGCGCGACGCACCACAAGATCGCCGGCCACTTTCTTCGCGTCGAAGACATGCAGCGGACGTGCGCGGTCGAAGGTCAGATAATTGGTGATGTCGACGAGCGCATTGATCGGGCGCTGGCCGATGGCGCGCAGCCGATCCTGCAGCCAGGCCGGGCTCGGCCCATTCTTGACGCCGCGCACCAGACGCAGCGCGAAGAGCGGCGCGAGATGCTTGTCGTCCTCAATGAAATCCAGCGTGACGCGCTGCGGAATGGCGAAGCCGCCTGTGATCGTCTCGACAGAAGGCGTCTTCAGCGTTCCGAGGCCCGCCGCTGCGAGATCGCGCGCGATGCCGTAAATGCCGGCGGCGTCGGAGCGGTTCGGCGTCAGATTGATCTCGATGACCGGATCGTCGAGCCCGGCCCATTTGGCGTAGACCGCGCCGATGGGCGCATCCTCCGGCAGCTCGATAATGCCGTCATGCTCGTCGGAGAGCTCCAGCTCGGCGGCCGAGCACAACATTCCGAGCGATTCGACGCCGCGAATGACGCCCTTGCCGAGCGTGATCTTCTTGGCTGGAATATAGGTTCCCGGCGCCGAGAAGACGGTCTTCAATCCCGTGCGCGCATTGGGCGCGCCGCAGACCACCTGCACAGGCGCGCCTTCGCCCGTATCGACCATGCAGACGCGCAGCCGATCGGCGTTGGGATGCGGCTTCGCCTCGATCACATGCGCGATGCGGAAATCCTTCAGCTGCGCGGCGGGATCGTGCAAATGCTCGACCTCGAGGCCGATGCGCGTCAGAGTTTCGACGACCTCCTCGAGCGAGGCGTTCGTCTCGAGATGGTCTTTCAGCCAGGAGAGTGTGAGTTTCATTCGAGGTCAGTTCCTGCCGGCGTCGGCGATGGCGTTTCGACGCCGCTTTGTCACGAGATGGGCGGCGAGCAATAATCTCGTTTCCGCCTCGAGAGATTTTATGGCCGCGACGGTCTCCCGCGCTTCCTCGACCAATTTGAGCGTATCGTCACGTCCGTAACGGAAAGGTTCTGGATCATAGTCCGCCTCTTCGCGCGCCTGCTGGAGGCGTAAAAAGGACGAGCCGATTTTTTCGACTTCGGCGCCATAGGATTTCGAGGTCCGCGCTCGCTCGAATAAGCGGCGGGCTTCGTTGTGATCCAGCGACCGATAGACTGGACTGAAAATGCTCCACGGCTTTTTCCATCCGACGAGCTCGTCGGCGCATAGGCCGGCGAGCGCGTGAAAAACGGCGTAATAGGCAGTCGAAGCGGCGCGCCGCAATGACGCTTGTCTCGGCTTGCCCTTCTCGCGTTGGGCGAGATCATGCGCGATATCGAGCAGATCATCGATCATCAATGCGACGCCGAAGATTTCGCATCGCGCGCGCGAATATCGTCGACGGCATATTCGTCGCCCGGGAATTTGAAGCTCAGATAGGGGAAGCGCGTATCGCCCAGCGCCAGAAGAGCGTTGCTGACCGCCACTTGTGTTTCTATCGACTCCCGGGCGCTCAGATCGTCTGGCCCGGTCTTCGTCACTATATCGAGGAACAGCGCCGGCTCATCGGCATGGTTGAAATCCTCTCGGACGTCGACATGATCGAATCGCGCAGGACCGAGCGCGCGACGCAGCGCATCATCGATCGCATATCGCATGGCCTCGGTCATCATCTTCATCTCTCCATGCCGCTTTCGCTTCGAAGCCTCACCCGCTCAAGCCCCCCGCCAGCGTCGGGAAATCCAGCGGCCTGAATCCATAATGCGTCAGCCAGCGCGCATCGGCCTCGAAGAAGGCGCGGAGATCCGACATGCCGTATTTCAGCATGGCGAGCCGATCTATGCCGACGCCGAAGGCGAAGCCCTGATATTTGTCGGGATCGAGCCCGCAATTGCGCAGCACATTCGGGTGCACCATGCCGCAGCCCAATATCTCCATCCAGTCCTCACCCTCGCCGAAGCGAATGTCGCCGTCCTTGCGGCGGCATTGCACATCCACTTCCGCGGAGGGCTCGGTGAAGGGGAAGAAGGAGGGGCGAAAGCGCATCTTCACGGACTTCACCTCGAAGAAGGCCTTCAGAAACTCCTCCAGCACCCATTTCAAATGGCCCATATGGGTCGTCTCGTCGATGACGAGCCCCTCGACCTGATGGAACATGGGCGTATGCGTCTGGTCGCTGTCGCAGCGATAGGTGCGGCCGGGGCAGATCACGCGGATCGGCGGCGCCTTGCTCAGCATGGTGCGCACCTGCACCGGGCTCGTATGGGTGCGCAGCAGCTTGCGCTTGCCGTCGGCGCCCGGCGGAAAGAAGAAAGTGTCGTGCATCTCCCGCGCGGGATGCCCCTCGGGGAAGTTCAGCTTGGTGAAATTATAATCGTCGCTCTCTATGTCCGGCCCTTCGGCGACCGAGAAGCCCATATCGGCGAAGATCGCCGTCAGCTCGTCCATCACCTGTGAGATCGGATGAATGCGCCCCAGCTCCTGGCCGCTCTCCTGCACCGGCAACGTCACATCCACTGTCTCGGCGGAGAGGCGCTTCCCCAGCGCTTGCCGCTGCAGAATGTCGCGACGCGCGGCGAGCGCCTCTTGGGCCTTGTCCTTCAGCGCATTGATCTTGGCGCCTTCGGTCTTGCGGTCGTCCGGCGACATTTTGCCGAGCGTCGCCAGCAGCGCCGAAATGCTTCCCTTTTTGCCGAGAGCGCCGACGCGCACGGCCTCGAGCGCGGCCTCATCGGCCGCCGCCGCGATCGCCGCCAGAGTCTCGGTTTCCAGTTCCGCTATGTTCGTCATCGTCCCGCCACGGCTTTTTTGAGATTCCGGGGCGGTTTGTGCCACGCTCGGCAGGCGATGTCGAGAACGCGGGCGGCGGGGGCGCCGCCGCGCCGGGGCCGCCGCGCCCGCACCGACTATTTTAGATTTTCCAGCGCAGCGCCATGCCGGCCTGCCAATTCTTGGAGAGCTGCGGCCCGTTCAGGCTCTGATAGACCGGAATGCCCGCTTCCAGCGCGATGGTGAGCGCCTCCACGCCGATGAGGGCGCCGGCGATCGTCGCGCCGCCCCACAGCTCCACGCGCTGGCCGCCGTAGAAATTCGGATTGGCCGCCTGCGCCTTGCCGCGGATCATCGGATCGAGCCCGCGGATTTCGCCCTGCGTCGAGGCGCCGACGCGGAAAGTGGTGGTGAGGCCTTTGATCCAGCTATAGCCGGCCCAGCCGTTGAACTCGTGCAGATCGCCCCAGAGATAGCCCTCCGGATTGGCGGCGAGCGGAAAGCGGCCGCGATAGGAGAGGCCCCAGGACCATTTGTCGAAATGGCCAGCGTAGACGATTCCCGGCAGAACGTCGAAAGTGCCGGCGCCCGGCTGCAATGCGTAAAAGGCGCGGCTCGTGGCGTAGCTGCCGTCCGGCAGCAGCAGGCGGAAGGTGTTATGGGTGCTTCCCGTCGGGAAGCTCACGCCGAGATTGAGCTGAATACGGTGTATCGGGTCCTGATAGACGCGATAGATCGTCGAGGCGGTGAAATCGGTCAGGCCGTCGGTTCCCGTATGGCTCAACCCCAGCCGGTTGAGGCTCGTCGGCCCTTGGAAGGTCAGCATGTCGAGATTGCGCTCGATCATGCCGCCGGTAATCACGACGGACCAGTCTCTGGTTATTCCATAGGCGAGCGCGAGCGTCTGCGAAGCGACCGAGACATTCTGCGGCACCAGCCGGAGCTTCAATGTCGGATGGCCGAACCAGGGCGTCGTCGCCGCCACCTCTTCCGATGAGACCTGCCGCGTTCCCTTCAGCGTATGCGAGAGATTGGCGAATTGCGGGATGATGGAGACGACGAGCTTGCCGGCGGGCGGCATATCGGCGCCGAAGACGCCGAGCGGCGCGGGCGGGAGCGGAGCCGGCGCCGCCACATCGGGCGCAGGCGCGGGGACGAGCTTCGCGGGCGCGTCCGCGCCCACCGCCTCTCCGACGCAGACGCCGAGCAGAGCGGCGGCGATGGCCAAAGTCTTCGCGCTCGCAGCGGTCGGGCGCGGCGGAGCGCTTCGTTTCATTCTCATCATTTTGTGTCTGCCCCTCGTCGGCGCCGCGCTCCGTCGGGGCGCGACGGACAAAAAAAGCCGCCGTCCGACGATCGCGCTTTGGGCGCGACACGATCGGAACAGCGGCGTTGCTGATTTTGGCCCGTCTTTGGGCCACGCCGAAAGCTCGGCTCTCGGCGTCCGACTAGACGCAATCTCCGCGCCATCTCAGCGCGGCCGGCCTCGTCTCGACAAATCAGGCGCTTGTGAAAAAGCGGCGCGCGGGCGGCGCGATAATTAGCCCGCAAAATATGCGACGGGCGCCGAATTGCTGTGCGATTTTCGGCGCTTCGTCGCTCTCAGTGGACGCCGAGCAGCGCTCGCGCGGCCTCGGCGATCACCGCTTCCTCATTGGTGGGAAGCACGAGGGTTTCGATGCGGCTCGACGGCGCGCTGATGATTTGCGCATTCGCCGCATTCGCTTCATCGTCGAGCTCGAGGCCGAGAAAACCGAGATAGGCGCAGATGCGCGCGCGCATGGAGGGCGAATTCTCGCCGACGCCGGCCGTGAAGACGAGGAGGTCGAGCCCGTTCAGCGCGCTCGCGAGCGAGCCGATCTCGCGCGCGGCGCGATAGGCGAAGAGCGCCATCGCCTCCTCCGCCGCGGGATAATCGCTCGCCTCGAGCGCGCGCAGATCGTCGCTGATCGCGGAGACGCCGAGCAGGCCGGATCGCTCATAGAGCAGCGCATGGACTTGCTTGGGCGAATAGCCCTCCTGCATCACGAGATGCAGCAGCAGGCCGGGATCGATCGCGCCGCTGCGCGTGCCCATCATCAGCCCGTCGAGCGCTGTGAAGCCCATTGTGGTGGCGACGCTCTCAAGATCGCGCATGGCGCAGAGGCTGGCGCCATGGCCGAGATGCGCGACGATCGTGCGCCCCTGGGCGCGTTCGAGGCGGCGCAGCTCTTGCGCGATGAACTGATAGGAGAGGCCGTGAAAGCCGTAGCGCAGCACGCCGCGCTCCGCGAATTCGCGCGGCAGCGGAAACAGCTGCGCGAGACGCGGCTGCGTGCGGTGAAAGGCCGTGTCGAAACAGGCGATCTGCGGCAGCTCGGGCGCGCTGTCGAGCAGGCTGCGGATCGGCGCGAGATTATGCGGCTGATGGCTGGGCGCGAGCGGCGAGAGCGCCTCCAGCCGTCGCAATATTTCGGGCGTGACCCGCACGGGACGGTCGAAATCCGCGCCGCCATGGACCACCCTATGCCCCACGGCCGCGAGGGGAAGCTCCGCCAGACGCTCGCCGATCGCCGCGATGAGCCAGCGCGCCGCGCCCTCGTGGTCGATGTCTGGCGCGGGGCCGGGGCCGGCGGCGAGCGCCGCCGCGACCTCGCCTTTGACGGAAAAGCGCGCCGGCTGGTCTTTCTCCTTTATGGCGGTGACGCCGCCACGGCAAAGAGGCGCGAGCGTCGCCGCGTCATAGAGCGCGAATTTGAGGCTCGAGGAGCCGGCGTTGAGCGCCAATAGAACCGCAGAAGGGCCGCTCACGCAGCCTCCACGACGCGATGGGCGAAGAGCTGCGCCAGCGCGCAGGAGACGATGCGGGCGCGCACGCCATCGGCGCGACTCGTCAGCACGATCGGCGCGCGGGCGCCGAGCACGATGCCGGCGTCCTCGGCGTCGGCGAGATAGACGAGCTGCTTGGCGAGAATATTGCCGGCCTCGAGATCGGGCGCGAGAAGAATATCGGCGTCGCCGGCGACATTGGAGACAATGCCTTTCGCCTTCGCCGCCTCGGGCGAGATGGCGTTGTCGAAGGCGAGCGGACCATCGACGTCGGCGCCTCTGATCTGGCCGCGGTCGGCCATTTTGCAGAGCGCCGCGGCCTCGATCGTCGAAGGGATTTTGGCGTCCACCGTCTCCACGGCGGAAAGAACGGCGAGCTTGGGGCGCTCTATGCCGAGCGCATGGGCGAGATCTATGGCGTTTTGCGCAATGTCGCGCTTCTCAGCGAGCGTGGGGGCGATGTTGATCGCGGCGTCGGTGACGAGCAGCGGCTTGCAGTAATTGGGCACGTCGAGAACGAAGACATGGCTGACGCGCCGCTCGGTGCGCAGGCCCGTCCCTTCGCGCACCACGGCGCCCATCAGCTCGTCGGTGTGGAGCGACCCTTTCATCAGCGCCCCGAGCTCGCCGCGCCGCACCAGCTCGACGGCGGCGTCGGCGGCGGCGTGGCTATGCGGCGCGTCGACGATCTCGACGCCCTCGAGCGAGAGGGCGGCCGCTGCGGCTGCGGCCGCGATCTTGGCGCGCGGCCCGACCAGAACGGGAGTGATGAGTCCCTGATCGCGCGCAGCGAGCGCGCCTTGCACGGAAACCGTGTCGCAAGGATGCACGACGCCGATGCGAATGGGGCGCAGCGCGCGGCATCGCTCGAGCAGCGACTCGAAATACAGGCCGCAAGGCGCGCCGGAGGCCGCGACATCGCGCCGAAACAGCATCGGACCTCCTTGCGACCTTCGCTCGCTCCCGCAATCAGTCGGCGGGCGCGGCTCCCGCCTCGCTCTCGGCGCGTAGCGCCGCCGCTTCCGTCCGCACGCAAGTGTCGCTCACCCGCTTCTCGGTCGGCTGCAGCCCGATCCAGGCGCCGATCCGCTCGGGATCGAAGCCCGCCTCGCAGCGGCCGCCGACCTTGATGAGCGGTCTGCGGATCAATATTGGATCGATGATCATCATGACCAGCGCCGCTTGCGGCGTGATGGTCTCTATGTCGATCTCGCCGGATTTGACGCGGGGCGCCGCGAGATTGAACCACTCGCGCACCGGCGTCTCGCCGAAATAAGGCCGCAGGCTGGAGACGCTCCAAGGCTCGGCGAGCAGATTGCGCACCTGCAGCGCATGGCCGGAGGAGAGCAGCAGAGCCTTTTGGCGCGCGTTTCCGGCGCAGCCGGGTTTCTCGTAGAAGATAACGTCGGCCATACGCCACCTCGAAGAGCGACTACCGAAGAAGGAGCTTTGTCTCTTTTATAGCGCATTTTTGTGCGCTGCGGAACGGCCGTGATTCGTTCGGGAGGAGAATTTTAACGAATCAGAAACCATTAGCGGTGAAGCGCCGATAACGACGCGTCTTTACGTAGAAGGGCGTGACGCGCCGATGACAGCGCGTCACGCGAAGCGGCGGGCCGCGCGTTTCATAAAGAGGCAGGCCGCTCCAGGATGGCGCGGTCGCTTCATAGAGAGGAAAGTGAGAAGGCCGCGTCTATTCGGTCACGCCGAATTTATGTAAATGCGCGCCATGCGTGGAGAGCCAGCCCTCGGCGCGATCCGTCTCGGCGCAGAGGCGCCGCGTCAGCGCCCAGAAACGATCCGAATGATCGAGATATTCGAGATGCGCGACCTCATGCGCGGCGAGATAGTCGAGCACGAAAGCGGGCGCCATTATGAGCCGCCAGGAGAAATTCAGCGAGCCCGACGCCGAGCAGGAGCCCCAGCGGCTCACCGTGTCGCGCAATCCGACGCTGCGCGCGGGCAGGCCGAGCGCGCGCGTGTGGCGCTCCACCGCCGCCTCGAGATCGTGGCGCGCCTCGCGTTTCAGAAAATCGACGATGCGGCGATGCACATGTTCCTCGCGGCCGGCGACGCAGAGATCGAAACCGTCGCAGAGCGCCGTGTCGAGAGCGAAACGCGTCTCCGTCCATACGGTCCCACGCGCGCTGGGGCGATGCGCGATGGAATGGTCCACGCCGCGGAGCGGCACGACGGCGCCGTCGCGAAAGGGGATCGTGTCCGGCAGGCGATTGAGCCGCGCGGCGATCCAGGCGGCGTGACGCTCGGTGAACTCGCGCGCCTCACGTAAGGAGGCGCGCGCGGGCATTGTGAGCACAGCGTCGCGCGCAGCGAAGCGCACGCGCAGCGTGAAGCGCCGCGCGCTGCGCAGACGGCGCAGCGAGACGGTGAGCGTCTCGCCCGCATGTGTGAGTGTCAGGGCGGTGGAGCCCGCGGCTTTCGCGAGCCCGTCGCGTCGAAGACGAAGCATGATTCGATGCTAACGCAAAGCCGCGCCGAGTCGCGACAGGGAAGTTCGCGACCTACACAAAAAAATCTCGGCTGTGTCGTTTTTGCGTCTCTGTGTCTTCGCGTCTCGGCGTCGCGCGTCACATATAGCGCTCGAGATCGCGCGCGGCCTCGGCGGGCTTGCGTCCCACATTGAAGGAGCTGACGAAGCGGCCGTTCTTGTCCATCAGATAGACGACGGTCGTATGGTCGACCGCATAGTCCTCGCCGCTTTCCGCAGCCTTCTTCGAATAGATGCGATATTCCTTCAGCATCGGATCGAGCTGCGCGCGCTCGCCGGAGACGCCGACGATGCGCGGATCGAAATTGGAGAGATAGTCCTTGAGCACGGCGGGCGTGTCGCGCTCGGGATCGACGGTCACGAACAGAGCGCCGGCGTTGGCCTTCGGCCCCAGCGCGCGCAGCACCTCGGAAATCTCGAACAGAGTGGTGTGGCAGATGTCCGGGCAATGCGTGTAGCCGAAGAAGACGAGGAAGGGCCTGCCGAGAAAGTCCTTCTCGGTGACTGTCTGGCCATTATGCGCGACGAGCTGGAACGGCCCGCCGATGGCGGAGGCGGGCGGCGGCGGCGGCTTGAGGCTGGTGAACGCCACCAATGCGGCGAAGGCCGCGAGAAAGACTCCGCCGATCGCGAAGAGAGGCAGCTTGGGAAGGTCGCGGCCCTTGGCGCGACCCTTTTGCGAACTCTTGGCGTAGCTCTTTGACATGCGTTTCTTCCCGAAGATATGGCGTCGTTTCTCGTTTATCGCCGCGGCCGAGTAGATCGCGGCGCGTCGCGATCATCGGCGGCTCTGTAGAGCGGCTGGGCCGGGCGGCGGCGATCTCGCGTGACGCTCCTCTCTATGCGCGGAACTTAGCCTGCGGAGGAGCGTTCGCCAAGCGTCACAGCAGAGCGTCACAGCAGAGTGGCGCGGCGGAGCGAGGCCGTCGCCGCGGCGCCGCGTCGCAGCACGCCTTACGAAATCGCCCGCGGCGGCGACGGCCGGATATATAATGTCGGCGCATCGATTCTCCCATTGAGCGCAGGCGCGAGAACATGAGCGACGATCCGAACGCCAGCCCCGGAAAAATCCTCGTCGGCGCGAGCGCCGACGGCGTTTATAGTTACCTTACCCTTTCCGTCGGCAATCGACACGGCCTCATCGCCGGCGCGACCGGCGGCGGCAAGACAGTGACGCTGCAAAAGCTCGCCGAAGGCTTCTCCAATGCGGGGACCGCCGTCTTTCTCGCCGATGTGAAAGGCGATCTCGCCGGCCTGTCGCAGCCCGGCGAGATGCGCCAGGCCTTTGTCGATCGTTCGCTCGAGATCGGCCTCGCCTATGCGGTGGACCGTTTCCCCGTCGTGTTCTGGGATTTGTTCGGCGAGCAGGGGCATCCGGTGCGCGCCACCATTTCCGAAATGGGGCCGCTGCTGCTCGCGCGCCTGCTCGAGCTCAATGACGTTCAAGAGGGCGTGCTCAATGTGACGTTCCGCGTCGCCGACGAGCAGGGGCTCTTGCTGCTGGACCTCAAGGATCTGCGCGCCGCGCTCACCTATGTCGCCGACAATGCGGGCTCTTTGAAGACGAAATACGGCAATGTCGCGCCCGCGACCGTCGGCGCCATTCAGCGCCAGCTGCTGGTGCTGGAGACGCAAGGGGCCGAGAAATTCTTCGGCGAGCCGGCGCTCGACATTTCCGATTTTCTGCGCGTCGATCGCGACGGCCGGGGCGTCATCAATATACTCGCCGCCGACAAGCTGATGCGCTCGCCGCGGCTCTACGCCACTTTCCTGCTGTGGCTCTTGTCGGAGCTGTTCGAGCAGCTGCCGGAGGTCGGCGATCTCGCGCAGCCCAAGCTCGTCTTCTTCTTCGACGAGGCGCATCTCCTCTTCGACGATGCGCCCAAGGCGCTGCTGACGGCGATCGAGCAAGTGGTGCGGCTCATCCGCTCCAAGGGCGTCGGCGTTTATTTCGTCACGCAAAATCCGCTGGATGTGCCGGACAGCGTGCTCGGCCAGCTCGGCAATCGCGTGCAGCATGCGCTGCGCGCCTTCACCCCGCGCGACCAGAAAGCCGTGCGCGCGGCGGCGGAGACCTTCCGCCAAAATCCGGCCTTCGACACGGCGGAAGCGATCATGCAGCTCTCCGTCGGCGAGGCGCTCGTCTCCATGCTCGACGCCAAGGGCAAGCCGGAGATCGTCGATCGCGTGCTGATCGCGCCGCCCGCCTCGCGCGTCGGGCCGATCACCGCCGAGGAGCGCGCCGCCGTGCTGGCGGAGAGCGCGCTGCGCGGCAAATACGACATGCCCATCGATCGCGAATCGGCCTTTGAAATATTGCAGAAGCGCGCCGAGGGCCATTTGAGCTCGGCCGGCGCCGGCCCCGCCCGGCCCGAGGCGCAGACGACGCAGGCGAGCGCCGGCGGCGGTCTCATCGGCACGCTCGGCGGCGTGGTCGGCGGATTGTTCAAGCGCGAGAATCCCAAGCGCATGTCCACCGGCGAGCTGGCCATGCGCTCGGCGGTGCAATCGGCGGCGCGCTCCATCGGCACGCAGATCGCGAAGGAAGTGCTGCGCGGCGTGCTGGGCGGGATATCGCGCTGATGGACGACGCTCTATGGCGCGATCGACCAGACCGGAAAATCCGCCTTCGCATCTTTCAGATCGATGGTCGGCACGCAATGCTCATTGAATCGTCCATATATAGAGTCGCATATAATGCTCCGCCCACAGGCCTGGTTGAGAAAGAAATGGCTGCGGCGCGCTTTGCGCGATTATCCGCTCTATGATCCGCCGCACAAGGTGGAGGAGCGGCTGCTCTCGCGGGAGCAGGCGGCCGAGAATTTCGACTATTTCATGAGCGTGCGCCATGAACGCGTCGCTTATTTTCGGGAGTGGCTGCGCCGTTATTTCTGCGTCTCCATCTGGCCGGACGAGAAAGGTGTCAGGGCGCTCAATCGCTGGGGCAATAAATTTGCGGGGTTGCTCGTTCTCGTGGGGCCGGACGGCTATCCGACGGGTTCATACTACACCTACGACCCGCCGTGGACGGGCGAGAACACCGGCTACAATGTGATCTTCGACATGGGAATCACAACCGGCGAATTCATCATCGGCAATTGCCCGAATCTGCATTGGGATTTCGATCCGATCTCGCCGGTGCTGCCGCGCAGGGCCGAGAAGCTGAAGCAGTCGGCAGGCATGGGTTTCCAGAGGCCGAGGCTGACTGGTTTCGACGATCCGGTTTCGGAAGGCGTGCCTCTGCATAACGCCTATGGGTTTGCGCGGCAAATGCTGAGCAATATGGTCACGGTCGAGGGTTATCGCAGATATAGCGGCCGTCCGCGTGGTATGCGGCGGATGACCCGCGACCAGCTTCTGAGTGGATTCACGGCGACGATACGCATCTACCCGTCCGGTGACCTGGGCGGCGAGATTGACGAGCTGCGGCGACATATGGAGCCACAAGAATATTTGAAATTCGTCGACAGGATATCGGTCGAAGAGGAAGACGACGACGATGAGTGACGATAACGCGGCGATATTCACATAAGCCCTTGCGGCCGCTCTCCGCGCGGCTCTCGCCCGCGCATGGCGATCAGCCAATAGATCGTCCCCGTCAAAGCCCCGGCGAGAAAGAACAGCAGCGTGAAGCGCCCCTCGGCCGGGCTCGCCTCGATAAAGCGTCCGCTCCCGCGCGCGGCGCGGAGTATCGTCGGCGCGGCGGCGGCGAGCAGGGCCGTCGCCCCGGCGTACCAGGTGTAGGCGCGCGCTCCGGCGATCTCGCCGACGAGCGCCACAATGGCGAGCGGCGCCGCGCAGGCGGCGATCCCCATGGCCCAGAGCAGATAGCCGAAGGCCGCCGCGACATCATCGGGCTCGGCCGAGAACAGCGCGCCCATGGCCAAGGACGAGCCGGCCTCGCGCGTCGCGGGATCGCTGAGCGCGGCGATGGGCAGGAAGATCATGCCCGCGCCGGCGGCGAGCACGAAGGCGAAAGAGACGACGAGGAGGCGACGCAGCATGTGGCTCGATTGCGATCAGGGCTCCAGCACCGAATCCCAATAGAGATAATCGAGCCAGCTCTCATGGAGATAATTGGGCGGGAACAGCCGCCCATTGCGGTGGAGATCGGCGACGCTCGGCTGAAAAGGCGGCTGGGCCGGCAGCATATGCGCCTCATGCGGCAGCCGGTCGGCCTTGCGCAGATTGCAGGCCGAGCAGGCGGCGACGACATTCTCTTCTATGGGGGTTAAAGCGATATATTGCAACTCGCACTCCCTGCCGAAAAGCCACGATTTTGCGGGCTGTCTCGCCGCCGACATACCCCATGGGCGACCGTTATGGTCCAGCTTGATCCTGCGTTCTTGGGGGTTGTATATTGCATCGTGTAACTCTGACAAGCGATTCGATTTTTCATTTTCGATAGGGCTGCGGGGCGATGGGCAGGTTCCATACTACGGTTTGGGTGCCGGTGGAGACGCCGCCTGGACAATCGATCCCGCTGATCGTCCTCGACACCGGTCAGATCCTCTACGAAGCGTGGTATTTTTTCCGCGCCGACGGCGTCCGTGGCCACAGCTCCGCTTGGTTCGAAAAAGCGGCCCGCTTCATCGGCTCCTTCTACGACTATTTCCGCGCCACTCATAAAGGGTCGCTTGGGGACAAAGCCGACGCGGACGCTTTTATCGACAACTGCATGAGTGCTTTTGCTTACGGCACCGTGCAACCCGACGGCACGGACCCCACGGGGTTGTTTTGGGAGCCTTGGATGCCGTCGAAGCTCGCTCATGCGAGGAGCGTCCTCAAGGACTTCTGTCGCACTGTCACCGACCTCTGGGGGGAGAAGAACCCGCTTTCCGCCAGCCGCTTCGCCTTGGCCACGTCATCCGCTTTCGCCCGCGAACAGAAACAACGCCACTCGAAGCTGTTCCACCTCTCGTTCCGAGATGCGGGGAATCACGGGAAGGTCAAGCCGCTTAATGCCGCGCGCGGCGCGATCGTCGCCCGCAGGGGCAGTGCGAAGGTGTTCCCCAGGAGGCTGATCGGACCGTTGCTGTTCGAGGGGTGCCTACGTACGCGTCAGGCGAAGGACTTCGGGCACCCGATCGCGAACAAGTACAATCTAACGCTGATGATGGCCCTGACATTGATCGCCGGCGCCGGGCTGCGGAAGTCCGAAATCTTCCATATGTTTGTGGACGATGTTCGGACGAACAGGGTGCATCTGTACGATCCTGTCCTTGGACAAATCTCTTGGAGGGGAAAGCGCACCGGCAAACTGGTGTCGGGGCAGCGCACCCAATATCTGGCCGAACAATTCGGGCGAACGCCGAGAAGCAAGCTGCCGTACCACGATAGCGAGCATGCGGGGTGGAAGTCGATGCTGCTCGATCATGGCGAGCCAGACTTCTATGCCGTCGCCCATTGGATGAACGGCCGGCTTCGGTCCCTTTTCTACCATCTCTATCGCATCTATCGCGACCATGTGCGACCGACGGGACTGGACCATCCGTACCTTTTCGTATCGTTGAGCCATCTGGATTTCGGAAGGCCTTGGAGCATCGGCGCCTTCAACGAAGCCTTCGAGGCGGCCCTCGATCGCATCGGTGAGACGCCCGACGCCAATCGAGGTCTGAACCCGCACGGCTTGCGCCACCTCTATGGACAGACCCTCGTGGACATGAGCCTGCCGCCCGTGGTGATCCAGCAGGCAATGCACCACAAGAGCATCGAATCCCAACTGGTCTACACGAAGCCATCATTCGAGCGCATAAAGAATATGCTGGATGCCGCGAGCAATTTCGATTCCGATAACGATTATGTCATTCCACCAAATAACGGAATATTAGATTATCACTGGAAATCTGATCCCTTGAATCTTTTTGCCCATTGGAACACATGAGCGAGCTATGTTGGACACACCTGTTACGAAGCGCCTGCTGCACGTCACTACCGAGGTAGAAACTTTCGGAAATATAGAGGTCAACCTGTCGCTTAATCGGCTATTCGTTCGAAACGAGCCGGTGGACAAATGGCATTCATACGCTAATTCTCTGAGAGAATATTTGGAAGTGAAGGCGGGAAAATCTCTGCTTCACTACAACAAATGCAATCATGAATATTTCACGGGTGTCCGTGATGCCTTGCTCGAGGCAAAAAGCGTCGACGATGTAATCGGATGCATCGATGAAATGCTTGAGTGTTCGGTCGAAATTCGGGAGCACGGGTTCGGCGTTGGCGACGATAAAAAGCGTGCGAAAGGAGGCGTTAGGCTCCGTCGCGGCGTCAGGCTCCTTATCGAACAGGCGCGCAACCACGATCTCATACTTTACCCCGCAGGCATGATGACGCCCGCTAACGTAGGTTGGATCGGCAGCGGCGTCGAGGCCCAAACATTTGTCCTTCATCGGGATCTGAAGGAGGTCGTGGAGAGACTGACGCTCGGAAGGACAAACGAGTATGATCGCAAAAGGCTTTCGACATTGTTCGAGCATTTGATCGGTTGCGCGAGATTCGCTTCAGTCACGGATTTTACCGAGAAGTTCTTCGATAGATTCTGGGCGTGGATCGACGACGAATATCGTGAGTCGATCAAAACGACAAAAACACAGTCCTCGGCGCATGCCAGGACAAAATGTCAGCTTGATAAAATATTTGAGGCGCTGTTTTCAAATCAGTTTGGAATTGATCCAGAATTCGAATTGAATTATGAGAGGAAGATCCGCGATAGACTCATAAAGAATAAAAATAGTACGCTGAATCATTCTTTTGCATGGTTGGTGGATGGCGACGATGCTCGCCCTGACCTTGCGGCGTGGGCGGAGGCGTTCTCATGGTGGATTAATAATAAGCCCTTCAAATCTCCAGAATCCTTGGTCACAAGTATCAAGCCGTTCATCAAATGGTTACGGTCGCTTCGAGATCCGCCGTTGGCGCCGCAGGAATGCTCGAGGCGTCACATCAAACGTTTGCAGGATTCCGCCGAGCCGGAAATCACCTACATCGAGTATATCCATCGGGAAGGCTATGCAGGACGACAAATCGGCTACAATGCCCTGAGCGACTTGAAGAGGTTCTTCGAGCAGTGGCAGGACGAGCACGGACGAAACTTTCCAGACTGGCAGTCGCCAATCAAATCGTTCGATAATGATTCCAGTTGGACATCCGGTTCTGGAAAAACCGACAAGGAGGTTCTCCCGATCCGTATTATCAAGATGATGAAGGATCTGATCACCGAGAACGATTACGCATGGCCGAGATCACTTTCTGAAGACTACTTTGATTTCTATGACGATAAACTGGATTGCTTCGTAAATGTCTGGTGTCCAGCTCGATCTCTCGGCTTGCTTACATTGCTCATCATCCCCATTCGGACGATCCAGATGCGCCTGCTGGACAGCGGCGAGGCGGACGAAACCATCTATGATCGCGAAAAGAAGGAATGGATCGCGAATGAACACCCTCTTGCCGTCCAAGGGCGGCAGGAAGGGTTCTGGAAAAGCCTCTACGACCACTCTTCGCAGAGGGACTCCGTGGGAATACACATCACCACGAACAAGACGGCGGTGGTTACGTCGGCGGAGTTCGAGGTCGGCTACGACATTCCATGGGACTGCGCGGAACTGGCCCCGCACATCGACTTTCTCATCGAGTGGCAAAAAAAATACAATCCAGCCAAACGGTTGATGACGCGTCGACTCTGCACGGATAAGCGGCTTAACCCGAACGACGCCACAGAGAATTTGCCCGGCTATACGTTCCTGTTCCGCGACCCGACAAACACGAGAGGTCACAAGGACGAGCCGGTTACGTACAACCGGCTGAACAATCTCTTCCCCAAATGCCTCGCGGAGATCGAGCGCAGACTGGCGGCTCAGGGCGAGAAGGTACAACTTACCAGATCGGCGGCCGAGGATGAACTGACTGGAGCCGTTCCCCGCAATCCGTCGTATTCCCTCCACGGATTGCGGGCGGCGGGCATCACCCACTTCGTCAAGGCCGGCGTCCCGATCCAGGTGATCGCCGAGTTCCTGTCGGGGCATGCGACGATCCTGATGACGCTGCACTACGCCAAATTCGGCCCAGCCTACATCACGGACGTGCTCGATCAGGCTCAAGCCGCTCTCGACGACGGGATGGAGGAGGATTTCCTCTCCTTCATGAACGAAGTCGACGCGAATCGCCTGAGCGATTTCGTGGCGTCCAACGACGAAAGCGGCTTGGAGCGGTTGGCGGACACTTCCCCGGGGCTCTGGTCGATCGGGCTCGATGGCGTGTGTCCGACCGGTCGAGCCATGTGCGACCAAGGCGGGGAAAAGCTGTCTTCGCAGAACAACCCCCACTATGCGCCAGTTCCCGGCGGCCCCCGCAACTGCGCCCTCTGCCGGTTCTTCATCACCGGCCCCGAGTTCCTGAACGGCCAAGTCGTGGCTTTCAACACCCACGTCTTCTCGATCGGTGAAAAGGCCAAGGATCTGCAACGCGTCAAAGAGAAGGTCGCGGAAGCCGAGGCCGCCGGGAAGAAGAGCCGGCTCGTCGAGCGCGAGCGCAACCTAGTCGATGCTCTCGAAAAGGAGATCGACCTGATGCTCAAGTCCATGCAGGCCCGCTTCGCGCTGATCGAAAAATCGAGGGTGCTGCTGCACGACCGCGCCCGCAAGGGCGGCGCCCAAGAGGACGACAGGCCGAAGCGGCTCGGTTGGCTCACCCGCATGGGGGCTCAGGAGGACATCGAAGTCGTTCTGGAACATACCTCCGAATGGGATCTCGTCGACTTCGTCGCCCATGCCTGCGAGCTTTTCCCCGAGAAGGCCGAGCCTTCCGCCCGGCTGAAGAAGGGAAAGATCCTCGACCAGTTCCTGAAGAAGAACGGCTACGAAGCCCTGTTCTACCAACTGTCTGTCAATCGGCATCGAAAATTGACCCCCGATCGGCGTTCAAAATTGACCCCCTTTTGGCGTAGGGCGGAACGCGAGCGCTCGCCCCGGCGGAGCTGGCGGGGTTGCGCAGCCGGGGCGAGTGCGTTTCGGTTCGCGATGTGATCGGGAAGCGTCAGGCGCGGTTCTTGAAGCGCCAGCTTTCGTTGCCGGTCTCGACGATGTCGCAATGGTGGGTGAGGCGATCGAGCAGCGCGCTGGTCATTTTCGCGTCGCCGAACACGCTCGGCCATTCGCCGAATGCGAGATTGGTAGTGATGATGATAGAGGTGCGTTCGTAGAGCCGGCTGATCAGATGGAAGAGCAATTGTCCGCCAGATTGCGCGAAGGGCAAGTAGCCGAGCTCGTCGAGTATGATGAAGTCCATTCTCGTGAGATATTCCGCGAAGCGTCCCTGACGACCTCCTCGCGCTTCGGTCTCGAGCCTGGTGACGAGTTCGACGGTGTTGAAGAAGCGGCCGCGTTTTCCAGCGCGAATGCAATTTCTTGCAATCGCTATCGAAAGATGGCTCTTCCCCGTACCGGTTCCACCGACGAAAACACAATTACGTTGTTGGTCGAGGAAGCCGCCGTTCGAGAGATCGCGCACCAACCCTTCATTGATCGGCGTACCGTTGAACTGGAAGCCGTCGAAGTCCTTCGCCAGCGGCAATTTGGCGATCGTCATCTGATATTTGATGGAGCGCGCGTGCTTTTCGGCGATTTCCGCCTCGAGAAGATCGCCGACGATGCGTGGCGGCTCATGCTGCCTCTTTATGCCACTCGACATCACCTCGTCATAGGCGTTCCTCATGCCGAAGAGCTTGAGCTCTCCCATGAGATCGAAGAGCTTGGTGCGTTCCATCAGCCTGTTCTCCTCAATTGATCATAGCGGGCGCAGTCGGCGAGCGGCATGTGCAGCAGCATCAACGACTCGGGCGTCGGGATCGTCGGCGGGGGCGGCGGCTCGCGCCGGCGAGCGAGAATGTTGAGAATGACGTCGGCGGAATGGACGCCTTGGCCGAGCGCCTCCGCGCAGGCGGCTTCCACCGCGGTCAATCCGTCCTCGACGACGGCGGCCAGAACCTTGACCATCTGTCGATCGCCATCATTGCTGCCGGCGAGCTTGCGCCGCACGCGCTCGATCGCTCCCGGCAACACCCAGTCCTTGAACGGCGCGCCGTTCCGTAGCGCGCCGGGCTTGCGCGCGAGAACTGGCACATAATGCCAGGGATCGAAGATCGTCGCGCCGCGCCCGAAGGCCCGAGCATGTTCGGCGACCACCCGCCCTTTTTGGCGGAAGACGATGCGGTCGGCGTAGGCGTGGATCTCGACCGGGGCGCCGACGGCGCTCGCATTGACCGAGTATTTATTGTTGTCGAAGCGCACGAGGCAAGTCTTCGACACCGACGCGGTCAGCTCGTGGAATCCGTCGAACCGCCCGCGCAGCGGAACGAGCTTCGGGCGCTCTTCTTCTGCGAATTCCGACGCAATCCGGCCAGGGATTCCGATTTGATCCCGGCCGGCGTTCCGATTTGAAGTCGGCCACCGTTCCGAACTGAAGCCGGCCACCGGGAGGCCCTTCCGGTCCTCTTTTCGTCTGCTGCCCACAGGTCAGCAACTGCGGCATTCCGCTTCGTCGAGATCGACGAGGAGAACGGGATGCCGGCGAAGAGAGAACTCACGATGCGACAACTTCGGCAGATGCTGCGGCTCGCCCATGAGGGGGTGAGCGCGCGGGAGATCGGGCGGCGGCTCGGCGTGGCGCGCAGCACGGTGCAGGATTATTTGAAGCGAACGGCGGCGGCGGGGCTGATCTGGCCGCTGCCGGAAGAGACCAGTGACGACGCGCTGGAGCAGCGGCTGTTCGCGCGCCCCGGCTTCAAGACGGGCCAACGACGCCGGGTCGAGCCGGACTGGGCGGAGCTGGCGCGGGAGATGAAGCGCCCCGGGGTCAATCTGATGATCCTGTGGGAGGAATATCGGGACGCCAACCCCGAGGGCTATGGCTACAGCCGGTTCTGCGATCTTTTTCGTGGCTTCGAGCGGCGGCTGACGCCGGTGATGCGGCAGCATCACGTCGCCGGCGACAAGGTCTTCGTCGATTATTCCGGCAAGCGGATCGGGATCGTGAACCCGGTGACCGGCGAGATCCGTGAGGCGGAGATTTTCGTCGCCGTGCTCGGCGCCTCCAATCTCACCTACGCCGAGGCGAGCTGGACGCAGAAGCTGGCGGATTGGACCGGCGCGCATGTGCGCATGTTCCGCTTTTTCGGCGGGACGCCGCGGCTGCTGGTTCCCGATAATCTCAAGAGCGGCGTCAATAAGTCCTCTTTCTACGACCCCGAGATCAATCGGACCTATGGCGCGCTGACGTCGCATTACGACGTCGGCGTGCTGCCGACGCGCCCGCGAAAGCCGCGCGACAAGGCCAAGGTCGAAGCCGGGGTGAGATTCGCGCAGTTCTACATTCTGGGGCGCCTGCGGCGGCAGACCTTCTTCTCGCTCGCCGAATGCAACGCCGCTATCGCGCGCGCCATGGAGACGATGAACGGCCGGCCGATGCGCAAGCTGGGGATCAGCCGCAGAGAGCTGTTCGAGAAAATAGAGCGCGACGCCCTCGGCCCCTTGCCCGCGACGGATTGGGAGTTCGCCGAGTGGAAGCGGGCGCGCGTCAGTATCGATTATCACATCGAGGTCGAGAGCTTCTTCTACTCGGTTCCGCACGCCCTCATCCACGCCGAGGTCGACGTGCGCGTCACCGAGCGGATGATCGAGATTTTTCACCGCGGTCAGCGCGTCGGCCTGCACGAGCGCCGCTACATGGGCGCCCGGCACGGCACGGCCCCGGAACACATGCCGAGCGCGCACCGGCGTTACGCCGCCTGGACGCCGGATCGCTTCCGCCGCTGGGCGGCGACGATCGGGCCGCACACCGAGGGGCTCATCATCGCCGTGCTCGCCGCGCGGCGTCATCCCGAGCAGGGCTTTCGGACCTGCCTCGGGCTGCTGAAGCTCTATCGCGGCGTCGACGCCGCCCAGGCCGAAGCCGTCTCCGCCCGCGCGCTGGAAATCGGCGCGCTCAATTGCAAGAGCGTCGCCGCATTGCTTGCCGGCAAATCCAGGGCTTCCGGCGCGAGGGACGGCGCTCCGGCGACGCTGCTCGATCACGAAAATCTCCGCGGTCCCGGCTATTACCACTGAAAGGAACCCATCGATGCTCGCCCATCCGACACTCGATCTATTGAACGCGCTCGGGCTCTATGGCCTCGCCAAAGGGTTCAAGGAACTCGAGCACAAGGCCGAGGCCCGAGGCCTCGACCACGCCGAATGGCTCGGCCTGCTGCTCGAATACGAGCTGACGCTGCGTCGTCAGAAGCGCTTCGAGACGCGCTCCCGCGCCGCTCGCCTGCGCCATCCGGCCAGCGTCGAGGATGTGGATTATCAGAGCCCACGCGGGCTCGACCGGGCTCTGTTCCTGAAGCTCGCCGCCTGCGACTGGATCGCCGAACGGCGCAATCTGCTGATCACCGGGGCGAGCGGGCTCGGCAAGAGTTGGCTCGCCTGCGCGATCGGCCAGAAGGCCTGCCGGCAGGACATATCGGTGCTCTATTATCGCGTGCCGCGCCTCTTCACCGATCTCGCGGTCGCCCATGGCGACGGAAGCTACGGCCGGCTGCTGCGCAAGATCGCACGCGCGCGGCTGCTGATCCTCGACGATTGGGGGCCGGAGGCGCTCGTCGGCGACCAGGCGCGCGATCTGCTGGAGATCGTCGAGGATCGCTACGACGCCGGCTCCCTCGTCATCACCAGCCAGGTTCCGGTCGATCGTTGGCACGAGATGATCGGCATACCGACGATCGCCGACGCCATCCTCGACCGCGTCATCCATAACGCCTACCGGCTCGAGCTCTCCGGCGACAGCCTCCGCAAGCGCCGCTCGGCGCCCGCAAAACTCGAACAGGCTTGACCGCGTCCACGACGCGAAACATCATCCAAATCGATCTGCGCACGCACGACGCCGGTGGCCGACATCAAATCGGAACGCCGGCCGGCTTCGGATCGGAACAGGTGGCCGGCTTCATATTGGAATGCACGGCCGGCTTCGTCGGAATACTTGAGGGTTCAAATAGGTCCCGCGCCACGGATGATGCAGCGGCTGGACCGCGGGACCTATTTGAAGCCGGATTGAACGAAGCCGCGGTGACGTTAGCCACGATCTATGGGCGCTCGATGCGCCGGGCCTGATTTAGACGGCGCCATCGGAGATGGGGACAGCTGCGAGGATCGAGCAGCGAACGGCCGAAAGGGCGCCGATGCTCGATGGCGCCGCAGCTTCGGGTGGATCTGCGATCGGCGCTGCGCTCGCGATCTCTGGATGGCGGCGTGGAAACGCGCGCCGCGCCGATCGCTCCCGTTCGGCGCAGGAGTGTGTCCGTCGAAGTCGGCGAGTAAGAACGGGCGGCGATTCATCGGCCTCATGAGGTGTCGCATCTTTGCGTCGAGTGGCGCGGCGGCGAAGGACGCGGCCAAGGGCCGAAATCGACCATGCGGCCGCCGCAGCAGGGGCAGATGTCGATCCTCTTGCCGGTGAGCATGGCGTATCGCTCGCGATAGTCGGTGGGTTCGACGCTCGGCGGCGGTTCGGCCATATCGAGAGCGGCGCGGATATGGGCGAGCTTCTGGGCGCGGCGGGCGTTGGCGAGAAAGCCGAAATGACGAATGCGCCGAAAGCCCTTGGGCAAGACGTGTATGAGGAAGCGGCGCATGAACTCGTCGGCGTCGAGAGTCATCGCCTTGATTTTGTCGTTGGCGCGATAATCTTTCCACCGAAAGCGCACGACGCCGTCGTCGCATGCCAGCAGCCGTCCATTGGCGATCGCGACACGATGCGTGTAGCGGCCGAGATAATCGAGGACCTGTCGCGCGCCGCCGAACGGGCGCTTGGCGTAGACGACCCATTCGATGTCGCGCAACGGGGCGAGATAGCGGGCGAACGCAGCCGGCGCTCGCAGCGCCGCGAGGTCGCCGAAGAACGTCAGATTGCCGGCGTCGAACGCTGCGTTCACGCGCTCGAGAAACAAGCGACGATAAAGCCGGGAGAGAACATGCACGGGCAGGAAGAAGCCGGGTCGGCAGGCGACCCAGCGTCCATCCGGCCCGAGACCGCCGCCCGGCACGATGCAATGGACATGCGGATGATGCGTGAGAGTCTGCCCCCAGGTGTGCAGGACGGCGATCATGCCGGTCTCGGCGCCGAGATGCCTCGGATCGGCGGCGATGACGCGGATCGTCTCGGACGCCGCCTTGAACAGAATATCGTAGACGAGGGCCTTGTTCTGGAGAGCGATCGCAGCGATCGGCGCCGGCACGGTGAAGACGACGTGAAAATACGGAACCGGCAGGAGCTCGGCGCGACGATCGGCGAGCCACTGCGCACGCGCGAGCCCTTGGCACTTGGGGCAATGTCGATTGCGGCAGCTATTATAAGAGACGCGAACTTCTCCACAGTCCTCGCACTGCTCGACATGCCCGCCGAGCGCCGCCGTTCGGCACGCCTCGATGGCCGCCATCGCGCGGCGCTGGTCGATAGACAGTCGGACGCCTTGCGCCGCGCGAAACGCGGCGCCATAGCGGCGGAAAATATCCGCGACCTCGATCTTTTGGCGCATGCGCGCCGACTATTCGGGCGGCATCACCCTGAGCGAGAGACGGTCGAAGGGGCTCGGCGTGGCGGCGATGAGATCAGCGGCGACGCGTGTGTAGCGCGACGTCGAGGACAGATCGGCGTGACCCAGCAGAACCTGGATGACGCGAATGTCGACCCCGCTCTCCAGAAGATGACGCGCGACCTCGCCGACCCGCAGCCCGGCCGCATATGCCGTCGTCAAAGCGACGCGGTTGCGCAGTCCGACGACTGCTTCCAGAAACTGCGCGACTTCTTCCGGCGCGAGGACCGGCGTCAGCTTCTCCGGCTCGCGGCCGAAGACGATCCGCTCCAAGGCGTCCTTTTGACCGAGCGTGACGCCGTAGAAAAACCGCAGTGCGCAGGCGACCTGGTTGATGTGCGTCCAGGAATATTTTTGGGTGACCAGATGTAGCTGATAGGCGCGGACGTGCTCCGTGCCGAGCAGGTCCGGCGAACACTCGAAATGTCGGCTGAAACGCGCTACCGCATAGAGGTAGGATTGCTGCGTCGCCGGCGAGAGATTGCGGATCGTCATGTCTTCGGTCATGCGCTGACGAAGAGGGCTCGTGGCAGCCATCTGGGGCTCCTGTCTCGAGAGGGGTGATGTGGCAATCACATCCTCTCAGACAGGAAGCTTCACTTCACCGATCTCGCCGCCCCTCCCGCGTAGCGGGTTCGTTCAATACGCACTTCTTCGAATGCCTCCCAGACCGTCTTGTCCGCGATTTCCGGATGCGGATGAGCCTTGGCGTAGGTGACGCATTTATCGAGAAGCCAGGCGTTCATATCGTCGTAGGTCTTGAACCGCAGGCGCGGCGTGAAGAACCGCTCCCGCGCCAGGCCGACTTGATTTTCGACCTGGCCTTTCTCCCAGCCGGACGCTGGCGTGCAGGCGACCGGCTCGACGAGATGATGGCTGCACATTTGCGCGAAGCGACGATTGAACTTGCGCTCCTTGCCGACGAAGATCGTCTCCACCGCCGTCTTCATATTGTCGTAGATGCCGCGCGTGCAGGCGCCCCTGAAGAAGGTAAAGGCGCGATCATGCGCGTCGAAAACCATCTCCTGCGTCTCACGCGGATAGGCGCGAACGAAAGGCATGCGGCTGTGGCACAGACGCATGTGCGCCACCTTCACGGTCGTCGTCACGCCGTCGAGCACAACGATCTCGTGGCTCCAGTCGAACTGGTAGGCTTCGCCCGGCTCGAAGCTCAACGGCACATAGGCGGCCGCCGTCGCCGCGCCTTGCTCGCTGCGCCATTTGCGCGAGTAGCGACGCACAGCGTCATAGCCGCCCGCGTAGCCCAGGCCGCTCAGATCTTCGAAAATACGGATCAGGGTTAGCCGCTCGCGCGGCGCCTTCTTCTCGTTCTCCGCGAGAACCTCATCGAGCTTGTCCGACCAAGGCCCGAGCTTGGGAAACGGCTGATTGTCGCGCTCGTAAGCGAAGGACGTTGCCTCCGACCGCAGCGCCTTGCGGACCGTGTTCCGTGAAATGCCCAGATCGCGAGCGATCTCCTTGATCGTCTTGCCCTTGACGAAATGTTCGCGACGGATTCGTCCGATCGTCTCCACAATCAACATCCCCCACCACCCGCCGTTTCAACCAAAACGGGCGGACTGTCCGGACTTCACCAGAGGGGGTCAATTTTCAACGCCGATTCCCCTCGTATGGGGGTCAAACTTGCACGCCGAATAACAGCCAGATGCTCAAAGTGGTGATTCCCGTGACGGCGAGCCAGATCATGGACAGGACGATGCTCTACACCGCCGTGACGAGGGCGCGGGAGAAGGTCGTTCTGGTCGGCAGCCGGGAAGTGTTCAGGAAGGCGGTCGTCGATCCGCCGAGCTATTCGGTCCGTACGACCGGGATGCACGATGCGCTGCGGGCTGCGGTGCAGGGTTGAGTTGGCGTGGGAGCGTTGGCTCAACCGGGAAAGAGGCGCCGATGGCCGATCGCGAGGCCGAAGAGAACGATCCGTCCGATACGAAGCTTGCCGAAGAGTTCAAGAACGGCCTGCTGGAGAACACGACCGCGCGGGGCCGCGCCAGCATCGAGCGGGTGTGGACGGCCTGCTGCGAATTGATCGCAGCGGGAAAGCCGATCACGGTGTCCGCGGTCGGGCGCATCACCAAGGAGCGGTGGGGCGGTCCCAAGGAGCAGGGCATCCGCGACCAGCCCGATCGGCTGAAGCGGCTTGTGGATCTCTGCGCGGCCAGCCAGAAGGAAACGGAGGCCGTCCGCAAGCGGGGCAGATCCAAAAGCCGAGGGGAAGCCGCCATCGAGGAGCTCGTCGCCGAAGTTCGGGATCAGACGACGAGGGTGCGCATCCGCGCCGTGGCCGAGGAGCGGAACCAGCTACGGCGCGACTTGCTGACCCTCCGCAAGGCCTACGGGCGCCTGACGCCAATCGCCGCGCTGACGCCCGAGCAGTGCTATGACGCCCTTCCGCAGGCGGACGCGGAGGCCGACGCCCCCGAGACCGCCGTCCTGCCGGCGCCGGCGGAGGAGGCATTCACGGAGGCGGAACGGGACGCAGTGCGGCGGTTTCTGGACGAGGAGTTCCTCTTCGACGAGGGCTTCAAGATCGACGAGGTGCGCGGGCTGCTCTCGGAGCAGGGGAGGATCGTGCTGCCGTTGGCGTTCGTCACAGCGTTGCGGAAGGTGATCGATGACTAGCCACACAGGCTTACGTCCTCGCCAACTATGCGAATGCACGATTTCTGTTTGCGCTGTGTATACAACATATGAAATATGAAGGGCATACCAATGCCTTTTGGACGAAGAAACAGATCGCAGCCCATAGAGCTGCCCTCGATCACACATACGAAAACCGACAATTTTGGTTGTTTTGCATTGCTAGTGACTTGATTGTCTTATAGTATAATAAATACCCCAAACGACTAATGCAGCCATCGATATATCTATAATTCCAGACTCATGAAATACGCCTAGTACAGCACGAAAAGAAACAATCCAAAACACTGGGTTGCATAGGAATAGTATTGCAAATAATATGTAAAAAACAACGCGCATTGATGCCTCTCTGCACATGATGGTTTTGCGACGTGGCCATAGAGGCGCGGGGCTGTGCTTATTATGGGTGTTTAATTATTTCATAAATATCGCAATTATTGATGTTATTCTCTTTCTTGCTTCTTCGATAATAAATGGACTGGCTGCTAATTTAGTAAATTTATCCTTAGATAGCGTAATTCCTCTATATTTACAATACTGCTTTGCAACTGCTTTTGCGACTTTAGGAAGTTCTTTCTCTAGAAATGAATCTGGATATTGGGGATTTATAGGCTTTTTTAACGAAGCCTGTTTGCCATTCTTGGCGAGAGATGCGGCGCAATAATGAATTGTACAACGACCATCATCGCAATTGGTGTTGTGAAAATCACAGAAAAAATTTCTTTGCATCTTTCTCATATCTATATGCCAGCTTTATACCGCTAGGTGTTTTGGCTCCGCCAACCATCAAAGCAACAGCCGCATTTAAGCTGGTGCATTTGTTGCTAGCTATTTTATTAGTGTCGTCCAACTAGGGTAAGTTTAGTATCTGCCATAATATCGTTAATCGTGTAGCGAGCAATCAGTTCGCCCTCTGTGTCGAGGATTATAACCTCTTCTGCGGCGCACGTGTGTTCGGCCTTTGGCCAGAAACATCGATCGTCGGTCGCATAAAATCCAAATAGGGCGGTCTTGGCGTGCTCCCGAAATTCTGCTGGGGTTGCCGAGATGCCCGACCAAGGCTCTTCATGAATCACTTGCCCGGTCAGGCGACGAAAAACCATACGCATGTTTGCGTGCTCCTTCGAATGAAGAGTTGATCTTTGGTGTTGGGAAGTCAAGAGCCTCAAAACGGCACCAATTTCGCGAAGATTAAGGTGCAGCTTCACCTTTCGATAGAGCAGGACTTCGTCGAGAGATTGAAAAAGGGTTGCAGGCCTCGCCTGCAACCCTGCCCGTCGGCGAGACTGGGGGGCAGAGTGTCAAAGGCGGCGCGAAGCGCCGGGACCGGAGCAACCCGGAGCCACGCGCAGCCCGAAGGGCGAGCATGGCGAGGATTGCGAGGACCCACCCTTTGACACGTCGTTGGGGGCAAAGCCCCCAGTCCTTTCTTGGTCTTGACCGCCCGACCGTTACCGTTCGAGCTCGCTATCCCAATACAGGAAGTCCATCCACGACTGATGGAGGTCCTGAGCGCATTGGAGCCGGCGAGCGATCTCGTCGAGCTGGCGAGGGCTCGGCTCGAAGGGTTGTCGCAGCAGCCTCATGCCGGCCTGCTTGGGCGTGAGATTGCCCTTGCGAAGGTTGTCCGCTGGGCAGCACGCCACGATGTTCGACCACTCGGCAATTCCATTTTTGCTACGCGGAATCACGTGGTCGAATGTGAGTTCCTTGGGGCTGAATTTATCGCCGCAATATTGGCAGCGGAACTCGTCGCGCACGAAGACGTGGTAGCGCGTGAACGCCGCCACCTTGCGCCGTCGATAGGCTTTGAGGGCGACTACGGAGGGGACTTCGTGCGTTCGCGAGGCGGATCGGACGTGGACGTCCTCATAGGCTTTCACCTGCACGACCCGATCCTGCATGACGGCCACGAAGGCGTCCTGCCAGCTCCAGATCGAGAGTGGCGCCCACGACAGCGGCTGCATGTCGGCATTGAGAACGAGGGTGCGCAGATGCGCTGCCGGATGCTCGGTCATATGAGCATCTCCGCGCAACGAGGCATATTGTAACCCTGTGGCCCATGGGCCCCTTGCGGGTTACAAGAGGCGGTTACACGATATATCGTGTTCCTAACCCTCTGAACCAACACATACAATATGTCCCCCACCCCCCGGAGGACATCCCAGGTGGTGGCGCCGCCCTTGGAGCGGGGGATCACGTGATCGAAGGTGAGATCGTCCTGCTGTCCGCAATATTGGCAGGTGAAGCGGTCGCGAAGAAAGACGTTGAATCGGGTGAAGGCGGGATGGCGGGCCGGCTTTACATAGGCTTTGAGCGAAACGACAGAGGGCAATCTTATTTCGAAACTCGGACTTTTGACCGTCTTGTCATATTCCGAGACGATGTTGACCCTGTCGAGGAAGACCGCCTTTATCGCGTCCTGCCACCCCCATAGGGACAGAGGATAGTAGCTCAGCGGCCGATAGTCGGCGTTGAGAACCAATGCAGGACAGGCCTGCGGCGAAACATTGGACTGGCGAAAGTGAACGGTCACCTCGGCCCTCTTTCCGCGAATCGTTCGGACGCCTCCCAGCCCCCGAGCCGCGGCCATAGTCTATAGGCAGGATGACGCCATTGTGAAGGCTTCTCTCGGCGCCGCGGCGCCGCAGCCGCGCGATTTCGCCCTCGAATATGGTAAATATTTTATTTATCAATGAGTTGGGCGCGGGCTTCGCTTTCGCCTCCCCGCCGCTCCCTCCGATTCGCCGCCTTTTCGCCGCTCTGCGGGCAGGCGGATTGCAGCTTCCGATCCGAAAGCCGGCCAAAACGGGGGAATTGCTCCATTACGGCACGGCGGCAGTATCGGGTTGGAGACGAGCCGTGTCGAGTATCGCCGATCTTCCCTTTTCGTCGCTCCGCAAGGACGACGCTCGCGTCAAAGCTGGAACCGACAGCGCAGCATTGCGCAGCGGCTGGTCGCGCGCCATGCCGAGCCCGAATGCGGCGCTGATGCGCGCCTCCTTCTCGGTGATCGCGGCGCTGGTCGATGTGGCGGTCATTCTCGCCACGGCCATCGCCAGCGAGACGCTGTATCATTATTTCGCCTATGGCTATGACGGCTCGACGCTGCCCAATCTGCGGCTGTGCATGTTCGCGGCGATCCTCTTCGTGCTCTCGAACGTCATGCGGCACGAATATGCGATCAAGAATTATCTGACATTGGAAGGCCATGGCTGGCGCGGCGCGGTTCTGTGGAGCGTCGCTTTCGTCTGCGCCTTGACCTTCGGCTTTCTCGCCAAGGCCACCGAGGAATCCTCGCGCGGCGCCTTCGTGCTCTTCTATGCGACGGGATTTCTCTCCGTCTATGCGGCGCGCGCGGCGCTGGTCGGCGTGGTTCGGCGCAGCGCCGAGCGTGGCGGCGCCTCCGCCCGCCGGGTCTTCCTCGTCGGCTTCGAGAGCGACATAGACGAGTTCATGCGCCGCTATCAGCCCTGGGAGAGCGGCATGAATGTCGTCGCCGCCGTGGCGCTGCGCGACCGCGCCGACGCCATGCAGGATGATCTCGCTCTGGCGCAGGCCTCCGCCCGCATGCTGCTGCCGGATGATGTGTTCATTCTCGCGCCCTGGAGCCGCACCGACGTCATCGACGATTGCGTGGCCGCCTTCCTGCGCGTCCCGGCGTCGATTCATCTCGGGCCGGAGCGCGTGCTCGACCGTTTCGTCGATGCGCATATCAACAAGATCGGCTCGATCGCCAGCCTCAATCTCAGCGGCCGCCGGCACGATTCGCTCGAGATCATCGCCAAGCGTCTCTTCGATATCGTCTTCTCGGCCGCGGGCCTCGTCGCGCTGTCGCCGCTGCTGCTCCTCGTCGCGGCGGCGATCAAGCTCGACAGCAAAGGCCCGGCGCTGTTCTTCCAGCGTCGCCACGGCTTCAACCGCGAGCCCTTCCGCATCGCCAAATTCCGCTCCATGACGACGATGGAGGACGGCCGCGACATCACCCAGGCGACGGCCGGCGACAAGCGCGTGACGCGCGTCGGCCGCTTCCTTCGCCGCTACAATATCGACGAGCTGCCGCAGCTCATCAATGTGCTGCGCGGCGAGATGTCGCTGGTCGGCCCGCGCCCGCATGCGCTGGCGCATGACCAGATTTTCGAGCGCAAGATCGCCCTCTATGCGCGCCGCCACAATGTGAAGCCCGGCATCACCGGCTGGGCGCAGGTGAACGGTCTGCGCGGCGAGATCGACTCGCCGGAGAAGATCCGCCTGCGCGTCGAGCATGATCTCTATTACATCGACCATTGGTCGCTGCCGCTCGACGTGTGGATCATCTTCATGACGATCTTCTCACGCAAGGCGTATCGCAACGCGCTGTGAGGCCAATTTTCCAAGTGATTGCTTCGCTCGAAGAAGCGATGATCCTCGTGGCCGTCATTGCGAGCGAAGCGAAGCAATCCAGAGCCGTGAGGCGGCAGAAAAAACGTATGACACGGCCGTCCCGGCGCGCGCCAATTCAATCGATCGCTTGCTCTCCGAGGGTCAAGGCGGCGAGAATGCCGAGGGAGACGACAGGAAACGCCAGCAAAAAGCCGAGCAGAAGCGAATCGACGTGAGCAATTTTGCCGAGGCGAATCGAGCAAGCGGCGAATACCGAGTAGACAATCACGAATGGTATCAGGATTTGCGGGTAGGTCGATTCGTTCGGCAGTCCGATGAAACGAAACAGTGGCGCGATCAGTGCCGCCATCCAGATCAGGATCGGGAAGGCAAACACTGTTCCGACAGAGAAGCCGAGCAAGAGTCCGATAAAGAACCGCATATAATATTCCTTTTTTCGAACGCGCTTCGAAGGCGCTGCGTCGTCATGTCGGCTGCAGCGCAGAGATCCATCCTCCTCGCGCCTCTATGCGCACCGCGCTGCGGCCGCCGCCGCGCTTCTCCACCCTGATCTGCACGGGAATGCGCTGGCGCAGCGACTCGACATGGCTGATGACGCCGACCTTGCGGCCCTGCCCATGCAGCCGCTCCAGCGCGTCCATGGCGACGTCGAGGGTTCCTTGATCCAACGTGCCGAAGCCTTCGTCGATGAACAGAGTGTCGACGAAGGAGCCGCGCCCCTCGAGGCTGCATAGGCCGAGCGCCAGCGCGAGCGAAGCGAGAAAGCGCTCGCCGCCGGAGAGCGAGCGCGTCGAGCGCCGCTCGTCGCAAAGATCGCGATCGACGATCTGCAGGCCGAGATCGGCGGTGTCGCTGGCCGAGCGCTCGAGCCGATAGCGCGTCGTCAGCGTCGCCAAATTGCGATTGGCGAGCGCGACGAGATGCTCCAGCGTCACGCTCTGCGCGAAGCGGCGGAACTTGTCGCCGCTCGCAGAGCCGATGGCGGCGTCGACCTCGGCCCAGCTCTTATGTGTCGCCTCCGCTGCGGCGATCTCGCCGGCCAGCGTCTGCGCGCGCCCATGCGCGACATCATCGGCGGCGAGCCGCTCGCCGATCTCGCCGAGCCGCCGCGCCAGAGCTTCCAATTTCGCCTCCGCCTCGGCGCGGCGCGTGTCCGCTATTGCGACATCCTGTTCCGGACGCCCGGCGGCGAGCGCATCGGCGAGATCGCGCGCGCGCGCGTCTCTTTCCGTTCGCGCGGCGGCGAGCGCTGCGTCCGCCGTCTCCAGCCGCGCGTGCAATTGCGCGCGCTCCTGCGGCGAGACGGCGAGCAGGGCGAGGGCCGCCGCTTCGTCGATCTGCGCAATGATCAGGGCCTCGGTGAAATTCCGCGCTTCCGTCTCGCTCCGCGCGCGCGCTTCTGCGAGCGCCTCGCCGGCATGGGCGAGATCGCGCTCGGCGCCCGCGCGGCGCGCCTCGGTCTCGGCCTTGTCGCGCGCGGCGGATTCGAGCGCCTGCTGCGCCGCGAGACGCGCGTCATTGCAGCGCGTGCGATGGATCGCCGTCGGCTCGCCGCCCAGCAATTCGCCACGTTGCGCGCGACGCTCGGCGAGGACGCCGGCGCGCTCTTCGCGCTGACTCTTCGCCGTCGCCGCCGCCTCGGCGCGGGCGCGCGCCTCTATGCGAAGGCCGGCGAGATTTTGCATCAGCTCCTCGAGGCTGCGCACCATATGCGCGGCGCTCTCCTGCGCCTCGCGAAAATCCGCGCCGCGCTGCTTCAGTCGCCGCATCGCGCCCGCAGCATCGCGATCGAGATCGGCGAGCGAAAGATCGCAGAGCGGCAGAAAAGGCGCGAGCGCGCGATCGACGGCGCTCAGGCTCTCCGTCGCGGCGGCGCGGGTCTCGCCGATGCGCGCGGTCTCTTCACGCGCGGCGGCGATTCGCGCGACGATGTCGTCGCGCCTCTGCCGGCGCTCGTCGATCGCGGCGGCGAGACGATCATGCGCGAGGCGCAGCGCATCCATATCGGCGCGTAGCGCCTGCGCGCTCTTCAGCCGTTCGTCGAGCGCATTGCTCTCGCGCTCGAGGCGCTCCGCGAGGCGCGTGAGCGCCGCGTCATCCTCGATCGAGGCCGGCGCCGGCGCATCCTCGGGCCAGCGCGCGCGCGCTTCATCGTAATCTCTCGCGGCCTCGTCGCTTTCGGCGAGCGCCTCGTCGCATCGGCGCGTGGCGTCGGCGGCGCGCTCCTGCGCTGCGGAGAGGCGGCCGCTCGCCGCGGCGATCGCGCGCTCGGCTTCCACCATCTCGCGGCGCAGCGCGTCGCGGCGCGCGCGCAGCTCGGCGATCAGCGCATCGGCGGTCTCGCTCTCATGCGCATGGGGATGCGCGCGCGCGCCGCAGACGGGGCAGGGCGCGCCATCGACGAGGCTCGCGCGTAGCGCCAGCGCCTGCTTGGAGACGGCGACGTCGGCGATCTCGCCCAGCCGCTCCACCTCGCCGCGCTTCGCCTCGCAAAGCTCGCGCGCGGCGCTTGCATCGCGCAGCGCGCGCGTCTCGTTTTCCTGCACGACATTCGCGCCCTCGAGATCGAGCATGGCGCTGCGCCATAGGTCTCGCGCCTTCGCATGGCGGCGCATCTGCATCTCGAGCTGCGCGGCGAGACGCGCGAGCGCGTCCACCACGCGGCGACGCTCGCTCGCCTCGTCTTCCTTCAGCTGCGCGAGCGCGGCGCCGCGCGTCTCTATTTGCTCGGTCAGCGTGGCGCGCTCGGTTTTCGCCGCGCGATCCGCGCCGTCGAGCGTCTCCAGCTCGCGTGTCGCGGCGTCGATCTCCGCGCCGAGCTTTTTCGCGCGCGTGGCATCGCGGGCGAGCGATTTCGCCGCCTCGCCTCGGCGGCCGAGCCACTCGGCGATTTCGCTCCAGCGCGTGAGCAGCGGCTCCGCCGCGGCGAGACGCCCCAGCGCGGCGCGCATCGTCTCGGCGCGCGTCTCCGTCGTCGCGACTTGCGCGACCAGCGCGGTCTCTTCGTCGGCTTTCTGCTGCGCGACGCGCGCGGCCTCATGCGCGATTTTTTCCGCTTGCGCCGCCTCTCGCTCCGCCGCGAGGACTTCGGCGTCGAGATGTTCGGCCGCCGACCATAGCGGGCCGAAGTGTTCGAATTCGGCTTCCGCCGCCTCCAAACGCGCGCGCTTTTGCGCTTCTCTTTCGCGCGCCTCTTCGAGCGCGGCTTGCGCTTTCGCTGCGGCTTCGCGTGCGGCGATCTCGCTCGCCGTCGCACGCGCGAGATTTTGCGTCGCCGCCTCGCGCGCGGCGAGGGGCGCGCGCAGCGGCTCGGCGAGATCGAGAATCTTCGCCCGCTCGCGCGTTTCCGCCAAGGATTCCTGCGCGGCGAGCGCCGACAGCTCGCGGGTTTCCGCCTCGGCGAGGCGCGTCTCCATTTGCGTGATCGCCGCATGGCGTTGCAGCAGAGCGGCGGCTTCGTCGCGCTCGCGCGCGGCCTCGGCGCGGGCCGCGGCTGAGGTGTCGCGCTCGCTCTCCAGCTCCGCGCGCGTCTCGGCCGGCAGCAGGCCGATCTCGTCGCGACGGCGGCGCAGACGATCCAGCGCCTCCAGCGCGGCTTTCGTTCGCAGATAGACGCGCTTGGAAATTTCCGCATAGACGGAGGCGCCGGTGATCTTCTCGAGCAGATCGGCGCGCTCTTTCGAATCGGCGCGCAGGAAAGCGTCGAAATCGCCTTGCGCCAGCAGCACGGTGCGGCGGAATTGCTCGAAGGTGAGATCGGTGAGCTCTATGACCTTGGCGCGCACCGGCTCGACGCCCGAGGCCACCGCCGCGACGACCGCGCCGTCCGTATCCAGCTGATGCAGCGCGCGGCTGCGCTGCTGCAGATTGCCTGTCGCTCGCCCGCGAGCGCGCGCAATGTCGCAGCGGGCGCGATAACGCTCGCCGTCGCGGCCGAGAAAATCCACCTCCGCGAAGCCGCGTCCCGCGCCGCGGCGCAGAATGGAGCGCGGATCGGCCGCGCTCACCGTCTGGCCGCTGGGGTCGGGAACGCTCTCATTGACGCCCTGCGCGGCGACGCGCGGAAATGCGTCGTAGAGCGCGAGGCAGAGCGCGTCGAGAATCGTCGATTTGCCGGCGCCGGTCTCGCCGGTGATGGCGAAGAGGCCGGCGCCGCGCAGAGGCTCCTTCTCGAAATCGATCTCGAAACGCTCGGCGAGGCTCGCGAGATTTTCGCCCCGGATCGCGAGAATGCGCACTATTCCTCCATCGCGGCGGAATGGAACAAAGTGAGATGCTCCGCCGTCGGCTCGGCTTTATGGGTGAGCGCGAAGGCCTCGCGAAACAGCTCGACCGGCTGGCGTTCCGAAAGGCGCAGCGCGGCGGGCGCCGGCGCCTCCGTCTCGGCGCGCTGCGGGCGCTCCACGGTGAGCGAGGCGAGGCGGATCGGAAATTTCTCCGCTATCGCGTCGATCTCGGCGTCCAGGCCGACGATCGGCCCTTCGGCGGCGATGGTCAGATGAACGAAAGGCTTCTCATCCGCCGGCGTCGCCGGATCGAGGGCGAGCGCCGCGAAAGCGGCGTCGACATCGTTCCGCGCCATGCCGCCGCGCGGCGGAATGCGCAGGCAGGCCGTGGGACGCGGCAGCGGGACATGCTCGACCGTCGTCGCGGTTTCCGTGATCGTGACGATCGACACGCCGTGACGATAGTCGATCTCGGTCTTGGAGAGCGGCAGCAGCGAGCCGGAGTAGCGGATGCTCTCGCGCCCGATCGCCTGCGGCCGATGCAGATGGCCGAGCGCGACATAGGCGACATCCGGCGGGAACACGTCCGGCGGAACGGCATGCTCGCCGCCGACGAGAATGCGGCGCTCGGCGCCTTCCGATTCGAGGCCGCCGGCGACATGCAAATGGCCGGTGACGATGAGCGGCGCCGCGCCGATGCGCGCCCGCGCCGCGGCGATCAGCTCGCTATAGAGCGCGCGCACGGAGCGCACGACGGGCGAACCCTCGCTCTCGCCTTCGAGAACCGGCAGATCGGCGGCGCGCGGATAGGGGACGACGAGAAGATGCGCCTCGATCGCGCCGCCGGCGCCGCGCAACGGCACGAGATGGACATCGGCGTCGATCTCGCCATTCTTGCGCGCGATCGTGCCGACGCCGGCGACATTGACGAGATCGAACAGAGCGCGCGGCGCCTCTATGCGGCCGGCGGGATCGTGATTGCCGGCGAGCAGGACGATGGTCGCCGCGGGCAGGGCGGCGCGCAGCTCCTTCAGCGTGTCGTAGAGGAGCTTCTGCGCCTCGGCGGAAGGATTGAGGCTGTCGAATATGTCGCCGGCGACGATCACCGCATCGACGCGGCGCTCCGCGGCGATGGCGACCAGCGCGCGCAGGACCTTGCGATGCTCCGCCTCGCGCGGCCAGCCTTGCAGCTGCGCGCCGAGATGCCAATCGGCCGTATGGAGAATCGTGAGCAGCTTCGCGTCCTTCGTGTCTTGGCGGCGTCGTCTACCACGAAGACGAGAAGGACGTCAGCGCGGCGGCGGCTTCGGCCACAGGCTGAGGCCCGTGGGGCCGACGCCCGTCTCGAGCAGCAGGACGTCCCCGTCCTTCGCCCATCCGTAGTGGACTGTCTCGGCCGGCACGAGAATCGAATCGCCCGGCCCCAGCGCCCGCAGTGTCTTCTCGTCGAATTGCGCCCCGGCGCCCGAATAGAAGCGGCCCGAGATCACGTTGATGAGCCGCGCATCGGGATGTGTGTGCGGCGGCGATTTCGCGCCTGCCGCATATTTCACCGAATAGGCGTAGAGGGCGCCGGGCTGCGTCGGCGTTCCGAGCGCCAGAGCGACCGAGAGACCTTCGAAGGTCGGCACGGCGGCGTATTTCAGCTCATTCTGCAGAAGGACGGTCGGCGGCGCGCTTTCGGCGAGCGCGTCGCCGGTCGTGAGCGCGAGCCCGGCGAGGAGGAGCAGTCGTTTCGACATGACGAGAGCCTTCTCTAGTGGAACAGGACGAAGGTCTTCTGCAGCGTGATCGACACGCCCCAGGCGAGCGGAATGCCGACGGCGGCCCAGGCGGCGAAGAGCAGAATTTGCGAATTGCCATTCTGCGCTGCGGCGGCGCGACGCGCATCGGCCGCGGCGGCCTCCGCAGCCTGTCCCTCCTCGACATAATCCTCGAAATCGGCGTGCGGCTCTTTCTCTTCCTGAACCACGGCGGCGACGCTGGTCTTCTTCTCCGCCGCGACCTCCTCATCGGTCATGAACAGCTTCTCGGCGACGGGCCGCACGGCGAGATCGCAGACGAGGCCGAGAACCAGCAGGCCGGCGAGAATATACATGGTCTGATTATAGACCGCGTCGCGCGCGACGCCGTGGTCGAGCTGATAGTCGCGCAGATAATTGACGAGCACCGGACCGAGCACGCCCGCCGTCGACCAGGCGGTGAGCAGGCGGCCGTGAATCGCGCCCACATAATGCGTGCCGAAAATATCGGCGAGATAGGCGGGAATGGTGGCGAAGCCGCCGCCATACATGGAGAGGATCACGCAGAAGAACGCCACGAACAGCACGACATTGCCCTGCTGCGCGGCGAAGGGCGCGGCCGAATAGAGAATTATGCCGAGGATGAAGAAGATGGCGTAGGTCGTCTTGCGGCCGAGCTTGTCGGACCATGTGGCCCAGGCCAGGCGCCCGCCGATGTTGCAGAGGCTGAGCAAGCCCGTGAAGCCGGCGGCGATGGCCGCGATCTTCGCCTTTTGCGCGGCGTCGAGGCTGGAGAAGCCGATGTCGAGGCCGATCAGCTTGCCGCCGAACACTTCCTGCAGCATGGGCGAGGCCATGCCCAGCACGCCGATGCCGGCGCTGACATTGAGGGTCAGCACCGCCCATAGCAGCCAGAATTGCGGAGTCTTCCAGGCGACGTTCAGATGGACGTGGCGATTGGTCACCATTTTATTGGCGGCCGCGGCGGAAGGCTCCCAGCCCTCCGGCTTCCAGCCGTCGCGCGGCACGCGATAGCCGAGCGAGCCGCCCACCATGAAGACGAAATAGATCGCCGCCATGGTGACGAAGGTCTGCCACACGCCAACGGAGCCCGGAGCCGCATAATAGGACATCAGCCTGTCGGCCAGCGGCGCGCCGATCATCGCGCCGCCGCCGAAGCCCATGATCGCCATGCCGGTCGCCATGCCGCGCCGGTCCGGGAACCATTTGATGAGCGTCGAGACCGGCGAAATATAGCCGAGCCCGAGGCCGATGCCGCCGATGACGCCGGAGCCGAGCCACAGCATCCAGATCTGATGCAGATAGACGCCGGCCGCCGAGATCAGCAGGCCGCCGCACCAGCACACCGACGCGGCGAGGCCCGCCTTGCGCGGACCGGCGGTCTCCAGCCAATGGCCGAACACGGCCGCCGAGGAGCCGAGAAAGACGAAGAACAGAGTGAAGGTCCAGCCGAGCATGCTGATCTTCCAATCGCAGCTCGTGGCGAAGACGGTGGCGAAAAAGCCCATATCCGCGGGGCAGGCCTTCGGCTCGGCGCCGCCGATGACGCGCGACAGCGGCAGCCAGAACACGCTGAATCCATAGGCCATGCCGATGCACAAATGCACGGCGAGCGCCGCCGGCGGCACCAGCCAGCGATTGAAGCCGGGCGCTGCGATGGAGCGCTCCCGGCTGAAAAATTGCCGGGATGGCGTTGCGGCTGCTACCGACATCAAATCCTCCAAAAATCGAGCTGCGCTCGCTCCGCGGCGTCGTGAACGGTTCCCCGAACGCCGCCTTCGCGACGCCCGCTTTTTCGCGATGAGCGCCTCGTGGCGCGTGCTGGTTTTCGACAATGCCGAGCGTTGCGACTTTTTCAACTGTTTCTATCGGAAAATCGTCACAGCGCCGACGATCGATCAATATGTTTTTCTCGTCGCTTTATTTGATTTCTCTATTATGACGCCCATCCGCCGGATTGGACGAGAGCTTTCTATGGGCCGACCGAAATTCCCGCGCGACGCCAATGTTTTTGCGCTTGCGGGCGGGCTTTTGCGTCCATATTCTGTATGACGATATGTAACTGCCGTATATAGCCAAGGCGCGCATCGGAGCGGCGGCGCGCATCTCGAGGCCCTCGCCATGCGGTTCGGCGTCTTCTCCACTTACGAAAACCCGCAGCAGGATTATGCGCGCTGCTTCGAGACGCAGACGCGCCTGGTGCGTCACGCCGAGGCGCTCGGCTTCGAGGAGGCCTGGGTCGCCGAGCATCATTTCGAGCCGGACGCCGCCTGTCCCTCCATTCTCACGCTTCTCTCCTATCTCGCCGGCGTGACGAGCACGATACGGCTCGGCTCGGCGGCGGTGCTGCTCGCTTTCCGCAATCCGATTCAGGTGGCGGAGGATGTCGCCACCATCGACCTTCTCTCCAAGGGGCGCTTCGATTTCGGCGTGGCGCGCGGCGGGCCTTTCGAATTGCAGAACCGCCATTTCGGCGCCGGCAAGGATTCGACGCGGGAGATGACTCTGGAGGCGCTCGGCCTCGTCAATCGCCTGCTCTATGAGGACAGAGTGACGTTCACCGGCGCGCATTACGAGGCCAATGGCCTCAGCCTCACGCCGCGCCCGTTGCAAAAGCCCATTCCCACCTATCTCGCCACCACGACGCCGGGGGCGATTCGCTACGCCGCGCGCAATGGCCATGGCGTGATGGCCGGCCCGCCTTTCCCCATAGAGCAGATCAAGGAGACCTTGCGCATCTATCGCGAGGCCGCAGGGCCGGAGGGCGATCCGCGCTTCACCATGGCGCGCTTCTATTTCGCCGCGCCGCGCCGCGAGCAGGCGCTGGCCGAGGCCGTTCCCTTCCTCTCCCGCTTCGCCGAGCGCATGCGCGGCAATTTCGCCCGCCAGGACGGCGCCGCGCCGGCCTCGCTGACAGAGGAGGGCCTGCTGCAACGCTCGCTGATCGGCGATTTCGACGAGGTGGCGGAAAAGATCGCCGCCTATCGCGAGGAGACCGACGCGCGGGCGATCTTGCTGAAGCCGATCTCGCGGGATTCGGAGAAGAATTTGCGCTCCCTAGAGGATTTCGCGCGCCATGTGCGGCCGATGCTGGGCGTGGAGGCGGCGGCGGCGCAGTAAGGGGTGGCGATCGAGTTCCCGCTCTCGTAACCGTTGCGTTCCAGCGGCGATCGGCGCCCGTCATGGTGCTGCCGTCGAATTTCTATCTTTTGCGGCCTATTTAAACGCGGTAGGGTGCTTTATGGCTCACAAACCGCCTAATGAGATCGTTTCGGCCTTTACGGAGGAACAGGCGTCCCGTCTTACCGGGATTACTGTGAATCAGCTCCGTTATTGGGACAAGACGCGACTGTTTTGCCCACAGTTTGCCGCTGCGGATCGTCGTGCGCCGTTCAGTCGCGTCTATTCGTTTCAGGATATCGCTGCCTTAAGAGTGTTGAATGTGCTCACGAAGCAGTATTCTGTGTCCGTGCAGCATATTCGTGAAGTGGCAAAAAGGCTGTGCTCCATGGACAATGGAGCATGGGCTCGAACAACTCTGTATGTTCTCAAGCGGAAAGTAAATTTCGTAGACCCGGCCGATGGGAAGCAAAAAGAGATCGTCAGTGGACAATATGCGATAGGGATACCGCTCGAAAAAGTGGTCTCGGATACCAAGCGCGACGTTCAGCAAATGTCTGAACGCTCATCTTCGATGATCGGGACGGTGGAGACGCATCGCCACGTCGTTAGTAATTCTCCCGTAATTGCTGGGACGCGAGTTCCTGTGAAAGCGATCAAGAGCTTTGCCGACGCGGGATACACCGTCGAGCAGATTCGATCTGAATATCCGACGCTTACGAGAGAAGACATAGAAGCCGCTATTTCTTACAAGTCGAAAAACAAGGCCGCGTGACAGAGAAGATTCGCCTACGTTTGTTCCTCGATGAATGCGTGCCGGACAGCGTCGGGCGCGTCTTTTCCGATGCGGGGCACCACGTGATCTATCTTCGAGACGCTGGCGCGCGAGGGTCGCCAGACCCACTTGTTTGCACATTGGCCGAAGCAAACGAAGCGATCCTCGTGAGTCTCGACGGCGATATGAAGCAACTCGCGAAAGAAAATGGGATCAGTAAAAGGCGATTTATAAATCTGAGCCTTATAAAATTTTCGTGCGAAACTGTGAAGGCTGCGCAGCGCGCTGCTGACGCGATGTCGGTGATCGAGCACGAGTGGCGCCGAAGTCGAGACAGCGAAGGAAGGCGCATTTTCATCGAGATTTATCCGGGAACGATCTCGATCAAGCGATGATTTGCCTTCTGGACGAGACATCGATATCGGGTGATAGACAGCGATAATTGGTGATGTTCACCGGGATTGCCCGGGATCAGCCGCGATCAGCCGGGATCGTCCGCCTTTGGCCGCGCCGTCGCTTTTTCTTCGGCGGCACCGGCGGCAGGCCTCGCAATACATTCATGTAGCGGAAAATCGAGGACTTCGCCGGGGCTCGTTCGGGCGAGAACCGAGCCGCGATGGCCGCCGGCATTACTCCGACTGGCATCGTCCCGAAAATCGACCGCAGAAATGCGGCGACTTCCGGGTCTTTTTCCCACCATGGCCGCCGGAAGAGCGGAACGTCGAATGATTCGGCCATGGTTCAAGCCTCCTTCAAGCCGATTTCAATGGCCTTCCGGCCCGTCGTGAAGGCCATGTGAGCCAAGCCCGCGGGTTCCATATCGGATGTTGCCGGCGACTCGGCCGATACTTTCCAATTCGTGCCGGAGCTGGCGGGCGAGGCCGAGGGCTTTCTCCAGGCCTGCGGTCTCTACACTCGGCTCGGCCTTGACCTCGAGGGCTTCCTTGATCTCGCGCCCGACCTCGCGCGCCTTGTCGCGACCTTCTTCCATTTTCGCGGCGTCGACCTGTGGCGCGGCAGGCGGAGGGGTGGGCGCGTCATGCAAATCGCTAAAGGTCGGGACTTTCTGGGGAGCCGGGAGGTTGTGCGGGTCCGACCACCAGGGCAGGGAAATTCCGTGGGAGCGCCACCACTCATGAGCCCTACGGGTGATTTCGGCCTCGTTGCGAGCCAAGGTCTCGGGCGTCCAGCCGAAAGCTTTTTCCTCCGCCTTGCCGAGCGCCCATTGTCCCGCCCATTGGATCGCACCGAGCGCGAGGCCGTTACGGAGCGTTGCGCCGACGCCGCGAGCGATCTCGAGGACGCGCTCAGTCCCTCCGGCCCCTTTGACGAATTCCGTCGCGAAGTCGCTCGGCGCGCCGATGACTTTCGAAGCGGCGCCCGCGCCGTTCCTGAGAGACAAGAGAGCATTCGCGCCCTTGGCGCCCGCGAACAGCGCCCCGCCGCCAACGGCTCCCGAGAGGAGCGTATCCACCCATGGGCGATCCTCGACATTGGATTCCCACCAATCGAGAAAAGACGTCGCGCCATGGAGACCCGAGGTTCCGGCGCCCATGAGCGGTTCGGCCGATGTGCGCTTGAAATTCTCGAATTGGCGCTCGAGAGCCTTGAAGGCCGTCGAGGCGTCCTTGTTCTTCCAGACGTCGGCCGCTTCGAAGCCCATGGCTTGCGTCGAAAGCGCGATATCCTTTTCGATGCGTCCCTTATTGGAGCGATAAAAGTCGAACATTCCCCGTGTCGACGGGTGTTGATTTCCACTGAGAGCTGACCCAGGCAGCACGAGTTTTTCCACCGAGAACTGACCCATGTTCGAACCTTTCCCCCTCGACCGTCGTGGGGGACCTTGGAGTGATCGACATGGAGTTATTGAGCGTCATCCGACGCTGGCGATATCGGCAGGAGTTTTCGATCCGGGAGATTGCGCGACGCACGGGGCTGTCGCGCAATACGGTGCGCAAATACCTGCGCTCGGACAGCGTGGAGCCGGGGTTCGCCACGCCCGATCGACCGAGCCGGCTCGATCCGTTCGCCGACAAGCTGGCGCACATGCTGCGTCAGGAGGCCGCAAAATCGCGCAAGCAGAAGCGGACGGTCAAGCAGTTGCACGCGGATCTGGTCGCCCTCGGCTACGACGGCTCCTACAATCGCGTGGCGGCGTTCGCGCGCGAGTGGAAGGCGGCGCGGCATCGGGAGCAGCAGACCTGCGGGCGCGGCGCGTTCGTGCCGCTGACGTTTCTGCCCGGCGAGGCGTTCCAGTTCGACTGGTCGGAGGATTGGGCGATCATCGCGGGCGAGCGGACGAAGTTGCAGGTCGCCCAGTTCAAGCTCTCCTACAGCCGTGCGTTCTTCCTTCGCGCCTACCCGCAGCAGACGCATGAGATGCTCTTCGACGCCCACAACCACGCCTTCCGCGTGCTGGGCGGCGTGCCCCGGCGAGGCGTCTACGACAACATGCGCACCGCGATCGACAAGATCGGGCGTGGCAAAGAACGCCAGGTCAACGCCCGCTTCGCCGCGATGGTCAGCCACTTCCTGTTCGAGGCCGCATTCTGCAATCCGGCCTCCGGCTGGGAAAAGGGGCAAATCGAGAAGAACGTTCAGGATGCTCGTCATCGCCTCTGGCAGCCAATCCCGAGCTTTCCGTCGCTGGCGGCGCTCAACGACTGGCTGGAGGCGCGATGCCGCGAGCTGTGGGCCGAGATTCCGCACAGCGCGCAGCCGGGGACGATCGCGGAGGCTTGGCGCGAGGAGGTTCCGCAACTGATGCAGCCTCCGCGGCCATTCGACGGCTTCGTCGAACACACCAAGCGGGTCACGCCGACGTGCCTGATCCATCTGGACCGCAATCGCTACAGCGTGCCGGCTTCATTCGCCAATCGCCCCGTCAGCGTGCGGGTCTACCCTGAGCGCGTCGTCGTCGCCGCCGAGGGGCAGATCGTGTGCGAGCACGCCCGCGTCTTCGCCCGGTCGCATGACGACAAGAGCGTGACGGTCTACGACTGGCGGCATTATCTCTCCGTCATCCAGCGCAAGCCGGGCGCGCTGCGCAATGGCGCGCCCTTCGCGGAACTGCCGGTCGCCTTACGGACGCTGCAACAGCGCATGCTCGAGAAGCCGGGAGGCGACCGTGAGATGGTCGAGATTTTGGCTCTGGTCCTACAGCACGACGAGCAGGCCGTGCTGACCGCCGTCCAATTGGCGCTGGAGGCCGGCGCGCCGACCAAGACGCACATCTTGAACCTGTTGCATCGCTTGGTGGACGGCAAGCCGGTCGACGCGCCGCCCGTGAAACCGCCCAACGCGCTGACGCTCACCACCGAGCCGCAGGCCAATGTCGAGCGTTACGACGCGCTGCGCAAGGGTCGGGAGGCGCGCCATGCGTCATAATCCCGCCGCCGGCGCCATCGTCATCATGCTGCGCAGTCTCAAAATGCACGGCATGGCGCAAGCCGTCAGCGAGCTGACCGAGCAAGGCTCCCCGGCCTTCGAGGCCGCGCTGCCGATCCTGTCGCAACTCTTGAAGGCGGAAACCGCCGACCGGGAGGTGAGATCGATCGCCTACCAGCTCAAGTCCGCGCGGTTCCCGAACTATCGCGATCTCGCCGGCTTCGACTTCGCCAGCAGTGAGGTCAACGAGGCGCTCGCGCGCCAGCTTCATCGCTGCGAGTTCCTCGAGGATGCGCATAACGCCGTCCTGGTCGGGGGACCTGGCACGGGCAAGACGCATCTGGCGACAGCGATCGGCGTCCAGGCGATCGAGCATCACAGAAAGCGTGTGCGGTTCTTCTCCACCGTCGAGCTCGTAAACGCGCTCGAAGCCGAAAAGCACCAAGGCAAGTCGGGCCAAGTCGCGGCGCGGCTCGTTCATTCCGATCTCGTCATCCTCGATGAGCTCGGCTACCTGCCGTTCAGCGGCTCCGGCGGGGCGTTGCTGTTCCATCTGCTGAGCAAGCTCTACGAGCGAACCAGCGTCATCATCACGACGAATCTGAGCTTCGGCGAATGGGCCGCCGTCTTCGGGGACGCCAAGATGACGACGGCTCTGCTCGATCGCCTCACTCACCGCTGCCATATCCTCGAAACTGGAAACGACAGCTTCCGGTTCAAGGACAGCTCGGCGAAGGCGGACAAACCTGCAAAGGAAAAGACCAAAACTTGACGACCGACTGAGCCGCAAGCCATCTTCAACCCGGGTCACTTCTCAATGGAAATCCCGGGTCAAATCTCGACGGAAATCTACAGTGCGGGGTTCGGCGGGCTGTGAAGAGGCTTTCAAACGCTCTTGAAGGCCGAGCGGGAGGCTATCGACGCGGACTTCGTAGCGGACCCCAGACTTTCCGCCCCGGCCCGTGACCGTGCGGACGATAAGAGCAGCGCCGCGCCAAGTCGTCGCCTTCCCGCTGGCGATGCGAGAGACGGCGATTTCCAAGGTCCGCTCGGTTTTCCCGGCCGCGCCCGCAATCGCAGATATGGGAACAAACTCGTTCATGCGGCGCCCGGCTCGCGCTGTAGTGCCGCCGCGACGACGATTTCGCGAAGTGAGTGCGAAACCTTGCCATTTCGCTGGCCACGTAGGGCTTTCTCGACGGATTGCCGCGTGACACGATTGGCGATACACCACGCGTTGAGCGTCGTGCCCTGCGCAACAAAGCCCGCCCGGACCATCAGGTAAAGATCATCCGACGGCGGGACAACTAGGGTTAGGGTGCGTCTGATTTGGTGCATAATTTAAAATATGCACCTAAACGAGTGGCTGTCAATGACCGATGCTAAGACCGACGACACGATTGCGGCTCTCAGAGAAGCACTCCGCCGCCGTTCGATTAAACTCACGACGCTTGCCGAAAAAATCGAGGTTCCGTATCGGTCGCTTCAGAATTACTTAAATAAAAATGACATGCCACTTTGGGTTTACGAAAAAATATGTCGTTATGCCAGCATCGACCCCACGTATCCAATAAACAATGGTCGCTCGTTAATTAACAGAAATGCCATAGCGGGGGCGTTGATAGACGTATTTGGGCAGGAACTACCATCGCTGTCAAACGATAGCGACAGTCTCTCTGTTATTTCTGCCCCCGCAAAAGATCGATCAAAGGCCGATTTGCGTCGCGATGCGTCGGCTTTTGCTGTGCTCTTGTCGGGGCATTATGATCTTAACATCGAGCGAGAGTTGAGCGAGCCGATCGACGAAAGCAAGGACTGACTTTCGGCAAAACTTTCGGCAATCGAGGAAATCACGCTTAGACTTTCGGCAATCATAGAAACGAAAACATGCGCGTTCTCAATGAGATGGCGGCCGCACGCGACCTTCAAGAACTTTCGGCAATTAGTTCGGCAATCGCAGGTGACTTATCTGTTTGAAATTACGCGGATTTCAGAAATGGATTTCCAAATAGCGATGTCTGTCGCGCTCAAATAGCGATGGTCGCTCCACTTCGGCGTTCGACAGAAAGTTACTCGCGATACCGCCCTTGCGGAACGCACCGAGAACGCCTATCCTCCCGTTCATGATTTGTTTATGAACCCGCGGCATCATGCTCGGGTTCGGTCGTGGCGCGACGCGGGCGGGCGGCGCCGGGGGGCTTCCATGCTGACCAAGAAACAGAGCGATCTGCTGCGCTTCATCCATGAGCGCCTGAAGGAGACCGGCGTGCCGCCCTCCTTCGACGAGATGAAGGACGCGCTCGATCTGCGCTCCAAATCCGGCATTCACAGGCTCATTCTCGCGCTCGAGGAGCGCGGCTTCATTCGCCGGCTGCCCAATCGCGCCCGTGCGCTCGAGGTGCTGCGCCTCCCTGAATCGGCGACGCCCCGCGTCGCCGCGCGCGGCGGCAAATTCTCGCCCTCGGTCATTGAAGGCGCGCTCGGCCGCGTGCGCCCCGTGCCGGCCGGCGAGCCGGAGTCCGATCAGCAAGTGGCGATTCCGGTCATGGGCCGCATCGCCGCCGGCACGCCCATTTCTGCTCTGCAGAATCGCAGCCACACCATCAGCCTGCCGCCGGATATGCTCGGCGGCGGCGAGCATTTCGCGCTCGAGGTGCGCGGCGATTCGATGATCGAGGCCGGCATTCTCGACGGCGACGTCGTCGTGGTGAAGAAGCAGGACAGCGCCGACACCGGCGATATCGTCGTCGCCCTCATCGACGAGGAGGAGGCGACATTGAAGCGCCTGCGCAAGCGCGGCGCCTCCATAGCGCTCGAGGCCGCCAATCCGGCCTATGAGACGCGCATTTTCGGGCCGGATCGCGTCCGCATCCAGGGCCGTCTGGTCAGCCTTCTGCGCAAATACTGAGAGCCTCGCGCCGCCACGATCTCGCCGCCCTTTGCCGCCATGGTCCGGCCTCGCGCGCTTTTGGCGCGCGGGCCTTTTCGCGTAGCGGCTGAGCGATTAAGGCATGTTGTTTCGTGTCGCGCCCTCGCCGAGGGCGCGCGCTGCGTCGCCAGCGGCCCGCGGCCGCCCCGCTTTTTTTCATGGACGATGGAATGTCGCACTCGACCGGCCCGATGCGCGAAATCGAAGGATCGAAGCCCTTGGGCCAAAGCCGCCGCCTGTCTCTCCCGCGCCTCCCGCGCCGCTGGCTGATCGCTCTTTGCGCCGTCGCCGCAGTGGCGATCGGCGCGGCCCTCGCGCCCTGGACCTTCTCGACCAATGCTTTGCTCGAGGAGATTTCCGGCCAGCTCAACGCCTCCTCCGGCCTGTTCATCGCCGCCAAGGGCCGCTCGACCTTCTCGCTGCTGCCGCGCCCGCACATCACCATAGACAGCATCGCCTTCGCCGATCCCACCGCGGCGCTGACCATCGAGGCGGACAGGCTGCACGGCAATGTGCTGCTGTTGCCCTTGCTCGCCGGCCGCCTGGAAATCGCCGATATCGAGCTCATCCGCCCATCGATAGAGGTCGATCTCGATCGCAAGCCGATGAGCGCCTCCGGCGCCGCCGTGCGCGCCGCGGCGGCGCGGCCCTCGACGCCGGCGGCCGAAAAGGCCGACCGCGCCCGGCTCGGCGGCGTCTCCATCGTCTCCGGCGTCGCAAGGCTCAAATATTCGGGCGGCGAGGAGACTTTGCAGGACATTGACGCGACGCTCGACTGGCGCACCGTCGGCTCGCCGGCGACGCTCGACGCCGCCTTCTCCTGGGGCGGCGAGCGGCCGCGCGCCATGCTCTGGGTGCTGAAGCCCGGCGCGTTGCTGCGCGGCGAGCAGACGCCGGTCACGGTGCGGCTCGATTCGGACAGCGTGCGGCTGGAGGCGGAAGGCTTCGGCCAGCTCGGCGCCAAGCCGCGCTATATGGGCCGCATCACCGCCTCCTCGCCCTCGCTGCGCCATGCGCTCGGCCTCGCCAAGGTGAGCGCGCCGCTGCCCGGCCCCTTCGAGAATGTGCAGCTCTCCGCCAAGGCCAGCGTCGGCCTGCGCGATTTTCAGCTCACCGATGTCAAGCTCTCGGCCGACGACAATGAGTTCGAGGGCACGTTCGCGCTGCGTCACGAGGGCGAAAAGCCCATCGTCCACGCGACTCTCGCCAGCAATTTCGTGTCGCTGAAGCCGATAATCGCCGATCTGCCGGCGCTCTCTGGCGCCGACGGCCAATGGAGCCGCGACGCTTTCGTCCTGCCGAATATTCAGGACGCCGATGTCGATCTGCGCCTTTCTGCGACGCGCGCCCGCATTTTGCGGCTGAACCTCGAGGACGCCGCTCTGTCGCTGCTGCTGCGCGGCGGCCGGCTCGAGCTCGCGCTCGCGGAGGCGCAGGCCTATAAGGGGACGGTGAAGGGCCGCGCCACTTTCGCCGCCAATGCGGCGGGCGCGCTGGAATTCCACGGCAATGCGCAGCTAACCGGCGTCGACGCCGGCGCGCTCGCCTGGGACCTCGCCGCGCGGCCCGATCTCGGCGGCGCGCTGGACGCCAATTTCACGCTCGACGCCACTGGCGACAGCGTCGCGCAGATCACGCGCGATCTCGACGGACGCGCCAGCCTCACGCTGAGCGAGGGCGAGGTCGGCGGCATAGATCTCGAGCGCGCGCTGCGCCGCGTCGACAAGCGGCCCTTGTCGAGCGCGATGGATATTCGCTCTGGCCATTCGCTGGTGGATCGCGCGAGCGCGACCATCAAGATCGTCAAGGGAACGGCCAATATCGAGGACGGGCAGGCGCATGGGCCGGGCTTCGCGCTGGCCTTCGCCGGGCAAACGCGCATTCCCGAGCGCAGCCTCGCGATGAAGGCGCAGGCCAATGAGGCCGACGCCGCCGGCAAGCCGCGCGAGAAGGGCGTGCAGATCGGCTTCGATCTCTCCGGCCCCTGGGACGATCCCGTCTTCGCGCCGGACGCCGCCGCGCTGATCAAGCGCTCCGGCGCCGCCGCGCCGCTGCTGCCGCGCGTGGAGCCGGAGACGGGCGCGACGAAGGAGCGGTGAGGTTTTCCCCTAGCCTCTCTCTTTTCCGATCACCCTATCGAGCTTCACGAGATCGAGCGCCAGCGTCGGCGTTTCCACCGGCAGCCGCATGAAGCCACGATGTTGGTAGAAGGCCTCCGCCGCCGGCGAGATCGCATGCACGACAAGGAGCCGCGCGGATACTTCGCGCGCGGCGCGCAGCGAGCGTGAAACCGCGTCGTGAAGCAGCGCTCTGCCGACGCCGCGTCCCTGCCAGCGCGCGTCGATGGCGAGGCGCCCGAGGATCACCGAAGGAATATGTCGCGGCATGTTTCGCCGCATGGAGCCGAGCGCTTCCCGATCGAGAATCTGGCCCATGCTCAGCGCGTAGAAGCCGACGACCTGTGGCGAGCCGGCGGCGCAGAGCACATAGGTCTTGCTCGCGCCGGCCTCCATATTGGCGAGGGCGCGCCTCACCAGCCATTCGTCCAGAACCGCTTCGCTGCAGCGAAAATCCGCGAGCTCGTGGCTCTCGCTCAGCGGCGCGGGCGGCTCGAGAGACGCTCGCGCTTCAGCCATTCCGCCAGGGGGCTCTGCTCGCGGCGAGCCGCTTCATGCCCGCGTCTTCTTCCGCGGAAGCCGGGGCGTCCATCCAATCGAGAATTTTTCGAAAGGCCCGACGGTCCGCCGCGATAGTCGTCTGATCGAGCAGGACATTCTTGGCCGCGTTCAAGGCGGAGGCGAGCATGAATTGCGAGCGATTGGTTCCCGTCAATTCGGCCGCCTGGTCGATGAGCGAGCGGTCCTGCTCGCGAGCGCGCAGGTGAATATTGACTTCGGCGAGCGGCGGCGAGGGTTTCATGTGATCGAAGATGGCGTCGTGTGTTTATAATGTCAACATCCGCGCGCCTCACCCGGGGCAGATCGGGCGAACGAGAAGTAATGATTGAAGAGGCGCATCACCTCCCCCTCGAGGGGGGAGGTCGAGCGCCGTAGGCGCTCGGGAGGGGGTGAAACCCCGAGTCTTCGCCGTGAACCCCACCCCGTCCGGCTATCGCCGGCCGACCCTCCCCCTGAAGGGGAGGGTGAGCGCGCCTCTTTCGGCATTCACCCGATCGCCGTTGCCTCATCCCGCCCCGCCGCCCTTGGCGCGCCCGCGTGTGAGCAGCGCCGATAGGCCGAGCGCGATGGCGACGAAGCCGAGCAGCAGCGTCGAGATGGCGTTGACCTCCGGCGAGACGCCGAGCCGCACTTGCGAGTAGATGCGCATCGGCAAGGTGGTGGCGCCGGGGCCGGTGGTGAAGCTCGCGATCACGAGATCGTCGAGCGAGATGATGAAGGCGAGGAGATAGGCGCTGACGACGGAGGGCGCGATCAGCGGCAGAGTGACGAGCGCGAAAGCGCGAACCGGCGTCGCGCCGAGATCCATTGCCGCCTCCTCCAGCGTGCGGTCGCAGCCTTTCAGCGCGGCGTGGATCATCACTGTCGCGAAGCACATCGTAAAAGATGCATGCGCCAGCACCAGCGTGAAGAATCCGCGCTCGACGCCGAAGGCGACGAAGACCAGCAGCAGGCCGAGGCCGAGCACCACTTCCGGCATCACCAGCGGCGCATAGATGGAGCCTGCGAAGAGCGTGCGCGAGCGGAAGCCGCCGAAACGCGCCAGCGCCAGCGCGGCCAGCAATCCGTTGAGCGTCGCGATCAGCGCCGAGAGCGCCGCGGCGGCGAGGCTGATCTCGGCTGCGCGCAACATCTGCTCGTCATGGAGCAGGGCGGCGTACCATTTGGTCGAGAAGCCGCCCCACACCGTCACCAGCCGCGAGGCGTTGAAGCTCATCGTCGCCAATATGACGATCGGCCCATAGAGAAAGCCGAAGCCGAGAAGGAGCGCGGCGAGGCGCAGAAGACGCGCGCCGCTCATCGCGCGCCCTCGCGCAATTGCGCGCGCTCATAGAGAAGAATGGGAATGAGCAGCAGAGCCAGCAGCGCCACTGCCGCGGCGGAGGCCGCCGGCCAATCGCGATTGGCGAAGAAATCATTCCAGAGCGTGTGGCCGATCATCAGAGTGTCGGAGCCGCCGAGAAGATCGGGAATGACGAATTCCCCGACCGAGGGAATGAAGACGAGCAGCGCGCCGGCGACGATTCCGCGGCGCGACAGCGGCAGAGTGACGGTCGTGAAGACTTGCCATGGCGTCGCGCCGAGATCGGCGGCGGCTTCGCGCAGCGACGCGTCTTGCCCCTCGATCGCCGCATAGAGCGGCAGCAGCATGAAGGGCAGATAGGAATAGACGATGCCGACGACCACCGCGCCGCTGGTCGCGAACATCGGGACCGGCGCGTCGATGAGGCCGAGCGCCATCAATGCATGATTGATGATCCCTTCGTCCTTCAGCAGCGTGATCCAGGCGTAGACACGGATCAGAAAGCTCGTCCAGAAAGGCGCGACGGCGAAGCCGATGAGAATGGTGCGCCAGCCGCGCGGCGCGCGCGCTATGGCGAGCGCGAAAGGATAGGCGATGAGAAGGCAGATCAGCGTCGCGGCGCCGGCGATGGTCAGCGAGGAGAGATAGGAGTCGAGATAGAGCGAATCCTCGGCGAGGCCGCGATAGGCGTCGAGGCCGAGCTGCGAGAGCTTCTCGAAAAAGCCGGCGACGTTCGCGCCGTCGAAGACGGGCTCATAGGGCGGCCGCGTCTGCGCAGGATGCGACAGCGAGATTTTGACGATCAGCGCGAAGGGCGCGAGGAAGAACAGCGCGATCCAGGCGTAGGGCGCGGCGATGACCAGCATCTCCCCGCGCGTGAGCCTGCGTCTTTTGCCGCCCTCCGGCATCACTCGCTCGCGAAAATGCGCCCGGCCTCGGGCGCGATGGAGATGCGCGCCGCATCGCCGACGCTGAATGACGCGCCGCTGTTCGCGCCGCGCGAGACCCGCAAGGCCTCGCCGCCTGAGAGGCGCAGACGAAGATGCGTCGTCTCGCCGCGAAAGGCGACGTCCTCCACCACGCCGTCCAAGATCTCGCCGTCCAAGCCTGCGCTCGCCTCGGTCGCCGGCGCGATGGCGATGCGCTCCGGCCGCACGGCGAGCACGGCTTTCGCGCCTTGCGAGAGACCGCCGCCTTCCGCCGGCAGGCGGCCGAAGGGGCCGACGAAGGCGCCATTCTCGATGCGCCCCTCGAGGAAATTCATCTGGCCGATGAAGCCGGCGACGAAGCGCGTCGCGGGGCGCTCATAGACCTCTGTCGGCGCGCCGATCTGCTCTATGCGGCCGGCGCGCATCACGGCGATGCGATCGGCCATCGCCAGCGCCTCGTCTTGATCATGTGTGACGACGACGAAGCTCGTCTTCAGCCGGCGTTGGATTTCCTTGATCTGAAATTGCGTCTCCTCGCGCAATTGTCGATCGAGCGCGCCCAAGGGCTCGTCGAGCAGCAGCAGCCGCGGGCCGGGCGCGAGGGCTCTGGCGAGCGCGACGCGCTGGCGCTGGCCGCCGGAGAGGCGGTCGGGCCTTCGTGTCTCGACGCCCTCGAGCCGCACGATCTGCAAGAGCTCGGCGACGCGGGCGGCGATCTCCGCTCTGCCCTTGCCCAGGCGGCGCAGGCCGAAGGCGATGTTCTCGAACACGGAGAGATGCGGAAACAGCGCGTAGGATTGGAACATGAGATTGACCGGGCGCCGATGCGGCGGCGCGCCGCGCATATCGGCGCCGCCGATCTCGATGCGGCCGGCGTCCAATGTCTCGAAGCCGGCGACGAGGCGCATCAGCGTGGTCTTGCCGCAGCCGGAGGGGCCGAGCAGAGCGAAGAATTCGCCGGCGCCGACCTCGAGCGACACGTCCTCGAGCGCCGCGATCGCGCCGAAGCGCTTGGACGCGCCTTTGATCGAGAGTAGCGGCGCGTCGGTCATTTCGCTCCCGTCCTGCGATCATGGCGTCGCGAGCCTTCCGGCTCGCCGATTGCCGTCAGCCGTCCCGGCGGAAGGCCGCGCGCCAATGGCGGACCATGGCGTTCGTCGCGGAAATATCCTCGAGCGCCTCGCAACGCAAGCCGCCCACGGCGAGGGCTTCCATGCGGCTCGGCGGCAGCGGCCAGGGCGGGCCGCCCACCTCTTGGCCCTCGTCGCGGGCGCGGGCGATGACGAGCAGCAATCCGCCCGGCGCGACCAGGCCGGCGAGCGCCTGCGCCGCCGCATCCAGCAGCGTGTCGGGCAGGGCTTGCAGCGTGTAGCATTCATGGACGATATCGAAGCCGCCGCGCCATTCCTGAGGCGTGGCGAAGAGATCGGCGGCGCGATAATCGACGGCGCTCTGCGGAAAGCGGCGCCTCGCCCAGGCGACGGCCTGCTCCACGAGATCGAAAGCGGTGACGCGCGCGCCGGCGGCGGCGAGCGCCTCGGCGTTGTCGCCGAGACCGCAGCCGATATCGAGCGCGCGCAACCCGTCGAGGCGCCGGGTCGCGAGCCAGTCAGCGAGCAGCGGATGCGGCGCGAGATGCGCCCATGGCACGCCGGCGGCGTCGCCCTCGGCGAGGCGATAAACGGCCTCGAACCAATCCTTGCGCTGTGGATCGGCCGCGACGCCGCCGGGCGTCTTATGCGGGTCGATCTCGTCGAGACGGGCGCGCGCGGCGGAGCGGCGCGCGAAAAACTCCTCGGTCACGCCTGCTTCTCCCATTTGCCTTCCTCGCTCTGGCGCCAATAGGAGAGCGTGTGGCCTTCCGTCTTCAGCTGCCGCCATTGCGCGCGCGCGGCCTGCACCGCGGCCTCGTCATTGCCGTCGAACATGAGTATGGCGCGCGCTTCCGGCGCGCTCGCAGTGTCGGCGAGCACGGGGGAAAGCTCCGCATTTTCCACGAAGAAGCGGACATGGGCGCGATTGGGATTGTCGCGGCCGATGGTGAGGAAGATCGGCTGCGTCTCGGGATCGTCGTCCTTGGCCGTGCCATGCGGCAGAAAGCTCTCTCCCGCATAGGACCAGAGCAGATCGTCGAGCGCCTCCAGCCGCCGTGCGCTGGTCGCCTGCACCACGACGCGCCAGTCGCGCGCCAGCGACAGCTCGAGCAGCCTGGGCAGAGCGCTCTCCAGCGGGAGGCGCTGGAGATGGTAGAACCAGACGTCCGTCATGGCGTGAGCTTCCATGCTTCGCGCGTCGAGGGGCTATGGGGTTTCACACGTCGCGAGACACGATGGCCGTCATGGCCGGGCTTGTCCCGGCCATCCACGCCAAGCAGCTGAGAAACCGAAGGAAAGCGCCCGCGATCGACGGATTTAGTCCACGGCCGGCGTCGTCGGAGCTTCGGCGTCCCGACAAACTTTATAGACGCCTCGGCGTCCTGGCGTGGATGGCCGGGACGAGCCCGGCCATGACGCCGCGAGTGCGAGCAGGATGGCGCATTCGACGGCGCTCGAGGGGGAAGCTCCGCTGCTGGGGTCCTCGTGCTGCCGCCCATCATTCCAACTCGCATCTTATCGGCACATGGTCGGAGGGCTTCGCGCCGGCGCGTAGATCCTTGTCGATGGTCACGCTCTGCAAGCGGTCGGCGGCTTGCGGCGAGAGCAGAAGATGGTCGATGCGAATGCCATTGTTCTTCTGCCAGGCGCCGGCCTGATAATCCCAGAATGTGTAGAGGCCGGCGGCGTCGGTGGAGGCGCGCAGCGCCTCCGTATAGCCGAGGTTCAGCAGCTCCTGGAATTTGGCGCGCGTCTGCGGCAGGAACAGCGCGTCGCCGGCCCAGGCCTTGGGGTCGTGGACGTCGCCGACCGCGGGAATGACATTGTAGTCGCCGGCCAGAACCACAGGCTCCTCCAGCGCCAGAAGGCTCGCCGCATGGGCGATGAGGCAGTCCATGAAGGCGAGCTTATATGTGTATTTCTCCGTGTCCGGCGGATTGCCATTGGGCAGATAGATGCTGGCGACGCGCAGGGCGCCATGATCGGTGGAGACCACGGCCTCTATGTAGCGGGCCTGCGGATCATGCTCGAATTTCGGCAGGCCGCGCACCACCTCTATCGGCGTCTTGGAGAGAATGGCGACGCCGTTGAAGGTCTTCTGCCCATGCGTCTCGACATTATAGCCGAGGTCCTCGATCTCGGCGCGCGGGAAGGCCTTGTCCTCGCATTTGATCTCTTGCAGGCACAGCACGTCCGGCGCGACTTCGCGCAGATAGGCGGTGAGCGGCTCCAGCCGCTGGCGGACGGAATTGACGTTCCAAGTGGCGATGCGCAAGGCGGGCTCCCGGTCATGGACCGGACCTCGTCATAGCGCGCGCGCCGATGGAATGAAATGTTTCGCTCCAATTGTCGTCACAGGTCGGGGCTATATGCTCGCCTCGAGCCCGGAGCCCCCGAATGTTCGTGAAATCTCGCGTCACCACCGTCGTCTTCGATGTCGGCAATGTGCTGGTCGATTGGAATCCCCGCTATCTCTATCGCAAGCTCTTCGACGATTCGCAGGCGATGGAGCGCTTCCTCGGCGAGGTCTGCACCTCGGATTGGAATCTGGAATTGGATCGCGGGCGGCCTTTCGCCGAGGCGGTGGCCGAGCGCGTCGCGCTCTATCCCGATCTCGCCGATCTCATTCGCGCCTATGATGCGCGCTGGAGCGAGATGATCGCCGGGCCGATCGCGGGGACGGTGGCGCTGCTGGAGCGGCTCGCCGCGCGCGGGACGCCGCTCTATGCGCTCACCAATTTCTCCGATGAGAAATATGTGGAGACGGTCCCGCGCTTCGATTTTTTCCAGCGCTTCGCGGGCGTCGTCGTTTCCGGCCGTGTAGGGCTGCTGAAGCCCGACGCCGCCATCTATCGGCTGCTGCTCGAGAGCTATGGGCTCAATCCGGCGGCCTGCATTTTCATCGATGATTCGGCGGCCAATGTGGAAGGCGCGCGCGCTGTGGGAATGCATGCGACGCGCTTCGAGAGCCCGGAGCAGGTCGAGCGCGATTTGCAGGAGCTGGCGCTGCTGTGAGCGGCGCGCTCAGCGACCGATAGCGGCCGAGATTTCCGCGATGATTTGCTCGGCGGCGGCGCGTGGGGCGGGCGCCTGCGTCACCGGGCGGCCGACGACGAGATGGTCCGCTCCGGCGGCGATGGCCTCGCCCGGCGTCATCACCCTCTTCTGATCGCCGAGCGCGGCCCCCGCGGGGCGCACGCCGGGCGTCACCAGCGCCATTTTCGGTCCGACGAGCGCGCGCATCGGCGCCACTTCCTGCGGCGACAGGATCAGCCCGTCGATCCCCGCATTCTTCGCCTGAGTCGCGCGTCGCGAAACCAGCTCGGCGACGCCGACGGAATAGCCGGCCTCGGCGAGATCGGAATCGTCATAGGAGGTCATCACCGTGACGGCGAGCAGCCGCAGGCCGCCGTCGCCTGCGCCCTGGCGGGCGGCGCGCATCGTCTGCGGAAAGCCGTGAATGGTGAGAAAATCCGCGCCGAGCCGGGCGATCTGCCGCGTCGCGCGCTCCACCGTCTGGCCGATGTCGTGCAGCTTCAGATCGACGAAGACCTTCTTGCCCTTCGCCTTCAGCTCCCCGACCAGCGGCAGGCCGCCGCCATAGGCCAGCTCCATGCCGATCTTGTAGAAGGAGACCGAATCGCCGAGCCGCGCGACCAGCGCGCGCGCCGTTTCCACACCGTCGACGTCCAGCGCGACGATCAGCCGATCGCGTGCGATGTCTGCGTTCGTGCCCATGCTCGCGCTCCTCTGGAAGAAGTCAGGACGGCGGCGTCAGCCATTTGCTCATGAGCACGCGCGGCGCGACCTCATAGCCGAGGCGCTCATAGAAGGAGACGACGCCGGTATTGGTCTCCCGCACGAGCAGCTGCGCTTTGACGACGCCGCGCTGGCGCAGCCAGTCCTCCGCGGCTTTCGCCATCTCGCGTCCGAACCCGACGCCGCGCGAATCGGGATGCGATGCGAGATAATAGAGCCAGCCGCGATGGCCGTCGTGACCGACCATGACGGCGCCGCCGATGCGGCCCACGCCATCCACCCCGACCAGCACATCCGAGCACGATCCGGCCTTGGCGAAGCGGAAATCCGCGGCCGGATCATTATAGCTGACCACGAGGCCGCAAGCGCGCCACAGCGCGACGACGGCCACTTCGTCCTCGAGAGCGGCGCTGCGAATCGCCAGACTCATGGGATCCTCTCGCGCCGCCGTCGCCCGCGGAACGTCGTCAGCCGGCCCGGCGGCTGTAGCGCCACACACGCGCCGGCGGAATATTCGCCCAGACCTGCGAGCCCACGGCCGTGAAGGCGGAGCCGTTCGGATGGCGCTTCAGCGGCATGGGCGAGAACAGGCCATAGGTGAACTGAATGATGATGCCGCCCGGCGCCATCATCTCGAAGCCCTGATCGAGCAGGCGCAACCGGTCCGATTCGGGCTGGTTGAGCAGCGGCAGGCTGGAGACGATGGTGGAGATCGGCCCTTCGACCTTGCCGGCGAGCGTCTGCTTCAGCGAATAGGCGTCGCCCTGCACAACCTCGACGCCGGGAAAGCGCTGGCGCAGGAGATCGCAGAACGCGGTCTCATATTCGACCAGCAGCAGGCGCGAGGCGGGAACCCCATGCTCCAGCAGCGCCTGCGTGACCGGGCCGGTGCCCGGTCCGAGCTCGACGATCGGCCCCTCGCGGGAAAGATCGACATAGCTCGCCATGGCGCGGGCGAGCATAGGCCCCGAGGGCGAGACGGCGCCGACGCCGCGAGGATTTTCCATCCAAGACCGCAGAAAGCGCGCATTATCGGCGAGAGCGGATTTCAGTGGCTCGATATTCAGTGACACGCTGAGACAGCCTCTCGATCGTTCCAAACGCGCGCGAACATGTATGAGGTCGCACGCCCGGTCAATGGCGTCCGCCTCATTTGCCGAACAGGTCTTTCATCTTCGCGAAGAATCCGGTCGCCTCCGGATGCGTCTGGTGGGACGATTCCTCCTCGAATTCGGTGAGCAGCTCGCGTTGGCGCTTGGTGAGACTTTGCGGCGTCTCGACGCTGATCTGCACATAGAGATCGCCCGATTCGCGCCCGCGCAGCAGCGGCATGCCCTTGGCTTTCACCTTGATCTGCTTGCCGGTTTGGGCGCCTTCGGGGATTTTGATCTCGGTCTCGCCGCCGTCGATCGTATGCACGGTGATCTTGCCGCCGAGCGCCGCGCGCACCATGGAGATCGGCACGCGGCAATAGAGATCGGCCCCGTCGCGCTGGAAGAACGTATGCGGCTTCACCGACAGGAAAATATAGAGGTCGCCGGAGGGGCCGCCGCGCAGGCCGGCCTCGCCCTCGCCGGCGAGGCGGATGCGCGTGCCGTCCTCGACGCCGGGCGGCACATTGACGGAGAGCGTGCGCTCTATGGTGGCGCGGCCGGTTCCCGAGCAGGCCGAGCAGGGGTTGTCGATCACCTCGCCGCGGCCCTGGCAGGTGGGGCAGGTGCGCTCTATGGCGAAGAAGCCCTGCTGGGCGCGGACCCGGCCATGGCCGGCGCAGGTGGGGCAGGTCTTGGGCTTGGAGCCCTTTTTGGCGCCGGTGCCGCCGCAGGGCTCGCAGGAGACGGAGGTCGGCAGCTTCAGCGTCGCCGCCTTGCCGTGGAAGGCCTCCTCCAGCGTGATCTCCATATTATAGCGCAAGTCCGAGCCACGCTCGCGAGCGGAGCCGCGGCCGCCGCCGCGCCGTCCCATCACCTCGCCGAAGAGATCGTCGAAAATATCGGCCATCGAGGCGGCGAAGCCGTCGCCGCCGCCGAAGCCGCCGCCGCCTTGCTCGAAGGCGGCATGGCCGAAACGGTCATAGGCGGCGCGCTTCTGCGTGTCGGAGAGGCATTGATAGGCCTCATTGACCTCCTTGAAGCGCGCCTCGGCCTCCGAGTCGCCGGGATTGCGGTCCGGATGATATTGCATCGCGGCCTTGCGAAAGGCGATCTTCAGCTCGACGTCGGTCGAGGTCTTGGATACGCCGAGAATTTCGTAGAAGTCGCGTTTGGACATGTCAGTCTTGGGTTGGTTCGTCCGAGGCGTCGCCGCGCGCGGCGAGCTCGGCGAAGATCGGCTGCAGGCTGTATATCAGTTCGGGAAGCGATGTCAGCACCGTGTCCCAGATCGTGTCCAAGTTCAGGTCGAAATAGCCGTGGGCGATCCGATTGCGCATGGAGGTCATGTCTCGCCAGGGCGCTTGCGGATATTTCTCCCAGAATTCGGAGTGCTCACGAGCCAGACGCGACGCCATTTCACCGATTACCAGCAGATTCATGATGACCGCCTGCTGGGTGCGCCGGTCGCTCAGAAAATCCGCCTTTTCCATTCCTTCGATGTAGGAAATTGCCCAATTCGCGCAATCCAGCATATGGCCGACCGGGGCGAGGGGAGATTTTCGCTTCATATCGGCCGGGCCTCGGCCAAGACACGCTCCCGAAAATAACGTGAAATATCCCCCGGCGTAAGCAGATCGACGCGAACGCCCAATATTTCCTCGAGTTCGACTTGCAGCCGCCCGAGATCGAAGAGTGTCGCCCCTGGCAGCGCGTCGACCAGAATGTCGATATCGCTGCCGTCCTCGTCGTCGCCGTGGAGAACCGAGCCGAAGACACGCGGATTGGCGGCGCGGTTGCGGCCGACCGCGGCGCGGATCGCCTCACGATTTGTCTGCAGTGCGACCGAGGGTTTCATAAGACTTTTCAATATCACATCTGCGGCCGCATCGAAAAAGGCGCGGCCAACGGGTTCTCCGCTCGCCGCGCCGATCGGCCATTCTGCCTTACTTCTTCTTGTCGTCGCCGCCGACTTCCTTGAAGTCCGCGTCGATGACATCGTCCTGCGCATGGGTCTCGCCCGCCGGGGCGGCGCCTTCGGACTGCTGGGCCTTGTACATCGCCTCGCCGAGCTTCATCGAAGCCTGGGTCAGCTCATTGGTCTTGGCCTTGATCGCCTCGGCGTCCTCGCCCTCGAGCGCGGTCTTCAGCGCCGCAATAGCGGCCTCGATCGCGCTCTTGTCGGCGCCCGACACCTTGTCGCCGAACTCGGACAGCGACTTCTCGGCCGAATGCACGGCCGCCTCGCCATGGTTCTTGGTGTCGACGAGCTCACGACGCGCCTTGTCCTCGGTGGCGTGCGCCTCGGCGTCCTTGACCATCTTGTCGATGTCGGCGTCCGACAGGCCGCCCGAGGCCTGGATGCGGATCTGCTGCTCCTTATTGGTGGCCTTGTCCTTCGCCGTCACATTGACGATGCCATTGGCGTCGATGTCGAAAGTCACCTCGATCTGCGGCACGCCGCGCGGCGCCGGCGGAATGCCGACGAGATCGAACTGGCCGAGCAGCTTATTGTCCTGCGCCATCTCGCGCTCGCCCTGGAAGACGCGAATGGTGACGGCGGTCTGATTGTCCTCCGCCGTGGAGAACACCTGGCTCTTCTTGGTCGGGATGGTCGTGTTGCGGTCGATGAGGCGCGTGAACACGCCGCCCAGCGTCTCGATGCCGAGCGACAGAGGCGTCACGTCGAGCAGCAGAACGTCCTTCACATCGCCCTGCAGAACGCCGGCCTGCACCGCCGCGCCGATGGCGACCACCTCGTCCGGGTTGACGCCCTTGTGCGGCTCCTTGCCGAAGAACTGCTTCACCACCTCCTGAACCTTCGGCATGCGGGTCATGCCGCCGACCAGCACCACTTCGCCGATCTCCGCCGCCGAGAGGCCGGCGTCCTTCAGCGCCTTGCGGCAGGGCTCGATGGTGCGCTGGATGAGATCATCGACCAGCGCCTCGAATTTGGCGCGCGTCAGCTTCAGGGTCAGATGCTTCGGGCCGGAGGCGTCGGCGGTGATGTAGGGAAGGTTGATCTCGGTCTGCGTGGCCGAGGAGAGCTCGATCTTCGCCTTCTCGGACGCTTCCTTCAGGCGCTGCAGAGCGAGCTTGTCCTTGGTGAGATCGATGCCCTGCTCCTTCTTGAATTCGCCGGCGAGATATTCGACGAGGCGGCTGTCGAAATCCTCGCCGCCCAGGAAGGTGTCGCCATTGGTGGACTTCACCTCGAACACGCCGTCGCCGATCTCGAGGATGGACACGTCGAAGGTGCCGCCGCCGAGGTCATAGACCGCGATCGTGCCGGCGCCCTTCTTGTCGAGGCCATAGGCGAGCGCGGCGGCCGTCGGCTCGTTGATGATGCGCAGCACCTCGAGGCCGGCGATCTTGCCGGCGTCCTTGGTGGCCTGGCGCTGGGCGTCGTTGAAGTAAGCGGGAACGGTGATGACCGCCTGAGTGACGGTCTGGCCGAGATAGGCCTCGGCCGTCTCCTTCATCTTCTGCAGGATGAAGGCGGAAATCTGCGAGGGCGAATATTGCTTGCCGTCCGACTGCACCCAGGCATCGCCATTGGGGGCCTTGACGATCTTATAGGGGACGAGGCCGATGTCCTTCTTGGTCATCGGATCGTCGAAGGAGCGGCCGATGAGGCGCTTGATGGCGAAGAAGGTGCGCTCGGGATTGGTCACCGCCTGACGCTTGGCGGGCTGGCCGACGAGACGCTCTCCGTCCTCGGTGAAAGCGACGATGGACGGCGTGGTGCGCGCGCCTTCCGCGTTCTCGATGACCTTGGGGCTCGACCCTTCCATGACGGCCACGCAGGAATTGGTCGTGCCGAGGTCGATGCCGATGATTTTAGCCATATCGCCGTTCCTTTCGTTCTTTCGAAATCGGGTCCCGAAGCGGCCCGTATGTCGCCGATCCTTCGGCGGCTCGCATTTTCAGCCCGCCGCGCATCGGCTGTTCATCGTCACTTCAGATTGTAATCGGCCTGCATCGGCGCAAGTGCGATCTGCATATAGAGCGCGCCGGGCATATAGAATGAAGGCTCCCATGGCGGCAAGCGCCGTCGGGGCCGGCATTTTCTCACCCTGCCGTCGCGGCTCTGCCGTTCCGGCTCGCTTTCGCTTATTCTCCGCGGGGCGATTCGCGAAGCGAAGCTCGGCCGCGGACGAGCCTGCGCCTATTTCCGAACTCCGATTGCCAACAGGCCGACGCGTGCTTCCCCACTCGATCGAACCCCTCCTGCGAATCGTCGCCGCCCTCGGCGACGCCGGCTTCGTCCTTCCGGCGAGCGGCGGGCTCGCCGCGGCGCTCTGGGCGGCCGGCGACCGCCGCGCGGCCGTCGCTTTCCTCGGCGCCATAGCGCTGTGCGGCGTCATGGCGACCGTCGCCAAAATCTTCTCCATGGCCTTCGGCCCGCCGGCGCTGCACAGCCCCAGCGGCCACGCCGCGCTGGCGGTGGCCTTCTTCCTGCCGCTCTCCGCAATTTTCATGCGCGTTCGCGAGAGGCGCGCCGGAATTTTCGCCGCCGCCCTCTGCCTGACGGCGGCCGTGCTCGTCGCCATCGTCAGAGTGGCGCAGGGCGCGCATACGGAGCCGGAGGCTTTCGCGGGATTTTTCATAGGCTTGGCGTCGTTCGGCCTGTTCCTGCGCGCCGCCCCGGCGCAGGTCTCGATCGGCGCGCCGGCGATCATCGTCTTCTTCATCGCCGCTGTCGCGATTCAGTCCCAAATCGGGCTCAGCATAGAAGTGGAGGGGCCGCTCGAGCGCATTGCGACACGGCTCGCCGAGATGCTGTCGCTCTAGCTCCAATGTTTCTATCTTGTTTCTTTAGCGCTTTCGAAAAAAGCTTCGTGGCCAAAGGCGGATAGCTCCCTCCTCGCGCGGCGCGTCCGATGGCGGACGATATTTGATTTTCATCACGAAGCGTGCGATTCGACCTTCAGGAATAGCGTTTTTGGCGGAGAATCGCCGCAATGCAGATGAGTCGATTGTTGCGGTCCGCGGCGGCGTTAACCGTGCTTCTCCTGCTTTCCGCCTGTGACAATTCCGCCCGCAAGGCCGAGGACCCGGCGCGGGTCGTGCTCGTCGCGCCCGTTCATTACGCGCCGCGCTCGCCGACGCGCCAATTCGTCGCCGCCATCCGTCCCCGCGTCGAGACCGACCAATCCTTCCGCGTCGCCGGCAAGGTGGTGCGCCGTCTCGTCGAGAATGGGCAATCCATCAAGGCCGGCGATCTTCTGGCCGTGCTGGACGAGGCCGATCTGCGCCTGCAGAAGGAGCAGGCCGAGGCGGAACTCTCCGCCGCGCGCATGGCGCTGGAGCAGGCCGCCGCCGACGAGCGCCGCGCGCAGACCTTGCGCAAGGACGGCTGGACCGCGCAGGCGGCGCTCGATCGCCAGAAAGCGCAGGCCGAGGAGGCGCGCGGCCGCCAGCAGCGCGCGCTGCGGGCCGTCGAGCTCGCCAAGAATGCGCTGGATTACGCCTCGCTGCGCGCCGATTCGGACGGGGTGGTGACGGCGACCTTCATCGAGCCGGGGCAGGTGGTCGCGGCGGGGCAGGCCGCGGTGCGCGTCGCCCGCGCCGGCGCGCTCGAGGCCGTCGTCGCTCTGCCGGAGGCCTTCGCCTCCCTCGCCGGAGCCGGGGAGGCGAGCCTCTTCCTCTGGTCCGATCCGGCCAAGACCTATCGCGCTAGCCTGCGCGAGCTCGGCGCCTCCGCCGACGCCGCCACCCGCACCTTCTCCGCGCGCTATTCGATCCTCGGCGCAGATGAGAAGGTGGGGCTCGGCATGAGCGCGACGCTGACGCTCGCCGGCAAGGATCAGGGCGTCGCCGCGGCCCTGCCGCTGGCGGCTCTGTTCGATCAAGGCTCCGGCCCCAGCGTGTGGAAGGTGGAGGAGGGCGGCAAGCTCACCCTCGCGCCCGTCTCCGTGCTGCGCTACGAGGCCAAGACGGCGCTCATCGCCGCCGGCGTCGCCGAGGGCGACCGCGTGGTCGTGCTCGGCGCCCATAAGCTCGATCCCGGCCAGCGCGTGCGTCCGGTCGACGCCGAGACTCTGTGAGGCGCGGGGCGATGGGCTTCAATCTCTCGCTCTGGGCGGTCAAGCGTCAGACGCTCACCCTCGCGCTGATCCTCGCGGTGGCCATCGCGGGGGTCTTCTCTTATTTCCGCCTCGGCCGCGCCGAGGACCCGTCCTTCACCATCAAGGTCGCCAATCTCACCGCGATCTGGCCGGGCGTCACCGCGCTCGAGATGCGCGATCAGGTCGCCGACCGCCTGGAGAAGAAGCTGCAGGAGCTTCCCTATCTCGAGAAGATCGAGACCTATGTGAAGCCGAGCTTCCTCGCCATGCAGGTGACGTTCAAGGACACGACGCCGCCCGCGCAAGTGCCGAGCCTCTTCTATCAATTGCGCAAGAAGCTCCACGACATTCAGCCGGAGCTTCCGCAGGGCGTCATCGGCCCGGACGTCAATGACGAGTTCGGCGACGTCGACGCCGTGCTCTACGCCGTCCATGGCGAGGGCGCCGATTATCACCAGCTCGACCGCGTGGTGGAGATGTTCCGACAGCGCCTGCTGGAGACGCCGGACATTGTGAAGGTCAATGTCTATGGCGAGCAGGATCGCAAGATCTTCGTCGAGTTCAGCCAGGCCAAGCTGGCCAATCTCGGCGTCACGCCGCAAGCGCTGTTCGAATCGCTCGCCAAGCAGAATGCGGTGAACGCCTCCGGCGTCTTCGAGACGCCGGCCAATCGCGTCGCCTTGCGCGTCACCGGCGCGCTGAAGGGCGCCGAGGCCATCGCCGCGACGCCGGTGGAGGCGAGCGGCCATGTGTTTCGCCTCGGCGACGTCGCCGATGTCGTGTCCGGCTATCAGGACCCGCCGAACTTTCTAGCGCGCTACAAGGGCGAGCCGACCATCGTCGTCGGCGCGGTGATGGCCAAGGGCGGCAATGTGCTCACCCTCGGCAAGAATCTCGAGGCCACAATGGCCGAAGTTCGCGCCGAGACGCCGGTCGGCATAGAGATCACGCAGATCGCCGATCAGCCGACCGTCGTCTCTCATGCGGTCGGCGAGTTCACGCGCTCCTTCGTCGAGGCGCTGGTCATCGTCCTTTTCGTGAGCTTCGTCTCGCTCGGATTTCGCACCGGAATCATCGTCGCTCTGTCGGCGCCGCTGGTGCTCGCCGTCGTCTTCGTCTTCATGAACGCCTTCGGCGTCGATCTTCAGCGCATCTCGCTCGGCGCGCTCATCATCGCGCTCGGCCTGCTCGTCGATGACGCGATCATTGCCGTCGAGATGATGACGGTGAAGATGGAGCAGGGCGAAGATCGCATCAGCGCCGCCACCTTCGCCTGGACGTCCACGGCCTTTCCCATGCTCACCGGCACTCTGGTGACGGTGGCGGGCTTTATGCCGGTCGGCTTCGCCGCTTCCTCGACCGGCGAATATACGGGCTCGCTGTTCTTCGTGCTGGCCGTGGCGCTCGTCGCCTCCTGGTTCGTCGCCGTGCTGTTCACGCCCTATCTCGGCGTGAAGCTGCTGCCGGACTTCTCGCGCCATGCGCATCACGATCCCGAGGCGATCTATTCGACTCCCTTCTATCTCGGCCTGCGCCGGCTCATCACCTGGGCGGTCGACAATCGCCTGCTCGTCGTTTGCGCCACGGGCGGGATTTTCGTCGCGGCGGTCCTCGGCTTCGGCCATGTGCAGAAGCAGTTCTTCCCTATTTCCGAGCGGCCGGAGCTGTTCTTCCAGCTGCGCATGCCAGAGGGCTCGTCCATATTCGCGACGGCCGCGGCGGTGGACGAGGCCGAGAAGCTGCTGAAAGGCGACGAGGACGCCGTCCATTACACGAGCTATATTGGCCGCGGCCCGCCGCGCTTCTGGCTCGGCCTCAGCCCGGCGCTGCCCAATGAGGCCTATGCGGAGATCGTCATCGTCGCCAAGGATCTCGAGGCGCGCGAGCGGCTGAAGGCCCGCCTGTCCAAGGCGCTGGAGGATGGCGCCGTCTCGCAGGCGCGCGCCCGCGTCGATCGCTTCAACTTCGGCCCGCCGGTCGGCTTTCCGGTGCAGTTTCGCGTCATCGGCCGCGATCCGGCGGAGGTGCGCGCCATCGCCTATCGCGTGCGCGATGTGATGCGCGAGGACAAGGCCGTCGTCGAGCCGCATCTGCAATGGAACGAGCAGACGCCCGCCGTGCGGCTCGTCATCGATCAAGACCGCGCGCGCGTCATGGGCCTCACACCGCAGGAGGTGGCGAACCGGCTGCAGATGATGGTCTCCGGCGTGACCATCACCAGCCTGCGCGACGGCATAGACCGCGTGGACGTCGTCGCCCGCGCCACGCCCGGCGAGCGCGGCGATCTCGGGCGGCTGGACGATATCGTGATCTTGACGCGCGCCGGCGCGCCCGTGCCGGTCTCGCAGATCGCCAAGATCGTCTATGAGCATGAGGAGCCGATCATCTGGCGGCGCAATCGCAACATGCTCGTCACCGTGCGCGCCGATGTGAAGGACGGCGTGCAGGCGCCGGACGTCACCAATCGCATCTGGCCGCGCCTCGCCGAGATTCGCGAGCATCTGCCGCCGGGCTATCGGATCGAGATCGGCGGCGCGATCGAGGAATCCGCCAAGGCCAATTCCTCCATCGCCGCCGTGGCGCCGGTCATGATTCTCGTGATGCTGGTGATCGTGATGTTCCAGCTGCAGGATTTCACGCGGCTCGGTCTCGTGATGATGAGCGCGCCGCTCGGCCTCATCGGCTCCTCGCTGGCGCTCAATCTGGCGAGCGCGCCTTTCGGCTTCGTCGCTCTGCTCGGCCTCATCGCGCTCTCCGGCATGGACATGCGCAATTCGATCATATTGGTCGATCAGGTGCGTCAGGATCTCGAGAAGGGCGCCAATTATCGCGAGGCCATCATCGGCGCCACGGTGCGGCGCGCGCGTCCGGTGGCGCTCACCGCCATGGCCGCCATTCTCGGCATGATTCCGCTGACGCGCTCGCTGTTCTGGGGGCCGATGGCGCTCACCATAATGGGCGGCCTCTTCGTCGCGACCTTTTTGACCGTGCTGTTCCTGCCGGCGCTCTACGCCATGTGGTTCCGCCGCAAGCTCGGCGACGTGCTGGTCGAGACGCCGCCGCCGCCTGCTGCTGCGCAATTCGCCTATCACGAGCTGCCGAAGGTGGCGGAATGATCGGGCGCCTCGTCCGCCGCGGCTGAGCGATTCGCCGAGCGGGCTATGGACGCTCGGTCGAAGCCTCGAATAGGATGTGGCCATTGAGCGAGCGCTCTTCGCCGAGCGCGCAATATCCTTTTCGGAGCGGCATATGCGAAAATCCCTGGCTGTGGCGGCCCTTTTGGCCAATCTCCTCTGCAGCGCAACCGCGGTTCGCGCGGATGCGTCGCTGGAGGACGTCCGCGTCGCGCGGCAAGTCATCGACGCGCTCCATTTGAGCGACCAGATGGCGGTGATTTTGCCGCAGCTCGTCGACGCCGTGGGGCGCGGGCTCACCGCACATTATCCGCAGCACGCCAAAGAGATTTCCGAGATCATGCCGCGGCTGAAAGTCAAAGCGTCGGCGCGGATCGACGAATTCATGAGCCTCATGGCCACGGCGCTGGCCCCGAAGCTGTCGTCGACGGAGCTGCGCGAGCTGCGAAGCTTCGCCACCGGTCCGCGCGACGTCGCAGCGCGCAATGATTTCGCGCGCTCGCCGGCTGGAATCAAATTCTTCTCCCTGCGCGAGGAGTTCACGCGCGAAATGCGGGAGCGGGGAGAGCAATGGGGCGCGAAAATCGGCCGTGAGGTCGATGAGGAATTCAAGGCCGAGCTGAAGAGCCGGGGCGTCCGTTTATAGGACCCGTCATCCTCGAAAAAGAGTCGCGCCGCTCCTTCGTCGAGAAGGGCGGCGCTGCAATCTTCGTCACCAGAGAAATGCGCTCAGGGGGAAGGATTGAGCCCGCCCTCAGCCGCCGTTCTTCTTCTTGCTCTGATCGCTGGCGATGGGCGAGGCCTCGGTGAGGCCCTTGTCGATCTTCTCGAGGATCTTCGGCAGATCATCGGGATCGGGGCTCATGTCGCGCGCGTGATTCCATTGGAAGCGCGCCTCGAGCTTGCGATTGACGCGCCAATAGGCGTCGCCGAGATGGTCGTTGATGACCGGATCGGAGGGCTTGAGATCGACCGCCTTCTCGAGCTCGCGCACCGCCTCGTCATAGCGGCCGAGCCGGTAATAGGCCCAGCCGAGACTGTCGACGACATAGCCGTCGCGGGCGCGCAGATCGACGGCGCGGCGCAACATTTTGAACGCCTCGTCGAGATTGACGCCCTGATCCACCCAGGAATAGCCGAGGTAGTTCAGGACCAGCGGCTGATCGGGATAGAGCTCCAGCGCCTTTTTGAGATCGGCCTCGGCGATCGGCCAGTTCTTGCGGCGCTCATTGGCGATGCCGCGATAATAGTAGAGCAGCCATTGGCTCTTGTCGGTCTGCGGCTGCAGGTCCAGCACCTTGGTGTAGGTGGTGACCGAATCGGCGAACAGCTTGCGCGAGCGCTGGATGTTGCCGAGCGCGGTCAGCGCCTCCTGATCCTTGGGATGCTCGACGATGACCGCCTGGAGGTGGTCGGTCGCTTCCTTCGTCTTGCCGAGCGTCTCCAGCAGCAGCGCCGCCTGCACATCGGCGTTGACGCGCAGCGGGCTGTCCTTCGGCACGCTGTCATAGAGATCGATGGCGATCTCCTCCTGCTTCATGCGCTCGTAAATGTCGGCGAGGGTGATCGTCGCCAGCGCATTGTCGGGCGCGAGGAAGAGCGAGAGGCGCAGATAGATCAGCGAGGCGAGCTCGTCGCCCTGGCGGCCGCCGATCGCGCCGAGACCATAGAGAACCTCGGCCGCGCCGGCGTCGGCGTCGCGAACGAAGGGGGCGAGCGGCTTGCCCGAATCGATGTCGCCGATCGCCGCGGTGACGATGGGATGACGCGGGGCGAGATCGTCGAAGGCGCGATAGACGCGCCGCGCCTCCTCACGGCTGCCATGCGAGACGAGAAAGCGCGCATAGGCGTCGACGAGGCGCAGCGTGTTGCGCTCGGAGCCATAGGCGGATTTGAAGCGTTTGGTCGCCTCGGCCTTGTCGCTGTTCTTCGCCGAATCGACGATGAGCGCCGCATGATAGTCGCGGAAGACGGCGAAGGCGTCTTCCTTGAGCTTGTCGGCCGTCGCCAGCGCTTGGCGGGTCTCGCCGGCGCCGGCATAGGCCCAGGCGGTGAGCAGCGTGGAGGTGACGTCATGTTTGCGGTCGAGCCCGCCCTTGGCGAGGACGGCGCGCGCCTTGGCGAATTTCTTGGCCTTTATCGCTTCGACGCCCAGCGTCAGATTGGCGAGGCCATTGTTTTTGTCGAAGGTCGCGACGCGGGCGGCGAGGGCGAAGGCCTCCTGCATATTGCCATTGGCGAGAGCGGCGACGAAGGCGCGCTCGGTCAGCTCGCGATTGCGCGGATCATTGCGCAGCGCCTCGCGGAAAAATGTCGAGGCCGCGAGCGTGTCGCGTTCCGCCCCGGCGACGATGGCGGCGAGATAATTGCCGGACGCGCTCTCGCCGACCTCGAAGGGCGTCGCGATGGAGAGAGTCGATTCGCGGGCGTGAGCCGAGCCCTCGCCGACGAAGGAGATTTTGCCGGCGAAATCATCGACCCCGAGCGAAAGCGCGCAAAACGCCGCGGCGGCATAGGCCGCGCGGGTCGAGAAAGAGCGAACGCGGCGCCGTCCAGGCGCATCGGACGAGAAGAATCTGTTCACGTGCTGTTTCCCGCAATCGGCCGCAGCGGCGCGGCGCCGGCGCGCCCCGAAAGAGGCCGCCGAGCGCCACCATCATGCGGGAAGATGGCTGTTTTGAGCCGCCCCCGCAAGTGCGAAATATCCCAACGGGGGCAGCCGTCTTTTGTCGCGAAAGCGTCGCGTCAGCTCCGTCCGCGCACGGCGGCGACGATCTTCTGCGCGGCGTCGTCGAGATCGTCGGCGGGAATCACATCGAGGCCCGAGCTGGAAATGATTTCCTTGCCGAGATCGACATTGGTGCCCTCGAGGCGCACCACCAGCGGCACCGCGAGGCCCACTTCCTTCACCGCGGCGATGACGCCCTCGGCGATGACGTCGCAGCGCATGATGCCGCCGAAGATGTTGACGAGAATGCCCTTCACCTTGGGATCGGCGGTGATGATCTTGAAGGCGGCCGTCACCTTCTCCTTGGTGGCGCCGCCGCCGACGTCGAGGAAGTTGGCGGGGTTCTCGCCATAGAGCTTGATGATGTCCATCGTCGCCATCGCGAGGCCGGCGCCGTTGACCATGCAGCCGATGGTGCCGTCGAGCGCGATATAGGCGAGCTCATATTTGGAGGCCTCGATCTCCTTTTCGTCCTCCTCGGTCTTGTCGCGTAGCGCGACCACGTCGGGATGACGATAGAGAGCATTGTCGTCGAAGGAGATTTTCGCGTCGAGGCAGCGCAGCTTCCCGTCCTTGGTGACGATCAGCGGATTGATCTCGAGCAGCTCCATATCCTTGGCGACGAAGGCCGAGAACAGGCGCTCGGTGAGCGAGACCGCCTCCTTCACCAGCGGACCGGCGAGGCCGAGCGCGTCGGCGACGCGGCGGCCGTGATGCGGCAGAACGCCGGTCGCCGGATCGACGGAGAAGGTCACGATCTTCTCGGGCGTCGCATGGGCGACGGCCTCGATATCCGTGCCGCCCTCGGTGGAGACGACGAAGGAGACGCGCGAGGTGGCGCGGTCGATCAGCAGGGAGAGATAGAATTCTTTGTCGATATCGGCGCCGTCCTCGATATAGAGGCGGTTGACCTGCTTGCCGGCCTCGCCCGTCTGCACCGTGACCAGCGTGGAGCCCAGCATCTCCTTGGCGAAGGTCTCGACCTCGTCGAGCGAGCGGGCGAGGCGCACGCCGCCCTTCTCGCCGGCCGAAGCCTCCTTGAACTTGCCCTTGCCGCGGCCGCCGGCGTGGATCTGCGCCTTGACGACATAGACGGGGCCGGGCAGGCCGCTCGCGGCCTGGCGCGCCTCGCCGGCGGCGAGCGCCGGAGCGCCTTCGGCGACCGGGGCGCCGAACTCACGCAGGATGGCCTTGGCCTGATATTCGTGGATGTTCATTTCTCACCGATCCTGATTGCGACCTTCGTCGCGACAACGCGCCCCTCGCCGGGGGCGGAAACGGGGCTCAGCGCGCTCAGGCGAAGGCGGGGTCGAGCGCCTTGCTGGCGGCGATCAGCGTCTTCACCGAGCCGACGGATTTGTCGAACATCTGCTGCTCGGCGGCGTCGAGCGCGATCTCGACGACGCGCTCCACGCCATTGGCGCCGATCACCACCGGCACGCCGACATAGAGCCCGCTGACGCCATATTGCCCGTCGAGATAGGCGGCGCAGGGCAGCACGCGGCGCTTGTCCTTCAGATAGCTCTCCGCCATGGCGATGGCCGCGGAGGCCGGCGCGTAATAGGCGGAGCCGGTCTTCAGCAGGCCGACGATCTCGCCGCCGCCCTTGCGCGTGCGGTCGACGATGGCGTCGATCTTCGCCTGAGTGGTCCAGCCCATGGCGACGAGATCGGGCAGGGGAACGCCGGCGACGGTCGAGTAGCGCACGGAGGGAACCATGTCGTCGCCATGGCCGCCGAGCACGAAGGCGCTCACATCCTCCACCGAGACGTTCAGCTCCTCGGCCAGAAAGAATCGGAAGCGGGCCGAATCGAGCACGCCCGCCATGCCGACGACCTTATTGGTCGGCAGGCCGCTCGCCTTCTGCAGCGCCCAGACCATGACGTCGAGCGGATTGGTGATGCAGATGACGAAAGCGTTCGGCGCATAGGCCTTGATGCCGGCGCCGACCTTGGAGACGACGCCGAGATTGATGGTGAGCAGATCGTCGCGGCTCATGCCCGGCTGGCGCGGCACGCCCGCCGTCACGATGACGACATCGGCGCCGGCGATGGCGGAATAATCGTCCGCGCCAGCGATGCGCGCGTCGAATCCCTCGACCGGCGCGGATTGGGAGAGGTCGAGCGCCTTGCCCTGAGGCACGCCGCTCGCGATGTCGAACAATACGACGTCGCCGAGCTCCTTGAGGCCGATGAGATGGGCCAGCGTCCCGCCGATATGGCCGGCGCCGATCAGGGCGATTTTCTTGCGCGCCATCTTTTCTCCTATGGGCGTGCCTGGAAATAAACTGCTAGCGCGCTTTTTCCCGTCTGAAAAGGCGAGAGTCGCTTCTAGCGAAGCTTCGCACGAAAATTGAGCAAGCGCGCGCGCCTGCGCCGCGCGGCTGTGGAAATAGGCTGTTTCGAACCCGCTCCCTTCCGACGCCGGCCCGCTCGGCCTAGAGCGCGTCCACGCCGCCGAGCGAGAGAATGAGCTTCCACTCCTCCTCGGAGACGGGCTGCACCGATAGCCGCGAATTATTGACCAGCACCATTTCGGAAAGGCGCGGATCGGACTTGATCTCGGCGAGCGTCACCGGCCGCGCGAAAGGCGCGACGGCCTTTATATCGACCATTCCGAATTTGCCGCTCTCATCCGTATGGTCGGGATAATAGGTCTTGATGACCTCCACCACGCCGACGACGGCCTTGTCCTCGTTGGAATGGTAGAAGAAGCCGCGCTCGCCGATCTGCATCGCCATCAGCTGCTTCTTGGCGAGATGGTTGCGCACGCCGTTCCAGAAGGTGCCTTTCGCCCCGGCGGCGACCTGCTGGTCCCAGGACCAGGTCTTGGGCTCGCTCTTGAACAGCCAATGCGCCATCAGAGCTCGGCCCCAACCACGCGCTTCCAAGGCTTGACCTCGACGCTCGCGAACAGCCCCGCCTTCGCGTAAGGGTCCTCTGCGAGCAGAGCCTGCGCCGCCGCCGCATCCGCCGCCTCGACGATCAGCAGCGAGCCGACGGGCTTCTCGGCCGCATCGAGAAACGGCCCGCCGAGCTTCACCTGCGCGGCATGGGCGGCGAGAAAGGCGAGATGCGCCTCGCGGGTCGCGAGCCGAAGCTCGACATGGTTCGGCTTGTCCAGGCAGAGGGCGGCGAAGAGCGGCAAAGCGGCCTCGTGAAAAGGGGAAGCGACGGCGCGGCGGTGATTAGCAGATCGCGGGGGTGCGGTCGATAGAATTGGACGTGAGAAGCAGGGAAGGCATTGGCGTAGACGCCTCCCGCTGCGGTGGGACGATAACACCGATGCGCCCACCTTGCCCCCACCGCCGTTCTCGCCTATAAGCCGCGCCATCCCACAGGCGAAAGTCTCACGGCTCCTGCTTCAAGGCGCCGTTCCGGTGGCCGGCTCTCCGGCTCATCCTGCTTTCGCCGAGGCTAGAACCGGAGAAGATGACAATGGCGATTCCTGATTTCACCATGCGCGGCCTGCTCGAGTCCGGCGCTCATTTCGGCCACCAGTCGCATCGCTGGAACCCGAAGATGGCTCCCTATATCTTCGGCGCCCGCAACAACATCCACATCATCGACCTCGCCCAGACGGTGCCGCTGCTGCATCAGGCGCTGAAGGTCGTCTCCGACACTGTGGCGCGCGGCGGCCGTGTGCTCTTCGTCGGCACCAAGCGTCAGGCGCAGGATCAGATCGCCGACGCCGCCAAGCGCAGCGCGCAATATTTCATCAACTCCCGTTGGCTGGGCGGCACGCTCACCAATTGGAAGACCATCTCCGGCTCCATCCAGCGCCTGCGCAAGCTCGACGAGCAGCTCGGCGCCGGCGCCGCGGGCGTCACCAAGAAAGAGCGTCTGCTGCTCACCCGCGAGCGCGACAAGCTCGAGAAGGCGCTGGGCGGCATCAAGGACATGGGCGGCACGCCCGATCTCATCTTCGTGATCGACACCAATAAGGAGCAGCTGGCGATCAAGGAGGCCAACCGCCTGAAGATCCCGGTGGTGGCGATCCTCGACACCAATTGCGATCCGGACGGCATCACCTTCCCGATCCCCGGCAACGACGACGCCGGAAGGGCCATTGCGCTCTATTGCGATCTCATCGCCCGCGCCGCGATCGACGGCATCTCGCGCAGCCAGGGCCTCTCGGGCCTCGATGTCGGCGCCTTGGAGCAGCCGACGGCGGAGCCGGCGCTCGGCCGCGTTCATGCCGATCTGCGCTCGACCGATGAGGTCGTCGCCGATGCGGCGGCCGCCGAGGTCGAGATCGCGCTCGAGCCCTTCGAGCTGCTCTCCGCTCCGCGCGGCGCGCCGGACGATCTCGCCAAGCTGCATGGCGTCGGCCCGCAGCTGGTCAAGAAGCTCAATGACGGCGGCATCTTCCATTATTGGCAGATCGCGGCGCTGACGCCCGCGGATCTCGAGAAGCTCGATCAGGACCTCAAGCTCAACGGCCGCATCGCCCGCGACGGCTGGGTCGATCAGGCGCGCTCGCTGGCTTCGGCCTGATTTCGCGCCAGAGCGTTTCCAGCCGAAGTGGATGCCGGTTCGGCGTCGGAAACGCGGCGATATAGGAGCGCGCTTTCCGATCGAACGGAATCGTTCGATCGATCAGAATTCGCTCCCAAATAGAGAAATGAGAGCGTCATCCGATCCCGATTGGATCGGATGACGCTCTAGCGTCACATTCACGACAGATTATCGCGCCGGCTCCCAAAGGGGCCGGCGTTAGCTCTAGCTAGAGGTGTCTAACCCCATGGCCCAGATCACCGCCGCTCTCGTCAAGGAACTGCGCGAGAGCACGGGCGCCGGCATGATGGATTGCAAGGCCGCCCTCAACGAGACCAATGGCGAAATCGAGGCGGCCGTCGACTGGCTGCGCAAGAAGGGCCTCTCCAAGGCCGCCAAAAAGTCCGGCCGTGTGGCCGCCGAGGGCCTCGTCGCCGCGATCGTCGAGGATGGCGTCGGCGTCGTCGTCGAGGTGAATTCCGAGACCGACTTCGTCGCCCGCAACGACGACTTCCAGAAGCTCGTCAACAATATCGCCCGCGTCGCTCTGGAGACTGGCGCGACCAGCGCCGAGGAGCTCGCCGGCAAGCCCTATCCGGGCGGCGGCGTCGTCTCGGAGGCGATCACCACCGGCATCGCCACCATCGGCGAGAATCTGACGCTGCGCCGCGTCGCGCCGCTGAAGGTGGAGGGCGCGGTCAATCGCTACGTCCACACGCAGATCGCCGATGGCCTCGGCAAGATCGCGGTGATCGTGGCGCTCGAGTCCAAGGGCGACAAGGAAGTCCTGTCGACGCTCGCGCGTCAGATCGCCATGCATGTCGCCTCGGCCAATCCGCTGGCGCTCGACGCCTCCGGCCTCGATCCGGCGACGGTGGAGCGCGAGAAGGCGCTGCTCGCCGAGAAGAACGCCGGCAAGCCGGCCAATGTGCTGGAGAAGATCATCGATTCGGGCCTCAAGACCTATTACAAGGAGGTTTTGCTGCTCGATCAGGTCTCGAACCACCCGGATCACGGCGGCAAGACCATCACCCAGACGCTCAAGGAGCATGAGGGCAAGGCCGGCGCGCCGATCACGATCAAGGGCTTCGCCCGCTATGCGCTCGGCGAGGGCATCGAGAAAGAGACCAGCGATTTCGCCGCGGAAGTGGCTGCGGCCGCCAAAGGCTGATCGCGTCTCGAGAATTCCCCGGCCGCTGCGGCGGCCGGGAGCCGGTCTCCGGCGCAACCGATCTTTCCAAAAGAAAAAGGCGAAGCGGACCGATGGTCGCTTCGCCTTTTTTGTTTTTGCGCCTGCCGTCCGACGTCCGCATGGCCCCTGAGAGAGAGGCCATGCGGCGTTCCGACTAGAACAGGTTGAAGTGGTAGTTGATGCCGGCGCGGACCGTGTGGAACTTGGCGCGCTGCGGACCGAAGGCGAAGCCGCCATTGCGCTCGAGGTCGGTGTAGAGATACTCGACCTTGGCCGACCAGTTCGGCAGGAAGGCGTATTCCAAGCCGCCGCCGGCGGTCCAGCCGGTGTGCACGTCGCTGCTGAAGGGCGAGTTCAGCTCGCCATAGGCGAAGCCGCCCGTGCCATAGACGAAGAGCTTCGAGTCGAGCAAAGCGAAGCCGGCGCGGCCGCGCACCGTGCCGAACCAGGGCAGGCTGACGTTGCGGAAGCCGATGTTGGAGCGCAGGCTCGTGCCCTGGAAGTCGGTCTCGATGCCGACGACGAAGAGCGGCGAGATCTGGTAGTTGTAGCCGATCTGGCCGCCGCCCACGACGCCGCTGACGTCGCCGCCGAAGCTGTTGTCCGCCTTGAAGCCGCCGCCGACATTGAGGCCGACATAGGCGCCCGTCCAGGAGAAGACCGGCGGCGGCGGCGCGAAGGCCGGCGCATCCTTGCGATAGGGCAGGTCGGCGGCGTGAGCGGCGCCGACGGAGAGAGCGGCGGCGACCGCGAGAGCCGAAAGGCTGTTCTTGATAAGCATGTGAACCTCCGAAGAGCACGAAAAAGGACGCCCAGCCGCCGCCTCGGCTAGAACGTGACCATAGGCGGAAACTCGTCGAGTCGGCCTGATTTGTCAACCACTGTTGATGTCTTCGGCGAGAGCCCCGTCGGGCGCGTCGGACTTCTGGTCCGGTCGAGCCCCGCCGGAGGCTTCACCATGCGGTGGACGAGCGTGACCTTGGCCTGCGAAAGGTTCACATTTCCCTAATAGGTAAAATACCGCGAAATTTTGACGAGAAGTCGGCCGGCCGCTGGAATGCCGATTGACGGCGCGTCGCGCGGGATCGATTGTGAATAAATATCGGGAGAAGGCTTCTCGATGCGGCCGGAAAAGTTGGAAAAGCGTTCGGGGGAGGCGACGCGGCGGCGTATTCTCGCCGCGGCCATCGCGCGTTTCGCGCATGCGTCCTTCGAGGAGGTGAGGCTGCGTGACATAGCCGCCGATGTCGGCGTCGATGTGGCGCTGGTGCATCGCTCTTTCGGCTCCAAGGAGCAGCTCTTCGCCGCCGCCGTCGTCGAGGCGTGTCCGGCGGCTCTCCTATCGGCGGATCGCAGCCGGCTCGGCGCGGTCTTCGCGAGCTTCGCGCTCGAATCGCAGCAGCATGACGGGCTGCATATTTTCATTCGCTCGCTGACGAGCCCGCTGGCGCGCGATCTCATTCGCGCCTGCTGCTATCGGGATTTCATCGGGCCGCTGGCCGCCAAGCTCGAGGGGCAGGCGTCGCAGCAGCGGGCGGCCCTGTTCGTCTCCTGCCTCATCGGCTTCTCCATCATGCGGGAGGTGCTGCGAGTGGAGCCGCTGCTCGCCGATAGCGACAGCGGGCCGATGATCCAGCGGCTGCTCGCAGCCTGCCTCGACGAGGTCGGACCGCTCGTTGCGAGCGATCAGAACTCCTCCCAATCGTCCTGAGCCGGCTGCGGCTTGCGCGCCGCGCCGCCGCCACGCCCGGCGGAGACCGTCTTCAGCGCCGCCCGCGGCGTGCTGGCGTGCGATTGGGCGTGCGAGCCATGCTTTTCGCCCAGCTCGAAGCTCGCCACAGAGCGCGTCAGCGCCTCCGTCTCCTTGCGCAGGCTGTGGCTGGCGGCGGTGGTCTCCTCCACCATTGCGGCGTTCTTCTGCGTGTTCTGGTCCATCTGATTGACAGCGGTGTTGATCTCGCCGAGGCCGGTCGCCTGCTCGCGCGCGCCTGCGGCGATATCGGCGACCACCTTGTCGATCTCCGCCACCTGCGCGACGATGGTGTCGAGCGCCTTGCCCGTCGCGCCGACCAGATCGACGCCCTGATCCACCTCTACCGTGGAGGTGGAGATGAGGCCTTTGATCTCCTTGGCCGCCTCGGCGGAGCGCTGCGCCAGCGCGCGCACTTCCGAGGCCACCACCGCAAAGCCCTTGCCGGCTTCGCCGGCGCGCGCCGCCTCGACGCCGGCGTTGAGCGCCAGGAGATTGGTCTGGAAGGCGATCTCATCGATGACGCCGATGATCTGGCCGATCTGCTGCGAGGAGCGCTCGATGCGGCCCATGGCGTCCACCGCCCGGCGGACGATCTCGCCGCTCTTCTCGGCCTCCATCTTGGTGGAGCCGACGATATTGCTGGCGTGAACGGCGCCCTCGGCGCTCTTCCTCACCGTGGTGGTGATTTCTTCCAGCGCGGCGGCCGTCTCTTCCAGGCTCGCCGCCTGCTGCTCGGTGCGGCGGGCGAGATCGTCGGCGGCGACGGCGATCTGGCTGGAGCCGGCGTCTATGGCCTTCGCGCCGCCGGCGACGAGGCCGAGCGCGGCTTCCAGCTGGCTCATGGCCGCGTTGAAATCATTCTGCAGCCGGCGATAGGCCTGGGGCATGGCGTCGGAGAGCCGATAGACGAGATTCTTGGAGGCGAGCTTCTCGAGACCCTCGCCGATCGCCTGCAGCGCCGCCTCGCGCTCCCTCTCGATCACGGCCTGCTCGGCCTTGCGCCGCGCCTCGGCCTCCTCGCCGCGACGACGCTCCTCGGCGGCGCGGCTCTCGGCGGCGCGCAGCTCCTGCGCATTGCGCTTGAACGTGTCCAGCGCGCGCGCCATCGCGCCGACCTCGTCGCCGCGCTCGACGCCCGCCACGACGGCGCCGAGATCGCCCTTGGCGATATCTCCCATCTGGCCGGTGAGGCGCGCGATCGGCGCGCCGATCTTGCGGCCGGAAATATACAGCGACGCCGCGCAGCCGATGAGAACGGCGAGGGCGCCGACGCCGATCATCGTCCAGATCGTCTGCTCGGTCTGGCGGCGCAGCTCCTCGCCGACGCGCTTGTCCTCCGCTTCGGCGGCTCTATAGATGGAGCGCATCTCATCGACGATGGCGCGGATTTCCTCATCGGCGCCGCGCAGCAGCGACACGCATTTGGCGAGCTGCTCCAGCTCATGCGGCTTCAGGCGCGCGCCGAGCTCGAGCGCCGGCAGCTCCTGGGCGATTGCGATCGCGGGCTTCGCCTGCTCGAAGACCTTGGCGAAGCGGTCGCGATAGCCTTTGATCTGCGCCGCATGGGTCGGGTCGAGCGTCATCGCCTCGCCGAGCAGCGTGTCGACGCGCGGGCCGACCGAGGCCGCCTCCTGCGCGGCGGCGCGCGAAATCGGCGTGTCCGCGTCATAGGCGATCATCTGATGAACAGAGAGGCCGAATTCGGTGATGGCGCGATTGGAGCGCAGCAGCTTCACCACGGCGGCGTAGGAATGCTCGGTCAGATCCTGGTAGCGCTGTCCGAGCTCGCTCATGCGATGGACGCCCAGCCCTGTGACGCCGATGAAGAGCAGACAGGTCAAAGCGAGGGGAAGAAGGCTCTTGGTGGTGAGCTTCAAATTGTCGAACCGCATCGAGAAAGCTTCCTTGTGATCGACGGCGAGCCGGCGCAGTTGTCGCGGGAGTGGCGCTCGCGGGAATACAGTGAAGCCTAAGCAGCAAAAGGTTTCTGAAAAATCTATGTTTTCCACTTTCGCGTGCGCCGGCGCGGTCGACGCGCAGCAGCCTCGCCGTCAAAAAGAGAGGCCGCCGGGGCGTCCCCGGCGGCCTCTCTGATCGTCGAAAAGAGCGAGCGTTCGGTCAGAACTCGGGCTTGCGGACAGCGCAGCCGCAGCCGCAGCTGGCGGAGGCCGCTCGCAGCGCCGGGCGCCGACGTCCGGCCAGCGCATTGGCTCCGCGGTGAGATGGCGACAGTCGCCGACGCGCTCGGAAACTCCGGCGAGCCTCATGCCTCGGGTCGGTCGAACATATCCAGCCTAGACCCGGAAAAGTTTCAGAAATATCTATGTTTTTGACGTATTTGAGCGACGAGACGGGGCGTCTGCTGCGCCGTCTCGTCACCTCTCGGCGCGGCGTTCCGGCGCGGCCCACAGCTCCTCCGCATAGCCGCGCCTGATCCAGCTGCGGAAGCGATAGCGGCGGGAAAAGCCGTAATCGGGCAGCAGCGCGCCCACCACCGATTGCCGGCCGGAGGAGCCGACCACGCGATTGGCCTCCTGATTGACGCTCAGCAGCAATGGCGCCCAGCGCCCGATGCGCGCGAAATAGCTGCGGCAGACGGCGTCGCCCATTTCTGGAAAGGAATCGCAATTGACGATGACGTCGCTCTCGATGAGCGCCTCGTCGTCGATGTCCGGCGCGAGGACGAGATCGACGCCCTCGCCGCGGGACCGCTCGTGAGGATGGCGGAACTGCACGCTCGCTTCGGGCAGGCCGCGGCGCAGCGCGAAAAATTGCATGGCCGCGACCGTCGGCAGGTCGACGATGGTGTAATGGCGCGCGCCGGCGAGCAGCGCATAGCGCGCCGCCTTGCCGAAGCCGCCGCCGATCTCGCAAATTCTGGGACGTGCGACGCCGCTCGCCTCTATCGCGCGCAAGGCGAGATAGAGCGCCTGAATATCGCGCCCATGCAGCACATTGCCGTCCATGGCGAGGCCATAGAGCCCGTCGAAGACGGCGGGCGGCGCGATGGGAAAGCCGAGCGCCGCCTCGATCTCGGCGACGAGCGCGCGCGAGGAGGCGATCAGCGTCTCGCCCACATAATCCTGCTCGGCGCATTCCACCTGCGCGAGGCCGATATATTGCGTGAGCGAGGCCAGCATGTCGTGGAAGGGCGCGACCGCGGCCCGGCGGCCCTCCGGCGAGGCGGCGAGAAAGTCCCGATAGGCCTGCACGCCCTGCTCGAGCCCGGTCGCGGCGGAGGATTTCTGCACATCGACGAGACATTGCGCCAACGCGCGAGGGTCGTCGCCGTCGAGAAGCGCGAGCAACGGCTGATGGCGGCTCGCGACGATATCGGTCCACATGGCGCCGCCGCCGCCCAAGCGCCGCGCGCCGCGGCCGCTGGCGTGCTGCGCCCAGGCGCTCTGCAGCTCGGCGGCGATCTCTATGTCGCGCTCGTCGACCGGCCGCAGCGACAGGGTCGGCTCCAGCCGCGGCAGGCCGCGCCGCGTGGAATTGAGCAGCGCGGCCGAAAGGCTGCGCCGGCCCGCATTCTCCAGCAGCCAGAATTCCTCGCCACGCACGCGGGCGGCCAGAGTCTCCTCGGGATAATCGCCGTTCGGCAGATCGAAATCGAAGCCGTAGCGTCCGTCGCCGAAGCCGGCGCGCGCTAAATCCTCGCGCGGCCGATCGGCGCGCGCGACGCCGATCACGGCGCCGGCGGAGCAGATCTCGACATCGAATCGATCGCGCAGCCGCAGGCGGTCATAGACCCAGCCGGACACGCGGCCGCCGCCCGCGAGATCGACATAGCCGGAGAATTCTCTTTGACGCTTGCGCGAGAAGAACATCGGCCGTGCTCCTATGGCGCGCGCGAGCGCTGCGTGTCACTTGCGCGCAAAAATCGAAAGCCCGGAGGAGCGGGCGCTCTCCGCCTCTCGTATGTTCGTAAAACCGGCTTCATGCAATGCGGCGATCAGATCGTCGTGGCGGAGCGAGGACGCCTCTCCACGCTGCGCGACTTGTGTGTGAATGTATAGCGCGTCGGCGCAGCGCGCGAGAAGCGCAATGGCCGCGAGCGGATCGGAGAAACGGCGCAGCGCGTCGCAGGCGACGACGAGATCATAGCGTTTGTCCGTATCGCGCAGAAACGCCTCCATATCGCCGAGCCAGAAGCGCGTTCGCGAGAGGCGCATCACCTCTTTGGCGACGAGGCAGCGGATGAATGCGGCGCGGCTCGGCTCGATCGCCTCGACATTGGCGCCTGCGGATTCGAGAAGAAAGCTGTGGCCCGCCTCGCCGGGCGACAGTTCGAGCACATTGCGGCCCTCGAGCGGGCCGAAACAGTCGATCGCCCACCGGATGCGCGCATCGTCGAAGGCCTCGATCCGACCGGCGGAGACGCCGCATGTCGGCGGAAAAGCGCAGCTCCATCCGCCGACCAAATCGATGGCGTTCTGCAGGCGCGGAACGCTCGACACATAGGAGTCGAAAACCTCCGCCGGAGGACGTGACGCTCCTCGTTTCGGCAGCATGTCTCGCAGCTTCCTAAGCATCGATACGATCATCCCTCGGCGATGAGCAGAAATGCTTTCGAATCGCATCGAAAACACGACTGATTTTTCTGTTAAAGGCGCCAATTCCATTCGCGCCGGGAGCGCGCACGGGCGCTCGACGCGGCGCGACGGATTACGCTGTCGCGACGCTTTTGGCAATCGGCGGGTCCTACACGCGGAAATGGCGGCCCGGCGGCAAGCTGCTCAGCAGCTGCAATCGTGGCGTCGCATTGTCGCGACTGTACCAGGGGTTGAATGCGGGGTCGACGTAACCGACGAGGTCGTATTTCTTGCGCAGCGTGTCCTGCTCGCGGCGAAAGCGCGCGATATTGGCGTTCGTCTCGTCGCTGCCGCGGCTCGCCGATTCATGATGATAGAGCGTTGCGAAAGGCGTCCATACGACGCGAAATCCGGCGCGGCCGGCGCGCATGCAATAATCCGTGTCATTATAGGCGATGGCGAAATTCTCTTCGTCCAGGCCGCCGACCGCCTCGAGGCAGGCGCGCGTGATCAGCATGCAGGCGCCCGTCACCGCCGCCATGGATTGGCGAACGTCGAGCCGGCCCATGGGACCGGGATAATCGCCGGGCATTCCGCAGAACCAATGTCCCGCCACCGAGCCGAGGCCCATGATGACGCCCGCATGCTGCAATGTTCCATTGGGATAGAGCAGCCGCGCGCCGACGATTCCCGTGGACGGAAAAGCGAGGCAGGAGACCATCTCCTTCAGCCAGCCGGCGTCTATGACCTCTATGTCATTGTTGAGCAGCAGCACGCAATCGCCGCGCGCCGCCCGCAGGCCGCGATTGACCTGCCGCGCGAAATTGAATTTCTCCTCGACGATGTCCACAGAGAAGAAAGGATGCGCCGCCTTCATCTGCTCATAGAGATCGAGAACGCGCTCATCCTTGGTGCCATTGTCGACGACGAGGATCTCCATGCGCGGATAGTCGGACCGCAAGGTGAGATCGTCGAAAAGGCGCGAGACGAGCGCGAAGGAATCGCGGCTCGGCACGATGATGGAGACGAGCGGCCAGGCGTCGTCCTTCGGCGCGAAGCGAACGCGATGCAGATCGGCGTTGCGCGCCGGCTCCACCACCGCCGGCGCGCCGTCGACGGCGTAGCTCTCCGCCAGCGAGCGGCGCGCGCTCGTCGTGGCGCGATCCAGAAAGCTCACCGAATAGCTCTTCCCGTCGCGGCGCCAGAGGTAGGCGGGGTAGGGGAGATGGACGATCTCCTCCGTCGCGAGGCCGCGCGTGTAGCGCAGCAGCAGGTCATAATCCTGCGAGCCTTCATAGCCTTGGCGCAGGCCGCCCAGCGCCTGCAGCCGCTCGCGCCGATAGAGCGAGAGATGATTGACGTAATTGACGCCGGAGAGCAGCACGGGGTCGAAGGCGGGCTTCAGCGAGTAATGCCTGGGCTGCAGCTTCGCGTCGGCGACGATCTCGTCGGTGAAGACGAATTGCGCGCCGGGCGTGCGCTCGATCGTCTCGAGCAGCGCATCGACGGCGAAAGGCGCGAGCGCGTCGTCGTGATCGATAAAGCCGACCCAATCGCCGCGCGCCGCGGCGAGGCCGCTATTGGTGGCGACGGCGATTCCGGCATTCTGCGCCGCGCGCAGAACCGTCACATGCGGCGTGTCGCGATGACGCTCGAGCCAGTCGATCGTCTCGCGCGACGTCGAGCCGTCGTCGGAGAGGATCAGCTCATAGGCGCCGGCCCTTTGAATCCGAAAGGAGTCGAGCAGCTGATCGAGATAGAGCGCGGGCGCGTCATAGACCGGCGTTACAAAGGAGAAGGCCGGCCGCTCGCCCGCCCATGCCGGCGCGCCGGCGTAGCGGGCGTTGGCCATGGCGATCACCTGCTCGAAATGCGGAGTCGCGCCGCGCACCTTGGCGACGCGCGCGCCGACGTCGGAAAGCTCCGGCGCGCCGGGCCGCGCAATGGTCTCGCAGAGCGGCGCCGCGCGCTCGCCGCGCGCGGCCTCGCGCAGCCTGCCGCCGACGAAGGCGCGCACGGATTTCTCGTCATAGGCGATGAAGGCGCGAAAACGAAACCGCGAAGGGTAGGAGGAGGGATCGAAACGGACATGATGCACGCGGCCGAAGCTGCGCAGCGCGATCACATAGAGGCCGTCGCGCGTGTGCTTGAGCTCGATCTCGTCATCCGGCTCGAAGCCCTTGCCGAAATCGATATAGATGCGCGGGTCGAGCGTCTGATCGGCGTCGGCGACCTCGAGAATGATATAGGTGGCGCGCAAAAAGCCCGTGACGAAGACGAAGAGCGGGTCCGCATTCGTGGCCTGCCAGCTCTCCCAGCCGAGCCGGCGCAGGCCGGATCGACGCACAGAAGGAATTCTCAGCAACAAGACCTTGCTTTCCCGACGGTGAGTCGCGGACGTGGGCTCCGCGCTCGCGTGATATAGTCGAGCCGCGGCGCCTTGGCCATAGACGAGGGCTCCTCTCGCGTATGGTGGGGCCATGGCGGAAAAGTGGCGAAATTAGGCCGTCGCGCCCGCGTGGACGCGGCGCTCGCGCTGGGCTATAAGGGCGCGGTTCGCGTCAATGGCGGTTCCCTGGCGAAATCTGCTCGAAGAGAAGATGATCCAACTCTTAGACGTCTTCAAATTCTATAAGACCGAGCGACACTCGAAGGTCATATTGGATCATGTGTCGATGGTTTTCGACACGAGCTACTCCTATGGTCTGCTCGGCGTCAACGGCGCCGGCAAGACGACGACCCTCAAGGTCATAGCGGGCACTGAGCTGCCGAATTCCGGCAGGGTGCGGCGCACGGTGCGCGTCTCCTGGCCGCTCGGATTCGGCGGCGGATTTCATACCGCGATGACGGGCCGCGAGAATGTGCATTTCGTGGCGCGAATCTACGGCGCCGATCCGCGCAAGGCGGCGATGTTCGTCGAGGAGTTCTCCGAGCTCGGCGATTATTTCGACGCGCCGGTCAAGACCTATTCGTCTGGCATGGGCGCGCGTCTGGCCTTCGGCATGTCCATGGCGATCGACTTCGACGTCTATCTCATCGATGAGATCACCGGCGTCGGCGACATGCGATTTCAGAAGCGATGCCAGGAGGCTTTCGAGCAGCGGCGCAAGAATTCGAGCGTCATCTTCGTCTCGCATTCGATGCAGGCGGTGGCGGATTATTGCGACCGCGGCGGCGTGCTCGTCGATGGCCGCCTCTTCATGTTCGACTCGGTCGCCAAGGCGATCGAGATGTACAATCGAATGAACCGATAGAGGCGAGGATGGACGAACCTCCGAAGTCTCCCGATCTTCGCACGGTCAATGCGCTGGAGCGCGCCGAGGCCGTTCAGCGCTTTCTGGCCGAAGCCGCGCGGCGCGCGCGCTTCTCGGCGCGGGCGCGCGGCGCCTATCAGAAATCCAGCTTCGCCGAGCGGCGCGGCGCAAAGGCGATGCGCATCGCCTTTCTCGTCCTTGCGATCGTCATGGTGGCGATCCCCAATGTCGCGGGCGGGCTCTATTACGGGCTGCTCGCTTCGGACCAATATGTCGCCGAGGCGAAATTCACCGTGAGCAGCGCGGCCATTCCCAAGCTCGACGGGCTCGGCTCCGTGACCGGCCTGCCGCAGATGATGATCTTTCAAGATTCGATGATCATCATCGAATATATCGAGAGCCGCACGCTGGTCGAGCAGCTCGAGCGCCAGGTGAATCTGCGCGAGCTCTATGGCTCGGATCGCATCGATTGGTGGGCGCGCTTCAAAAAGTCGAAGCCGATCGAGAATTTCACCGAATACTGGAAGAAGATGGCCACGGCGACGATCAGCTTCCCCTCCGGAATCGTCACGCTGACTGTCCGCGCCTTCTCGCCGGCCGACGCCAAGACGATCGCCGACAAGGTGATCGCCGATTGCGAGACTCTGGTCAATGATCTCAATGAGCGGATGCGGCAGGACACTGTGCGGGCCTCCGAGCAGGATGTCGAGCGCGCCGCCGAGCGGCTGAAGGTCGCGCGCGTGAATTTGGAGCGCGCGCGCAATACGGAAGGGCTGATCGACGTCCGCCAGACGAGCAAATCGCAGAGCGAGGTGCTCTCCGCCGTCCAGATCGAGCTGCTGAAATATCAGCAGGAATATCTCACCCAGTCGCGCTACGTCGACGAGAGCGCGCCGCAGATGCGCGTGATGAAGCGGCGCATCGAATCGCTCGAGAAGCAGATCGCCGGCCTAGAGGCGGAGATCACCACGCGCGAGCAGCAGGGGGTCGACGCGCTGGCGAGCAAGACGCTCTCCGGCAAGATGACGACCTTCGCCAATCTCGACCTCGAGCATAAGATCGCCGAGACGAGCTATCAGATCGCGACCGCCTCGCTCGACGGCGCGCGGCTGTTCAGCGATCGCAAGCTGCTCTATCTCCACCAGATCGAGGCGCCTGCTCTGCCGGAGGACGCGCGCTATCCGCGGCGCTGGCTCTATACGGGCCTGCTGCTCGCCGGCACGCTCACTCTCTACGGCATAGTGGTCGGACTCATCGCCTTCGTGCGCAACCATATGGCTTGAGCGCGCGTCAGCGTTCGCGCGCCACTTGCGTCAGATAGGCGCCATACTGGCTCTTGGCGAATTTCTGCGCGGCGGCGCGTAGCGCATCGGCGTCGATCCAGCCTTGGCGGAAGGCGATCTCCTCGAGGCAGGCGATGCGCTGGCCCTGACGCAGCTCGATCGCGCGCACATATTCGGCCGCCTCCAGCAGCGAGGCCGGCGTGCCCGTGTCGAGCCAGGCGAAGCCGCGGCCCAGGCGTTCCACATTCAGCTCGCCGCGCTGCAGATAGATATTGTTGAGATCGGTGATCTCCAATTCGCCGCGTGGCGAAGGTCGCAGCTCCGCCGCATATTGCGGCGCGCGCTCGTCGTAGAAATAAAGGCCCGTGACCGCCCAATTGGATTTCGGCGCTTTCGGCTTTTCCGCGAGCGATAGCGCGCGGCCCTGCGCGTCGAAATCGACGACGCCGTAACGCTCGGGATCGGCGACGTGATAGGCGAAGACAGTGGCGCCGCGGCGCGATTGCTTCGCCGTGGTCAGCGATTCCGTAAGGCCGTGGCCGTAGAAAATATTGTCGCCGAGCACCAGCACAGAGCTTTGTCCTTCGACGAAGCTCGCGCCGATGATATAGGCCTGCGCCAATCCGTCCGGGCGCGGCTGCACGGCGTAAGTAAAGGAGACGCCCCATTGCGCGCCGGAGCCGAGCAGGCGCTTGAACGCCGCTTCGTCATCGGGGGTCGTGATGACGAGTATCTCGCGCACGCCGGCGAGCATCAGCGCGCTCAGCGGATAATAGATCATCGGCTTGTCATAGACTGGCAGCAATTGCTTGGAGACGGCGAGCGTCGCTGGATGAAGCCGCGTGCCGCTGCCGCCCGCGAGAATGATTCCGCGCATGTCATGCTCCTCCATCTGTAGGGCTGGCGAGCAGCCTGTCGACGCAGGCCGCGAGCGATGGGCGCCAGTCGGGCAGAGCGACGCCGTAGATTCGCGAAAGCTTCGTATTGTCGAGGCGCGAATTGGCCGGGCGCCGCGCCGGCGTCGGATATTCCGCCGTCGTGATGCGGCGAACGCGCACCGGCGCCCGCCCATGCGCTTCCGCGCGCGCGAAGATCGCTTCCGCCACATCGGCCCAGCAGGCTTCGCCTGCGCCGGTCATGTGAAAGACGCCGCGCAGCTGCGGCGCGCCGTCGTCGCAAAGGCGCCTCGCAATGCGCAATGTCGCATCGGCTATGTCGATCGCGCTCGTCGGATTGCCGAGCTGATCGGCGACGACGCCGACCTCCGCGCGCGTCTCACCGAGCCGCAGCATGGTGCGTACGAAATTCGCGCCGAAGGGGCTGTAGACCCAGGCCGTGCGCAGGATGGCCGAGTTCGGACAGAGCGCCGCGACGCGTCTTTCGCCCTCGAGCTTGGAGCGGCCATAGGCGCCGAGCGGCGCCGTGGGATCATCCTCGCGATAGGGGCGCGCAGCGGAGCCGTCGAACACATAATCGGTCGAAAAATGAATGAGTGGAACGCCGAGCGCATCCGCCGCCTCGGCGACATGGCCGGCGCCCTCGCCATTGACGCGCAGGGCGAGCGCTTCTTCCTGCTCCGCTTTGTCCACCGCCGTATAGGCGGCAGCGTTGACGATCGCATCGCAGCGCGCATCGTTCAACGCCGCGCGCACGCTGTCGCGATCCGTCAAATCGAGCCGCGGCCTTCCGAGCGCGATGATTTGCATTTCTTCGGAGCCGCGCTCGCGCAGAGCGGTGACGATCTGGCCCTGCGTTCCGGTGACGGCGATGCGCATGGGCGTGCTCACGCGAATGTATCTGAGAGATCGCGCAGGCGCGGCCAGCGTCGATCTTTCTCCGACAGAATGGCGCGCGCCGGCGCGATCGGCCAAGAAATATCGAGATCGGGATCGTCGAAGGCGAGGCCGCGATCATTGGGCGCCGAATAGAAATTCGTTACCTTATAGACGACTTCCGTATCCGGCTCGAGTGTGCAGAAGCCATGCGCGAAGCCGATGGGAACGAGCAATTGCCGCCAATTCTCCGCGGAGAGCTCCACCGCGACGTGACGGCCGAATGTGGGCGACGAGCGGCGAATGTCGACCGCCACATCCAATATGCGTCCGCGCGTGACGCGCACCAGCTTGTCCTGCGCGAAAGGCGCGGTCTGGAAATGCAGGCCGCGAATGACGCCGGTCTCGCGCGAGAGCGAATGATTGTCCTGCACGAAGCGCAATGGCGGCAGGCCGCGCTCCTGCCAACGCTTTTCATTATAGCTCTCGGAGAAAAAGCCGCGCGCGTCGCCGAAGCGATCGGGCGTGACGATTTTGACGCCATCGAGCGCCGTATCCTCGACTTTCATGCTGTCCTCATGCGCGCGTCAGGCGACGCACCCGAGCCGCTCGCCGCGATATTTGCCTGAGCGTATGGCTTTCCACCAGGCTTCATTTTCGAGATACCAGCGCACCGTCTTGGCGAGCCCGCTGGCAAAGCTCTCCTCGGCGCGCCAGCCGAGCTCGCGCTCGATCTTGGAGCAGTCGATCGCATAGCGCAGATCATGGCCCGGCCGATCCTGAACGAATGTGATCAGCTCGCGATAAGAGCCGCGCGCGCGGGGCCTCAGCTCGTCGAGACGATCGCAGATCGCCTGCACCACTTCTATGTTGCGCATCTCCGAGCGGCCGCCGACATTATAGGATTGTCCGACGACGCCGGCGCGCGCGACGGTGAGCAGCGCCTCGGCGTGATCCTCGACAAAGAGCCAATCGCGCACATTCTCGCCGCGTCCATAGACGGGCAGCGGCTTCTCCTCGAGCGCATTGAGAATGGTGAGCGGAATGAGCTTTTCCGGGAAATGATAGGGGCCGTAATTATTGGAGCAATTGGTGACGATCGTCGGCAGGCCATAGGTCTCGCGCCAGGCGCGCGCGAGATGATCCGAGCCCGCCTTGGACGCGGAATAGGGCGAATTGGGCGCATAAGGCGTGTCCTCGCGAAACAGCCCCTCGGCGCCGAGCGCGCCGAACACTTCGTCGGTCGAGACATGCAGGAAGCGAAAGCCGGCGGCGGTCTCTACATCGAGACGGCGCCAATAATCGAGCGCCGCGGCGAGCAGAGTGAAAGTGCCGACGACATTGGTCTCGATGAAGGCGGCGGGGCCGTCGATGGAGCGATCGACATGGCTCTCGGCGGCGAGATGCATCACGACGTCGGGCCGAAACTCCGCGAAAGCGGCAGTGACGGCGTCGCGGTCGCATATGTCGGCGCGGCGGAAGGAATAGCGCGGATCGCCGGCGACGGGCGCGAGCGAGTCGAGATTGCCGGCATAGGTGAGCTTGTCATAGACGAGCAGCTCATGCGGCGTCGTCTCGATGATCCGGCGCGAAACCGCCGAGCCGATGAAGCCGGCGCCGCCGGTGACGAGAATGCGCATCTATCGCCCGATCCGGGCGGTGTTCGCCGCTGTCTCATGGAGGAAGCGAGAGGGAAGACGCATCCGCGAAAAGCACCTTGTTCCTGGTCCCGAGGATTCGCCTCGTCGCCGCCGCCGCAAGATTTTTCTCTTCTATTCACGCCTATTGAAAGATCGCGGCGCTGGCTGTCAACTCCGGCGCGCTACGCGGAAATATGTTTTTTATGCGGCGTTTTCCGGCGCGCTGGCGTCGGCCGCGAGAATTTGGACTCGTTCCAGACTGCTTGCGCAGCGTGTCGGTTTCGCGCTATCCCGCGATAGATCGGGCCGCGACGGATCGCCGGCCGTACAGAAGAGTAGTCGATGTTTCAGCGTCCCGGCAAGGCGGCCTTCGTCTTCATCCTCATCACTGTCGCGCTCGACATGCTGGCGCTCGGCGTGATGATCCCGGTGCTTCCCAAGCTCATCGTGGAGTTCGAGGGCGGCGATCTGAAAAGCGCTTCTATAGCGACTGGCGTCTTCGGTTTCGCCTGGGCCTTCATGCAATTTTTGTTTCAGCCCATGCTCGGCGCGCTGTCGGATCGTTTCGGCCGTCGGCCGGTCGTGCTGCTGTCCAATCTCGGCATGGGGCTCGACTATGTGTTCATGGCGCTGGCGCCCACTCTGTCCTTCCTCTTCGTCGGACGGCTGATATCGGGCGTGACGGCGGCCAGCGTCTCGACGGCGACGGCCTATATCGCCGACATCACCGAGCCGGAGAAGCGCGCCGGCCGTTTCGGCATGATCGGCGCGGCTTTCGGCGTCGGCTTCATCCTCGGCCCGGCGCTCGGCGGCGTGCTCGGCAATCACGGCTTGCGCTACCCGTTCTGGGCCGCGGCGGCGCTGAGCCTCCTCAACGCCGCCTATGGCTATTTCATCCTGCCGGAGTCGCTCTCGCCGGAAAAACGCACCAGCTCGGTCCTGTGGCGCAGCGCCAATGTGCTCGGCTCGCTGGATTTCCTGCGCCGCGACCGCTCGCTCGCGCTGCTGGCGCTCGCCATATTCCTCTCCTATCTGGCGCATGAATCGCTGCCGAGCCTCTTCGTGCTCTACACGGAATATCGTTATCAATGGGATGCGGAGACGACCGGCTGGGCGCTCGCCATCGTCGGCGTGTCGCAGACGGTGGTGTCCGGCGGATTGGTGCGGCCGGCGGTCAAGCGCTTCGGCGAGCGCGCGACGCTGGTCGTCGCTCTGGCGGCGGGGGCGCTCGGCTTTTCGGCCTACGCCTTCGCGCCCACGGGCGGGATATTCATGGCGGCGCCGCCGCTCATCGCCCTCTGGGCCATGGCCGGTCCGGCCTTTCAGGGCCTCGCCACGCGCTTCGCCTCAGCGTCGGAGCAGGGCCGGCTGCAAGGCGCGCTGGCGAGCCTGCGCGGCGTCTCCGGCATGGTCGGGCCGCTGTTCTTCTCGCAGATTCTCTCCTTCTCGATCGGCGCGGGCGACTTTCCGGGGGCGGGCTATTTCGTCGCGGCGCTGCTGCTCGCGGCGAGCCTTTTCGTGGCGCGCAACGCCGTGAGCGGAGCCGCGCAGCCTCCCGCCGCCTGACGTCGCATTCCGCCGCGCGGCCGCTTATATTGAGGCGGCGCGCCGTCCTGTCGGCCGGCGCTTTCGGAGATTCGCATGAGCTTCGTCGCTGCGGCCGTCTATTTCGCCATTCTCGCCTCCGCGGCGCTGGGCGTCTATCTGAAGGCTCGCCAGAGCCGCGCCGCGCGCGTCGATCGCGATGCGCCTCCGCCCGAATTCGCGGACACGATAACCCCGCAAGAGCATCGCCGCTCCGCCGATTACACGGTCGCGCGCATGCGCCTCTCCGTCGGCGAAACCTTGCTGGACGCGGCGATCTCCGTCGCCTGGCTCGCATTTCTGCTCGGCCCGCTCTATGCGCTGCTCGCGCAATTCATCGCGCCGGGCCTGACGCTCAGCGTCGCCGTCGTCGTCGCGGTGGCGGTCGTCGATCATCTGCTGCGCCTGCCGTTGTCGCTGGTCGAGACCTTCGGTCTCGAGGCGCGCTTCGGCTTCAACCGAACGACGCCTTTCATGTTCGTCCTCGACGAGGCCAAGGGCGCGGCGCTCTGGCTGCTGTTCTTCATTCCCTTGCTCTATGGGCTGTTCTTCGCGGCGCGCTTCTCGCCCGATTATTGGTGGCTGGCGGGCTTCGTCGCGGCGGTGGCGCTGCTGCTGGCCATGACGGTGATCTACCCTTCCATCATCGCGCCAATGTTCAACCAGTTCACGCCGCTCGAGGATGCGGCGCTGAAGGCGCGGATGGAAGAGCTGCTGGCGCGTTGCGGATTTCAGTCGGGCGGGCTCTATGTGATGGACGCCTCGACGCGCTCCACCCATGGCAACGCCTATTTCTCCGGCTTCGGCAAGGCGAAGCGCATCGTCTTTTTCGACACTCTGCTGCGCAAGCACAGCGCGGACGAGATACTCGCCATTCTCGCCCATGAGCTCGGCCATTATAAATTCGGCCATGTGCGGCAGCGGATTTTCCAAGCGGCGGCCTTTCTCTTCATCGGCTTCGCGGCTCTGCATCTCGCCTTGGAGCGCGGGCTCGGCGGCGCCTTCGGCCTGCCGAATGATCCGGGCGTCATTTTCGTCATCGCGCTGATGGCGGCCGCGCCCATTCTGCATCTTCTGTCGCCGCTCACCAATTTCCTGTCGCGCCGGGCGGAGTTCGAGGCCGATGGCTTCGCCAAATCCATTTATGGCGAGGAGCCCATGGTGAGCGCGCTCACCAAGCTCTCGCGCGACAATCTCTCGACGCTGACGCCGGACCGGCTTTATGCGCTGTTCTATTACTCGCATCCGCCGGCGCCGATCCGCATCGCCGCGCTGCAGGAGGCGAGGGGCGCTTGATGTTCAGGCGGCATGCGCCTTGCCGCGGAAATAATGGAAATCGCCGCGCGAGATCAACGCATCGCCGGGCGCGAGCTCATGCGGCGCGAGATCGGCTTCTGACCGTAGATGGTCGTAGATGGGGCCGAAATCGCGATAGCAGGCTTCGAGCAGGCGCTCGAATCCATCGACGACGAAATAGCACTGCTGGAAATCGTCGATGATGTAATTGGTGCGCATCACTCGCTCGAGGTCGAAGGCGATGCGGTTGGGCGAGGAATCCTCGAGCGAGAAGACCGTCTCCGCCGGCGAGGAGAGAATGCCGGCGCCGAAGATGCGCAGCCCCGCAGGCGTCGCCAGCAGCCCGAACTCCACCGTATACCAATAGAGCCGCGCCAGATTGGCGAGCTGGCCGCGCGCCAGCGCGCGCCGTCCGCCCTCGCCATAGGCCTGTAGAAAGCGCGTATAAACGGGGTTCGCCAGCAGCGGCACATGGCCGAAGACGTCGTGAAAGACGTCCGGCTCCTCGAGATAATCGAGCTCCTCCTCCGGGCGGATGAAGGCGCCGGCGGGAAAGCGGCGATTGGCGAGATGCTCGAAAAAGACATCGTCCGGCACGAGGCCGGCGACAGGAACCACGCTCCAGCCGGTGAGCGCGGAAAGGCGCGCGCTCAGCGCGTCGAAATCGGGAACGCCGTCCGGCGAGAGCGCGAGCGTGTCCTTCGACGCGAGATATTCGTCGCAGGCGCGGCCGGGCAGAAGCGCGGCCTGGCGGGCGTACAGCCGGCTCCAGCGATCATGCTCGGCCGCGCTATAGGAGGGCCAATTCTGCTCGATCGTCCAATCGGCGCGGCGGGGCGCGTCGGCGTAGCGGTTCTCGCCCTTCTCCATGCGGCCCTCCTTTTGCGGAAGCCGGGTTCTCGTCCGCGCCCCCTCCCCAACCCTCCCCCGCTTCGCAGGAGAGGGAGCAGATTCGGCGCTTCATCGAAGTTTCGCGAAACGTGGCCGCCTCCCTCGCCTGCGAAGCGGGGGAGGGTGAGGGAGGGGGCGCTCCGGTCTTCGATACGAAACACGCGAGCTATTAGATAAGCGCGCGCCGGCCCGCCGCAAAGCCGCTCAGCCGGGCGCGAAATGCGCGGTGAAATGGCGCAGGAAGGGCGCCTGCCGTGTGATGCGAAACGGCGGTATGGCGGCGCGCTCGCGGAACACATTCTCGATCGCCTCGATCACATAATCGAAATGGCTCTGCGTGTAGACGCGGCGCGGAAAGGCGAGGCGCACCAATTCGCGCGGCGCCGGCGTCTCCGTTCCGTCTTCCGCGCGACGGCCGAACATCACGCTGCCGAGCTCGACGCCGCGCACGCCACCCTCGAGATAGAGCGCGGCGGTGAGGCCGACGCCCGGGAAATCCGTCGCCGAAAGATGCGGGCAAAAGCCCGCGGCGTCGATGAAGACGGCGTGACCGCCCGCCGGCCGCACGATCGGAACGCCGCGCGCGATGAGGCGGGAGGCGAGATATTCCACCGTCGCATAGCGATAGCGCTGGTATTCCTCCTCCAGCGCCTCCTCGAGCCCGACGGCGATCGCCTCGAGATCGCGGCCCGCGAGTCCGCCGTAGGTGGGAAATCCTTCCGTCAATATCAGCAGATTGCGAAAATCCTCCGCCCAGCGATCATCATTGCAGGCGAAGAATCCGCCTATATTGGCGAGCCCGTCCTTCTTGGCGCTCGTCGTCGCGGCGTCGCAGAGCGAGAACATCTCCCGCGCAATGTCGATGAGCGCGCGATCCGCATAGCCGCGCTCCCATAGCTTGATGAAATAGGCGTTCTCGGCGAAGCGGCAGGCGTCGAGCACCAGAGGAATTCCACGCCGCGTCAGCAGAGCCTTGGCGGCGCGAATATTGTCGAGAGAGATCGGCTGCCCGCCGCCGGTGTTGTTGGTCGCGGTGAGCATGCAGAAGGGAATTTTCTTTCCCTCGCGCTCCAGCGCACGCTCCAGCGCCGCGAGGTCTATGTCGCCTTTGAAATGCGTCTCCGCATGAATATCGGCGGCCTTGGCGCTGGGCAGATCGAGCGCCGTCGCGCCGACATATTCGATATTGGCGCGCGTCGTGTCGAAATGGCTGTTGTTGGGCACGATATCGCCATGCTTCAGCCGCGTCGCAGCGAGAATGCGCTCCGCCGCGCGGCCTTGATGCGTAGGAAAAATATGCTCGAACCCCGTGATGTCGCGAATGGTCTTCTCGAAGCGGCGCCACGACCTGCTTCCCGCATAGCTTTCGTCGCCCATCATGAGCGCGGCCCATTGCCGATCCGACATGGCGCCCGTGCCGCTGTCGGTCAGAAGATCGATGGTGATGTCTTCCGCATCGAGCAGAAAAACATTGTAATGCGCGGCCTTCAGCCGCTCCTCGCGCTCTTGCCGCTTTGTTATCGGCAGAGCTTCTGTCATCTTGATGCGGAAGGGCTCGATGATGGTGCGCATATCGCTTCTCCTTCGCAGTGCGAGATAGGGCGCGGCGCCGACGCCGCTTTACGTAGCCGCGCCGGCTGTGGCAAAAGCGTCGGCGCGAAAACAGGAGACCTCATGGCGGCCGACGTTACTTATCCAGCCGCTGCGGCGGCGGGCGTGCTCTCTTTCCTCAGCCCTTGCGTGCTGCCTTTGGTGCCGCCCTATCTCACCTTCATCGCGGGCGCGAGCCTCGAGGAGCTGACCCACGCCGGCAAATCGCGCGCGCGGCGCGACGTGCTCATCGCTTCGCTTCTGTTCGTCGCCGGCTTCTCGACGGTCTTCGTTGCGCTCGGCGCGACGGCGAGCGTGTTCGGCAAGGTGCTGCGCGCCAATCTGGAAATTTTGTCGATCGCCGCCGGCGTCGCCATCATCCTCATGGGCCTGCACTTCCTCGGCGTGTTCAAGATCGGCCTGCTCTATCGCGAGAAGCGCCTCGAGGTCGGCCGTCCGGTCGGGCGTCTCGGCGCCTATGTCATGGGCCTCGCCTTCGCCTTCGGCTGGACGCCCTGCATCGGGCCGATACTCGCCGCCATTCTCGCCGTCGCCGGCTCGCAGGAGACCGTGGCCAAAGGCGCCGCTCTGCTCGGCGTCTATTCCGCCGGGCTCGGCCTTCCTTTCCTCGGCGCCGCGGCGGCGATGGGGCCGTTCATGGGCTTCATGCAGAAGTTCAAGAAGCATTTCGGCAAGGTGGAGAAGGTCGTCGGCGCGCTGCTGGTGCTCACGGGACTCGCCTTCCTCACCGGCGGAATGCAGAGCTTCTCCTTCTGGCTGCTGCAGACCTTTCCCGGTCTCGCGAATTTCGGATGATCGCCCATGTCACAGCGCATCGATGAAAATCTCTTCACCGGGCCGATCGGCGCCGAATATCGCATGCTCGAGCTCATCTGCCCCAATGCGGCGCTGCTCGCCCGTCGCGTGGCGGAGCGCGTCGCGCATTGGCGCGAGGGCGTCGCGCTCGAGGTATTGGAGATCGGCTGCGGCACGGGCGTGAGCACGCTTCCCTTGCTCGCCGGACGCGACGATCTCCATGTCACCGCGATCGACAGCGCCGCCAAGATGCTGGATCAGGCGCGCTCTCACCTCGCGGATTTCGTCGCCGCCGGCCGCGTGCAATTCGTGGAAGCCGACGCGCTCGCCTATCTTCGCGGCCTTCCCGAGGCGAGCGTCGACGTCGTCTCCTCCAATTACGCCGTGCATAATTTCCTCGACGATTATCGTCGGGAATTTCTCGCCGAGATTTTCCGCGTGCTGAAGCCGGGCGGCATTTTCGTCAATGGCGACCGCTATGCGATGGACGACCGCGCGGCGCATCTCTCCGCCACACAGGCGGAGGTGCGCAGCTGGTTCGCAAAGCTCGGGACGATCGGCCGCTATGATCTGCTCGAGGATTGGGTCGCGCATCTCTTCAGCGACGAATCGCCCGAGCATGTGATGTATCTGGCGCCGGCGCTGGAGCGCGTGACGGCGGCAGGCTTCGCCGATGTTCGCATCGAATATCGCGAAGGCGTGGACACGCTGCTGACCGCGGTCAAGCCGTAACGGGTCCCAGAAAAGAAAAACGCCGGACGTACCTCCGGCCCGGCGTTAGAGCCCGCGGCGGCGCGTAGCCGTCGTTTGCTCTTCGTCACAACTAGCGCCGCGCCATGACTGGAAAATGACAAGAGCGCGGCAATCCGATGATTGTCGCGCGTGACTTCTGCTACTGTCGGTCAGGGTGAAGCGCGCCGCGGCGGCTGCGCGCCGATGATGCGAAGACCGCGCTCTTACGGGTCTCGCCACGCCGGTGTCGGCCTGATTTTATTGGTGGGCGCACAAGGGCTCGAACCTTGGACCCGCTGATTAAGAGTCAGCTGCTCTACCAACTGAGCTATGCGCCCGTCCGTCGCTTCGGCTTGCGCTGAATGAGCGGAACGAGGTGGCAAATACCCAATGACGCCGCTCATGTCCAGCGCTGAAAAGAAAAAATCGTCACATTTCTGTTTCGATCTCTCTTCGCTCACGGCCGCCATTCCGGCGCGGGCTCGGCGGCCTTCGCCTCCTCATGCGCCGCCGTCTCCTTGGCGGCCGCCAGGGCGCGCAGGGCCGCCGTCACGCCTTCGCTGGTGGCGGAGGACAGCAGCAGCAGGGCAGGGCGCTCTGTGGCCCCCGTAGGGCCGGCGGAGGCCATTGCGCGTTTGAGCCGCTCTTTCTGCTTCTTCAAATGCTCGGGCTCGGCGGCGTCGATTTTCGACAGCGCGACGATCTCGCGCTTCTCGTCGAGCTCGGCGCCATAGGCCGCGAGCTCGCGGCGGACGATCTTGTAATCCTTGCCGGCGTGCTCGCCGGTGGCGTCCACGAGATGCAGCAGCGCGCGGCAGCGCTCCACATGGCCGAGGAAGCGGTCGCCGAGCCCATGGCCGTCATGCGCGCCCTCTATGAGGCCGGGAATGTCGGCGAGCACGAATTCGCGATCGTCCACCCGCACCACGCCGAGGCCCGGATGCAAAGTGGTGAAGGGATAATCGGCGATCTTGGGCTTGGCGGCGCTGACCGTGGCCAGAAAGGTCGATTTGCCGGCGTTGGGCAGGCCGATCAGCCCGGCGTCGGCGATCAGCTTCAGCCGCAGGATCAGCGTGCGCTCTACCCCCTCCAGGCCGGGATTGGCGCGGCGCGGGGCTCTGTTCGTCGAGGTGGTGAAATGCAGATTGCCGAAGCCGCCATTGCCGCCGCGCGCGATGATGGCGGTCTGCCCGACCTCGGTCAGATCGGCGATCAGCGTCTCGCCGTCCTCCTCGAGAATCTGCGTGCCGGCGGGCACTTTCAGCACGGCGTCGGCGCCCTTGGCGCCATGGCGATTCTTGCCCATGCCATGGACGCCGGTCTTGGCCTTGAAATGCTGCTGATAGCGATAGTCGATGAGCGTGTTGAGCCCGTCGACGCAAATCGCCACCACATCGCCGCCGCGGCCGCCGTCGCCGCCGTCCGGCCCGCCGAACTCGATGAATTTCTCGCGACGGAAGGAGACGCAGCCGGCTCCGCCATCGCCCGAGCGCACGTAGATTTTCGCCTGATCCAGGAATTTCATGGCTGTTTCGAACTCATGTCGCTTGCAGCTTCGGGCGCTTGGCGCCGAAGCTCGTCGGAATGGCGCCGCGGCGCAGGTCGAAAAGCTCCACATCGACCTCGCCGCCGCGCGCCGGCGCCGGGAATTTGCCCTGGCCCGCACGGGTGAATCCCAGCTTCTCATGCACCCGCAGCGAGGCGGCGTTGCTCGGCAGCGCGCTGGAGACGATTCGCTCCAGCCCTGTCATGCCGAACACCATGTCGATGAAGGCGCCCGCCGCTTCGCTCATCAAACCGCGCCCCCAATAGGGCCGCCCCAGCCAGAAGCCGATCATGCCCGCCCCGCGCGCATTCGCCCCATGCACGCCGATCACGCCGATCGCCTCGTCCGCCTGGCGCTTCTGCGTCAAGGCGAGGGTGAGGCCGGCGCCGCTGGCGTTCTCGGCGCGCGCGGCGAGAATGAAGCCCTCCGCGTGATAGGACTCATATGGGTGCGGAATCCGCGCCGTCTTCAGGGCGACCTCGGGATCGCCGGCCAGACGGCAGATCGAGCCCTCGTCGGCGGCGCGCGGCCAGCGCAGCCACAGCCGCTTGGTCTCCAATCTGAAAATGTCGTCGCGGGCAATTTCCGGGAACATCCGAGGCTCCATGGCGGCCGATGCGAAAAAGGGCCGAAAAATGACGAAGGGGAAGCGGGCGTTCCGCTTCCCCTATCGACCCTTTGAGGCCTTTTTCCGGATTTTGCGCCTGGAGCGTCGCCTTTATCGCGACTGCTCGAGGACCAAATCCGCCGGGGATCGAAACGCCGGCGGAAGGTCCTCGCAGATCCTCCGCCTATTCGGCGGCTGCGGCCGCCGGCTCGACGACCGATACCGAAGCGCGGCCGCCGCTGGATTTGAACAGGACCACGCCGTCGACGAGCGCGAACAGCGTGTGATCCTTGCCGATGCCGACATTGCGGCCGGGATGCCATTTCGTGCCGCGCTGGCGCACGATGATGTTGCCGCCGATCACGGCCTCGCCGCCGAACTTCTTCACGCCGAGACGGCGACCGTCGGAGTCGCGACCGTTGCGCGACGAGCCGCCCGCTTTCTTGTGAGCCATCGTTCCTGCTCCTCAAAATTTCACGCCGAGCCGGCGTTCGCCGCTCGGGGGGCCGCGCAGGGCGGCCGCTGAATTGGTGCGCGCGCCGGACGCGCGGCGCGCTTGGTTACTTCTATACGCCGCCGAGCGGCGTCACGCCAATTCTCAGGCGCCGGCCTCGATGCCGGTGATGCGCACGATCGTCAAGTCCTGACGATGGCCGCGCTTGCGCTTGGAGTTCTGGCGGCGGCGCTTCTTGAAGGCCAGCGTCTTGGGGCTGCGGGCCTGCTCGGCGATCTCGCCGGTGACGCTCGCGCCCGCGACCAGCGGCGCGCCGATCTTGGCGGAGCCCTCGGCGCCGACGAACAGCACCTCGTCGAAGGTGATCTTGTCGCCCGCCGCGCCCTCGAGGGCCATGACGGTTATCGTGTCTCCGGCGGTGACGCTATATTGCTTCCCGCCGGTCTTGATGACTGCGAACATCTCTTTTTCCTGTGTTCGTCCCGGCTCTGGCGACGATGCGCCGGCCGGCTTTTTTGCAGTAGACCGGTTTTCGCTCCGCTCCTCGCGCCGAAGCGTCGACGCAAAAAGAAAATCGCGGCGAAACCGCCGCGACGAAGCGGGAAAGCCCTAGACGGGCGCGGCGTCTTTGTCAATCGCCGTTCGGGGCGCCGATTCGGCCGCCGCCTCGATCTTCTGCCGCTCATAGGCGGAGATGATCGACTGCACCATGGGGCCGAAGCGCTCGGCCAGCTCGGCGCAGCGCGTGGAATTGATGAGCTCCACGCCGCGGCGCTCGCTGCGGATGAGCCCGGCCTCCCGCAAAATGCGAAAATGCTGGGAAAGCGTCGATTTGGCGAGCGGCGCCTGGTCGAGAACATTCAGGAATTGCGAGCAGTTCTGCGCGCTTTCCGACGCCGCCAGCCGGGTGAATATCTGCACCCGCACAGGATCGGCCAGGGCGTAGAGAATCCCTTCGACTGTGATCTCTTCCGGCCGCGGATGGTGGAGCTTCCTCATGCGCCACACTAGCACGATTGACATTCATTCAGTAGTTCCGTATTTCAGAACTAATGAATTTAGCGCGAAAGGAGCGCGGACATGGGTCGTCTTTCAGGAAAAATCGCGGTCGTCACCGGCGGCAATAGCGGCATAGGCCTCGCCACGGCGGAGCTTTTCGCCAAGGAGGGCGCGCAGGTCGTCGTCACAGGCCGACGGAAGGCCGAGCTCGACGCCGCGGTCGCGCGCATCGGCTCCGGCGTCGTCGGCGTGCAGGGGGATGTTTCGTCGCTCGCCGATCTCGATCGGCTCTTTGCCGAGGTGAAGGAGCGTTTCGGCCGCATCGACATTCTCTTCGCCAATGCCGGAGTCGTCCGTCTCGCGCCGATCGAAGCGGTGAACGAGGCCTTCTTCGACCACATGTTCGACATCAACGTCAAAGGTCTGCTGTTCACCGTGCAGAAGGCGCTGCCGTTGTTTTCCGAGGGCGGCGCGATCGTGCTCAACTCGTCGATCGCCAATACGGTGGGCACGCCCGGATTCGGCGTCTATTCGGCGACGAAGGCGGCCGTGCGCTCCTTCGCCCGCACTTGGACGGCCGAGCTGAAAGACCGCAAGATTCGCGTCAATGTCGTGAGCCCCGGCCCGATCGAGACGCCGATCTTCGACACGATGGGCCTCTCCGAGCAGCAGCACGATGAATTGGCGGGACAATTGGAGACCAGCGTTCCGCTCGGCCGCTTCGGCAGATCGGAGGAGGTGGCCGAGGCCGTGCTGTTCCTGGCCTCCAGCGCGAGCAGCTATGTCGCCGGCGTCGATCTCTATGTCGATGGCGGGCTTGTGGCGGTCTGATCGACTCATTCTGCATGCGCCGCCGCCATGCACCGACGCATGGCGGCGGCTCTTTCGTTCATGCGCCGAGATCGCGCCTGATCTCGTCATTCGCTCGGGCGAGATGACGCTCGACCGTGCGCACCGATACGCCGACGCGGGCCGCGATCTCGGCGCTGGTCAGATGCTCGAGGCGTTTCAGCAGAAGTATTTCCCGATAGAGCGGCGGCAGCCGCTCCAGCGCGGCGCGCAGCTTTTGAAATTCCATGAGCGTGGCGATCGCGTCACTGGAATTCGCTCGCTCCGCCTGATCGGCGTCTCGCGCGGCTTCCTCTGCGTAGCGTGACCGGATGCGATCCCGGCGTATTGCGTCGACCGAGAGATTGGCGGCGATGCGGAAGAGATAGGCGCGCGGGCTCTCGAGCTTGGCGACATCCACGCGCTGCAGCGCGTGGAGATAAATATCCTGCACCATATCTTCCGATTCTTGCATGCCGACGCGGCGACGCGCGAAGCGGCGGAGCGCCGGCGCATAATCCTGATAGAGCGCGCCGAGGGCTTTCTCGGAGGCGGTCATCGCACGCCCTCCCGCGTCCCGATGTGAGAAAATCTCGCGGCGGCGCCGCTTGCGGATTTCGTTCTCGGCATTGGAAAATCCCTTCATCGAGGGCGGGGCTCCGTCGAGCCGCCATTGTTTTTTGAAAAAAAAGCGAAGTCGGGCGCTGCGCGCGACGAGCGTCGCGCGCGACAAATCTCTGGCCGCGCGACAGGGCTCGCGGCGCGACATGTCGGGCCTCGGCGAGCGGCGACGCGCGAAGGGAATCGATAATGAGCCGTAGATGGAGATCAGATCGCGGCGGGCGGCCCGCGTGCGACGAAGAGAAGATGCGCGATCAGCGGGCGCGACCGCGCATCGCCCGGACGGCGCATCTGCGTCGGCTTCGACCATGGGACGAGATGCGCCGAGGCGAACGCCGTTTCGAGCCAAGACGCGTCATGCGATGCGCAGCCGAACATGCAGCAGTCGAGCGTTCGGCAATGACGATCTAGAGGCGCATCGCTCTTTTCCGTCGCGCTCGACGCGCAGGTCGAAGCCACAGCGCTATGCTGCGGCCGCGGCGCGGGGACGAGCGCGAACAGCGATTGAAAGACGAGCATGCAGAGCAGCATCGCGATATTTCGCGAAGCGCGGCGAGAGAGGAACAATCGGCCGAAGATGCGCTGCATGTCGACGAAACTAGCATCGACGCCACAGGAATACAACTAATACATGTATTCAGAATTATTACAATCTAATGTCGTAGCGCCCTCCGCGTTTCGCGCGCTCAGGCGGCGCGCCAATGTCCTGCATCCGCGAGGAAGGCGCCGATCGACTCGGCGATATAGGCGATATGCGCTTCGCTGAGGCCCGGATAGACGCCGACCCAGAAAGTGCGGCGCATGATGACATCGGTGGCGGAGAGCGCGCCGGCGACGCGATGCGGGCGGTCCTTCATATAAGGCTGGCGCAAGAGATTGCCGCCGAACAGCAGCCGCGAGCCGATGCGCTTCTCGGCGAGATGCTGCAGCAGCGCCTCGCGTCCAAAAGGCGCGCTCTCGCGCAGCGTCAGCGCAAAGCCGAACCAGGAGGGATCGCTGCGCGGCGTCGCCTCGGGCAGCAGGAAGATATCCTCATAGGGACGCAGCGCCTCTTTCAGCAGCGCGAAATTGCGCTTGCGGGCCTCGATGAAGCCCGGCAGGCGCTCCATCTGCGCCAGAGCGACGGCGGCCTGCATATCGGTGATCTTCAGATTATAGCCGAGATGCTGATAGACATATTTGTGATCATAGCCGAAGGGCAGATCGCCCGATTGCCACTCATAGCGCTTCTTGCACGTGTCGTCCTTGCCCGGCGCGCACCAGCAATCGCGGCCCCAGTCGCGGAAGGATTCGACGCTGCGGCGTAGCACGGAGCGCGAGGTGAGCACCGCGCCGCCTTCGCCCATTGTGATGTGATGCGCCGGATAGAAGCTCAGCGTGCCGATGTCGCCGAATGTGCCGACCTGGCGCCCGTCATAGAGCGAGCCGAGCGCGTCGCAGCAATCCTCGACGAGCCAGAGGCCGTATTTCTCGGCGATGCGCGTCACCTCGGCGAGATCGAACGGATTGCCGAGCGTGTGCGCGATCATGATCGCGCGCGTGCGCGGCGAGATCGCCGCCTCTATGAGATCGGCGCGGATATTGTAGGTCGGTATGTCGACATCGACGAAGACCGGCGTCATCCCATTTTGCAAAATGGGATTGAGCGTCGTCGGAAAGCCGGCGGCGACGGTGATGACCTCGTCGCCGGGCTGAAGCGCGCGCTCCTTCAGCAGCGGCGAGGTCAGCGCGGTGAGCGCCAGAAGATTGGCCGAGGAGCCGGAATTGGCGGTCAGCGCATGGCGGACGCCGATGAACGTCTCCAGAGCCTTCTCGAAAGCATCGTTGAAGCGTCCGGTGGTGAGCCAGAAGTCGAGCGCCGAATCGACGAGCGTCTGCATCTCGCGCGCGCCATAGACCTTGCCGGAGACCGGAACGGCGGAGGCGCCAGGGCGAAATTCCGGCTTCGCATGGGCGATCTCGGCGTAGCGGCCGACGAGCGCCAAAATCTGCGCGCGCAGCGCTTCTTTCTCATCCGCCGTCTCGGCGGGGGCTTGCAGGACGGAGGCTGAGGGCGGGGTCATATCGTTGCTCCGAGCGTGCGCGCGCCGTGCTCGGCGGCGTCCATGCGTCTCTCATAGGCGTCGATCTGGGCGAGCGATGCGGTCGCCACATCCTCGCCGCGGCGGCGGCGCGATTCCCAATCGACGATCGCCTCCAGCGCCTCGAAGATCGACCATTGCGGGCGCCAGCCGAGCCGGCTGCGCGCCTTGGCGGAATCGAGCTTCAGCAAATGCGCCTCATGCGGCTCGTCGCCGCCGCTCTTCATCCAGCCGGCGCCCTCGCCATAGGCGCGGCAGAGCGCGTCGGCGATCTCTCCCACCATGCGCTCGCCGGCGGGATCGGGGCCGAAATTCCAGGACTCCGCGAAGGGCGCGCCATCGCTCCACAGACGTTCGGCGAGCGTCAGATAGCCGGCGAGCGGCTCCAGCACATGCTGCCAGGGACGCACCGCGCGCGGAAAGCGTATTTGCGCCGTCTCGCCGCGCTCCAGCGCGCGCAAAATATCGGGCACGAGCCGATCCGCCGCCCAATCGCCGCCGCCGATGACATTTCCGGCGCGGGCCGTGGCCAGCGCCGCCCCGCGCGTGGGATGTTCGGGCGTCGCGAAATAGGAATTGCGGAAGGAGGCGGCGACGAGCTCCGCGCAGCCTTTGCTGGCGCTATAGGGATCGAAGCCGCCCATCGCCTCATTCTCGCGATAGGCCCAGGGCCATTCGCGATTCTCATAGCATTTGTCGCTGGTGACGACGATGATGGCGCGCGTCGACGGCGCGGCGCGCAGCGTCTCGAGCAGATGCGCCGTCCCCAGCGCATTGACCTCGAATGTCTCGATCGGATTGGCGTAGGAGTAGCGCACGAGCGGCTGCGCCGCGAGATGAAAGACGATCTGCGGCGCAAATTCCCGAACGGCGCGCGCGAGCCGCTCGGCGTCGCGAATATCGCCGATGACGCTTTCCATCTTCTGGTCGAGGCGCGCGAGTGCGAAGAGGCTGGGCTCGGTCGGCGGCGCGAGCGCATAGCCCGCGACATTCGCGCCGAGCCGCATGAGCCATAAGGAGAGCCAGCCGCCCTTGAAGCCGGTATGTCCGGTGACGAGGACGCGCTTGCCGGCCCAGAAGGAGGCGTTCACGCCCAGACCTTCCAGGGCGCGTCGCCGCCGCTCCACAATTGCTCGAGGAAACGCTTGTCGCGCAGCGTGTCCATGCATTGCCAGAAGCCGTCGTGGCGATAGGCGCGCAGCTGCCCGTCGGCGGCGATGCGGGTCAACGGCTGCTGCTCGAGCGCGGTGGAGTCGCCGTCGATATAGTCGAGCGCCTTCTTCCACATCACGAAGAAGCCGCCATTGATCCAGCCGCCGTCGCCGCGCGGCTTTTCGTCGAAGGAGAGAATGTCGTCGCCATCCATTGTGACGGCGCCGAAGCGGCCGGGCGGACGCACGACGGTCATGGTCGCGAGCCGGCCATGGGCGCGGTGATAGTCGATCTCGCCGGCTATATCGATATCGGCGACGCCGTCGCCATAGGTGAGGCAGAAGGGCTCGTTATCGGGGAGATAATCGGCGATGCGCTTCAGGCGCCCGCCCGTCATCGTCTCTATGCCGGTGTCGACCAGCGTGATGCGCCAGGGCTCGGCCATCTTGTTGTGGACGATGGTCTTGTTCTCGGCGAGGTCGAAGGTGACGTCGCTCATATGCAGGAAGTAGTTGGTGAAATAGTCTTTGATGAAATAGCCTCTATAGCCGAGGCAGACGATGAACTCGTTGACCCCGTGCTGCGAGTAGATCTTCATTATGTGCCACAGGATCGGCTTGCCGCCGATCTCGATCATGGGCTTGGGGCGATTGTCGGTCTCCTCGCTGAGGCGCGTGCCGAGACCGCCTGCGAATATTACGGCCTTCACGCGCGGTCTCCTCGAGAATGCGAGGGCGCTCCTCGGCGAATCGGGACGCGCCATCCACGCAGTCTAGCCTCGCGCCTTGCGCGAGCCTGTCGCGCGGCGCGAGTGGCCGAGGGGCGTGGTGCTTGCGTCCTCTCGTGCGCGGGCGCACATTATTTCTCGTTGTGTCGGGCGAGAAGACCGCTCGGCGATCGACATAGATCGTGTCGCCGAAAGCTCCGAGCCGCTCGGGTCGAAGCGGTATTCGAGCGATCATTTTCTTTATCGGGGGCGGGGGCCGCCAATGCGTTGGTGTATTTGCAAATCGCACGGCATTATCGACTATCGTTCCGCGGACGCCCCGCCGGCGCGCAAGCCGGACGAGGTTCGAATCTCCGAATCCGTCGGCCTCGGCGGCGTCAATTCCTATTCGGACGTGCTGAAGATTCAGCAGCTTCTCGACAAGATTCCGAAGATCAACGGCGGTCCTGCGCCGCTATTGGCGACAGACGGAATATGCGGACCGCTGACGCGCGGCGCCATTCTCGACTTCCAGAAGAAGCAGTTCCCGGCAAATCCGCAATTCCATGACGGCTGGCGCCCGGATGGGCGCGTCGATCCTGGAAAATGGACGATCGACAAGATGAATGTCATCGCCAATTGGGGGAGCCGAACCGATTTGCTGGAGATCGCGCGGGAGCAGGCTCCGGTCGCGCGGGCGCGGGTGATGAACGCGCTCCACCGTCTTTCGGTCGTGCGGTCCTCCTACGCATTGCCGAGCCCGCTATTCTCCAATGCGCAGCTGAAACGCGAGGCGGATTGGCATTTCAAATTCCACAAGGCGGCCTATCCGTTGGACAATATCGACGCGGTGTCGACGATCTACCAGCGCATGAACGCCGCCCTGAGCAAATTCATCGCCGGCAGCTTCCCGCTCTTCCAATTGTCGGATCACTATCGCGAGGACGCTCTCGCCTATGCGCATGTGGGCGGATATTCTTTCAGCATCGCAGAAATCGAATCCGGCGAGCAGGGCGCCTACATCTATGTCGCCAATGAGCGGTTCGGCAGCCTCCCGGTCATCATTCACGAGCTGGGCCATTATTGTGGCGGCCGTTTCAAATCCGGGCGGGAGATCGACCACGTCAGCACGCCGCATCCCAAGCCCAATGGCGCGGCGCGCGAAGCGGGAAAGCACGACTACCGGCGCATGACGCCGGAGGAAGCGCTGAAGAATGTCTATAGCTATCAGGTCTACGCCCTGCCGGAGATGGGCTATGGCCCGCCCGAGTCGGGCGTGATCTGAGCGCGGCGGCCGGAGCCCGCGGCGCGGCAGGGCGGGCGTCAGGGTTAATCGCCCCTTAACCCCGCCTGCCTACCCTCGGCCGTCACGTCAGCCGAGCGCACCCTTTTTCGGCGCGCTTCGCTGCATTTCTGATTCGTCGCGAGTGGGCTCGTTCGTCATGATGCGCAGCAACGCATTCCGTCACGTTTCCGAGCCGGTGCGCGAGTTCACGGCGCGCCGAGCCGCGGAGCTCGCCGGCGCGGCGCTGATAGCGGCCTCGGTCGCGGCGGCTCTGGCGCTGGTCTCCTGGTCGGCGCGCGACCCTTCCTTCAATCATGCGACCACCGGGCGGGTGCGCAATCTGCTCGGCTCCGGCGGCGCGGTCGCCGCCGATATATTGATGCAGCTGTTCGGCCTCGCGGCGATCGCTGCGATATTGCCGCTCGCCGCGCAGGGCCTGCGGCTCGTCACGCAGCGCGCGCTGCATCGGCCGCTGCTGCGCTTCGGCTTGTGGATCATCGGCGCGCTCGCGGCGGCGGCGGTCGTCTCGCTCCTGCCCGTCACCGATCGCTGGCCGCTGCCCACCGGGCTCGGCGGCGTGCTCGGCGACGCCGTGTTGGCGCTGCCGCGGCGCTTCTTCGGCGATTCGGCGGCGGCCATGGCGCTGGTGGCGCTGGTCGGCGCCGGAACCGCCATTCTCGCCCTCACCGGCGCCGCCGGCTTCGGCTTCGAGGCCGCTGCGGCCGCCCATGGCGAGGACGAGCCCGCCGGGCGCCGAATCGATGAGGAGGAAGAGGATGACGAGCCCGGCGTCGCCATCGTCTCGCTGGGCGCGCTCATTCACGCCGGCCTCACGATAAAGACGCTGGTCACACGTCGTTTCGCCGCGCTGCTGGCGCGCCGTCGTAAGCCGGTCGAGATCGAGGAGCCCTCCGGCCCGCCTTTGCTCTCCGCCCGCCGCGAGCCGGTCTTCGACGCTTTCTCCTTCGTCCCGCCGCCGGCGCCTGCGCGCGCCGCCGCGGCCGCCGCCGCTGCGCCGCGCGAGGAGGATTACGACGAGCCGCCGCCGGCCTCCGCCCGCGTGATGGAGCCCGCCGGCCCGCTGAAGCAGGGCAAGCGGGTGATGCGCGAGCGTCAGCCGACCTTGTTCGAGAGCCGCAACGAATCTCTGCGCTACGAGCTGCCGCCGCTGCTGCTGCTGAGCGAGCCGAAGAAGCAGGCCGCGGCCGCCAAAATCTCGCAGGATGCGCTGGAGCAGAACGCCCGCCTGCTGGAGGGCGTGCTCGAGGATTTCGGCGTCAAGGGCGAGATCATCAATGTGCGTCCCGGCCCGGTGGTCACGCTCTATGAGCTGGAGCCCGCGCCGGGGATCAAATCGTCTCGCGTGATCGGCCTCGCCGACGATATCGCCCGCTCCATGTCGGCGGTCTCGGCGCGCGTCGCCGTGGTCTCCGGCCGCAACGCCATCGGCATAGAGCTGCCCAACCATCGCCGCGAGACCGTCTTCCTGCGCGAGCTTCTCGCCTGCGAGGATTTCGAGAAGACCAAGCATCGCCTCGCCATTGCGCTCGGCAAGACGATCGGCGGCGAGCCGGTCATCGTCGATCTCGCGCGCATGCCGCATCTTCTCGTCGCCGGCACGACCGGCTCCGGCAAATCGGTCGCCATCAACACGATGATTCTGTCGCTGCTCTATCGGATGAAGCCGGAAGAGTGCCGCCTCATCATGGTCGATCCGAAAATGCTCGAGCTTTCGGTCTATGACAACATTCCCCATCTGCTGACGCCCGTCGTCACCGACCCCAAAAAGGCGGTGGTGGCCCTCAAATGGGCGGTGCGCGAGATGGAGGACCGCTACAAGAAAATGTCCAAGCTCGGCGTGCGCAATATCGAAGGCTTCAACCAGCGCGTCGTCGAGGCGCAGGCCAAGGGCGAGGTCATCACCCGCACGGTGCAGACCGGCTTCGATCGCGAGACCGGCGAGGCGATTTTCGAGCGCGAGGAGATGGAGCTGCATCCGCTGCCCTTCATCGTCGTGATCGTCGACGAGATGGCGGATCTGATGCTCGTCGCCGGCAAGGATATCGAAGGCGCGATCCAGCGCCTCGCGCAAATGGCGCGCGCGGCCGGCATTCATCTCATCATGGCGACGCAGCGTCCCTCGGTCGATGTCATCACCGGCACGATCAAGGCGAATTTCCCGACGCGCATCTCCTTCCAGGTGACGTCGAAGATCGACAGCCGCACCATTTTGGGCGAGCAGGGCGCCGAGCAGCTCCTGGGCCAGGGCGACATGCTCTATATGGCCGGCGGCGGCCGCATCTCGCGCGTGCACGGGCCTTTCGTCTCGGATGTGGAGGTGGAGAAGATCGTCGCGCATTTGAAGACGCAAGGGCAGCCGCAATATCTCGACGCCATCACCACGGAGGATGAGCTCTCCGAGGAGGCGGCGGAGAGCGCCGCGCCGGGCTCCATGGATGCGGAGGAGGGCGCCGATCTCTACGACCGCGCCGTGGCGATCGTGCTGCGCGACCGCAAATGCTCGACGAGCTACATTCAGCGGCGCTTGTCGATCGGCTACAACAAGGCCGCCTCGCTGGTGGAGCAGATGGAGCGCGAAGGCGTGGTGGGCCAAGCCAATCACGCCGGCAAGCGCGAGATTCTCGTCGGCGGCGGCATAGATCGCGGGGCGTTCGACATAGACGCTGCGTGAGGGGACTCGCGATGCGTCTCAATAGAGGGCGCATCCCCTTCTCCCACTTGTGGGAGAAGGTGGCCCGACGATAGTCGGGTCGGATGAGGGCGCCGCGGCGCAACCTCTCGAACGGCAGGGACCCTCATCCGACCCCGCTTCGCGGGGCCACCTTCTCCCGCGAGCGGGAGAAGGGGACGTCGCCGCACGTCAGGGCGACGCAATCGTGCTCGGCGAATATGATCCAACATTAGCCATATCGCCGTCCTAGTGAGGACGGCGGACGGCTTCCGATCAGCCGCGCCGAAATGTCCCGGAGCACCAATTCCCGTGAAATCGCCTCTCGCCGCCGCGCTGGTCCTCGCCCTTCTCGCCGTCTCCGGCGCCCAGGCCGTGGAGCCGAAGAAAAAGCCGCAACCGGCGCCGGCCGCCAAGGCTCAGGCAGGCAAGCCTGCGGCTGCGGCCAAGGGCAAGCCGGGCGCGGCCGACGCCAAGGCGAAGCCGGCGGCCGATTCCAAAGCGGCTCAGGCCAAGCCCGGCGACGCCAAAACAATTCCCCCCGCCGCGCCCAAGCCGCCCACGCCCGCCGCCGACGCCGCCAAAGCGGCAGTAGGCGCCGTCGCAGTGGGCGGAGCCGCGGCCGCTGTCGCAGTGGCGGCGCAGCCGCAGGCGCCGCTCACCCGCGACGAGGCGATCAAGCGCGCCGAGGCCTCGCTCAACTCCTCGCCCGTCATGACGGCCGATTTCGTGCAGATCGGCGGCGACGGCCGCCGGGCCGAGGGCAAGCTCTATGTGCATAAGGTCGGGCGCATGCGCTTCGAATATGCGCAGCCGGCCACGATGGAGGTCGTCTCCGACGGCGTGCAGGTCGCCGTGCGCGATCGCAAGCTCAACACGCAGGACCTCTATTTCATCAATCAGACGCCGCTGAAATTCCTTCTCAACGAGAAGGTCGATCTGCAAAAGGACGTGAAGCTCGTCGATGTCGTGATCGACGACGCGGGCGCCTCCATTTCGATAGAAGACAAGGCGACCTTCGGCGGCACGTCGAAGATCAAGCTGATCTTCGATTCCAAGACCTTCCTGCTCAAGCAATGGCAGGTCTCCGATCCGCAGGGCTATGAGACCTTGGTGTCGCTGTTCAACATCGACCGCAGCAGCGCGCCGGACGCCAATCTGTTCAAGATCGACAAGGGCTCGCTGCTCGATTTTCACTGAGCGTTTCCAGCCGAAGCGGACGCCGGTTCGGCGTTGGAAACGCGTCGCAACAAAGAGCGAGCGAGCCCTCGTGAGGCTCACGCGGCTTTCAGCGTCGCCATGTCGATGACGAAGCGATATTTCACATCGCTCTTCACCATGCGGGCGTAAGCCGTCTCGATCTCCTGCATGGCGATCGTCTCTATGTCAGCGACAATGCCCTTCTCGGCGCAGAAGTCGAGCATCTCCTGCGTCTCCTTTATGCCGCCGATCAGCGAGCCGGCGATTTGCCGCCGCTTGAAGATCAGCCCGCCCGCCGACGGCGAGGGATGCGGCGTCTCCGGCACGCCCACGAGAGTCAGCACGCCGTCGCGCTTCAGCAGAGCCACATAGGCGTCGAGATCATGCGACACGGCGACCGTGTCTAGGATGAAATCGAGGCTGCCGGAGCGCGCCGCCATGGCCTCCGCGTCCCGAGAGACGACGACCTCATCGGCGCCGAGCGCGAGAGCGGCCTCGCGCTTGCCCGGCGAGGTGGTGAAGGCGACGACATGCGCGCCCAGCGCATGGGCGAGCTTCACGCCCATATGGCCGAGCCCGCCAATGCCGACGACGCCGACCTTCTTGCCCGGCCCGGCGCCCCAATGCTTGAGCGGCGACCATGTGGTGATGCCGGCGCAGAGCAGCGGCGCCACGGCGGCGAGCTGCGCCTCCTCGTGACGAATGGCGAGCACGAAATGCTCATCGACGACGATGGCCGTCGAATAGCCGCCGTAAGTGTTCTCGCCGGAGCCGTCGAGCGCGCCATTGTAAGTGGCGACAAAGCCATGCTCGCAATATTGCTCGAGCCCATCGTCGCAGGAGACGCAGCGGCGGCAGCTGTCGACCATGCAGCCGACGGCGGCGATGTCTCCCACTTTGAACCGTGTCGCCTCAGCGCCGACGGCGGTCACGCGGCCGACGATCTCATGGCCCGGCACGCAAGGGTAACGCGTGCCCGGCCATTCGCTGCGCGCCGTATGCAGATCGGAATGGCAGACGCCGCAAAAGAGAATGTCGATCGCGACATCCCTCGGTCCCGGCGCGCGGCGCTCGATGGAGAAGGGCGCAAAAGGCGCCGTGGCGGATTGGACCGCATAGGCCTTGGTGGGCATGGGTGGGCCTCGGGATTTTTAAGAAAGAGCGGCGCGCGTGCGTCGCTGCACCGAAGCGATATTGATATCATAATGTTGCGGGTTGGTCACGACGGGTTGGCCGTAGCCAGAGAATGGACAAGTCGGCGATCTAACCCGTTACTTCCTCTTCAATTACTCCAGTCAAGGACCGCGTGCGTCGGCGAACCCATAGATGCTTCCAGCGTGCGTCTTTCCTGATTGTCTGCATGGCTTGTCTGATAGCTGCATCGTCTGCACGCCACCCGAAGGTGATTCCGCTAATCGCATTTGCGGGGATTTCAAAGAGGTAAACCGGTAGCTCCATCGGATCGATGCCTGTGAGTATTTCTTTCGCGTCAGACAGCAGTTTCATAACGCGCCACTCTTGTTCATATTGCCATGGAAGCTGCTTTCTTAAAAAAAGTTCTTTCGGAAGAAAGCCAAGTTCTCCACGAAGAATACTTGCCTTGTCCACCGTGTCGCCGCCAAATCGCACCCACCCTTGATTGATAGTTAATTGGACAGGCTGGTTCGTGTAAAGTATCGGTTCTGGGTGATTTGCGGCAAAGTATTCATTTTGAGGATCGAAGGCAATGCACACGCCCTGATGATTATTTGCATAATGAGCCCACATAGTTTCGTGATAATTTTCAGTAAGACTGAAAATGCCGATCGTTCGGTTGGCGAAAGCTTTTGCCAGTTCCACTGCTCGCTCAGCGAGCACTTTATCATATTCATCCAACGATTCGAATGGCTCCTCCCGAAGCGCTGGCTGACGGAACGGCCATAACCCCGGGAACGACTTTTCATCCATGCGGTGGGCGGGAAATGGCGTCAGGTATCTTGCAACCAGTTCGTTGTCCGACATTCCGCGAAATCCATCGCGGACTGAACGCGCCTTCGCAGCCGCGAGGTCCTCATTCGAATATGCGTTAACCAACAGGCCGGGAAGAGCTTCGTAGGCGTCATTCAATGCCGCCGGTTGGGAAAAGCGGAACAGGCCGTTATCTAGGAATTTCAGATTTGGTGTATACTTTAGCAAGCGATCCGGTCGGTTCATCCCCTTGCCCGCTTCTGAGATGATCAAACGATTCCTGTATAAAGTGTATCTCTCATTTCAGGAATTTCGAAGGGGCCAATAAGATCGGTGAGGCCCCAATACTGCACTTTAAAATTACCAGTTGCCCCCTCTCACCCCCACACCCCCCTCTCCGGCGGATACACCAGCGACCCCTCATACCGCAGCCCCGGCTCGCGGTCCTTCGCCAGCAGCAGCGGTCCGTCGAGATCGACGAACTCCGCTCCTTGCGCCACGATCAGGGCCGGCGCCATGGCCAGCGAGGTGCCGACCATGCAGCCGGCCATGATCGAGAAGCCGAGCCGCCTCGCCTCGGCGGCGAGCGCGAGCGCCTCGGTGAGGCCGCCGGTCTTGTCCAGCTTGATGTTCACGGCGTCATAGCGCCCGACCAGAGCGGAAAGGCCGATGCGGTCGTGCACGCTCTCGTCGGCGCAGATCGGCACGAGGCGGGGGAGGCGCGTGAGCGCTTCGTCCTCGCCCGCCGGCAGGGGCTGCTCGATCAGCCTCACGCCGGCTTTTGCGCAGGCTTCGCTATTGGCGACGAAATTTTCTTCGCGCCATGCCTCGTTGGCGTCCACGATCAGCGCCGAATCGCTCGCTCCGGCGCGCACGGCCGCAATGCGCTCGGCGTCGCCATCGCCGGCGAGCTTCACCTTCAGCAGCGGGCGATGCGCGGCCTTGGCGGCGGCCTCGCGCATTTCTTCCGGCGCTCCGACCGAGATCGTAAAAGCGGTGACGAGCGGCTCCATTCGCTCGAGCCCGGCGAGCCGATAGGCGGCGACGCCGGCGCGCTTCGCCTCCAAATCCCAGAGCGCGCAATCGGCGGCGTTGCGGGCGGCGCCGGGCGGCAGCAGAGCGGCGAGGGCCGCGCGGTCGGCGCCGGCCTCGAGGAGATCGCGCACGCTCTCCAGCTGATCGACGACGCTCTCCACGCTCTCGCCATAGCGGGCGTAGGGCACGCATTCGCCCTGGCCCAGGGCCTCGCCGTCGGCGAGTCGCGCCACGACGACGACGGCCTCGGTCTTGGCGCCGCGCGAGATGACGAATCGCCCGGCGATGGGGAAACGTTCGACGGAAATGGTCAGTTGGACGCCCATAGCGATTTTTCCAGTTGAAACAGAGAGACTAGGCGCGTCGCGGCCAGGCTCGCGCTCGACTCTGGCTGCGGCGGAAGTTAAGACGCTGCGGGGCGCGGAGAAAGGGAGCCGCCGGCCCATAGGGCCGAAAATAGGCATGGCCACGGACCTCGACCATACGGCCCGTCTCTCGTCACGACGCGAGGGCGAGGCCGCGCGCTTCACATTGGGCGGCGAATGGGTGCTCGCCGATTCCGCCGCCCTGGAGAAGGACGTCGCCGGCATGGCCGCCGCCGCCCGCGGCGCCGCTCGCGCTATCGTCGATCTCGCGCAAATCGTCCGGCTCGACACCGCCGGCGCCTGGATCATCGGCCGCGCCATGGACGAGCTCGCCCATGCCGGGATCGCCGTCTCGCTGGAGGGCGCGCGGCCGGAGCATGTCATCTTGCTGCAGGAGACGAAGTTTCGTCCCTTCGAGGCGCCGTCGCGCTGCCGTCGCCTGCTCGTCGTCGATATTCTCGCCGATCTCGGCCGTTCCGTCGTCTCGGCGGCGCAGGACGCCTATAGCGGCGTGGGCTTTCTCGGCGAGTTCGTCGTCGCCTCGGGCGTTTCGCTGCTGGCGGCGGGGCGCTTTCGCTTCACCTCGCTCGTCTATCATATGGAGAGTTTCGGCTTTCGCAGCCTGCCGATCATCGCGCTCATCAATCTGCTCGTCGGCGCCATTGTCGCGCAGCAGGGCATATTCCAGCTGCGACGCTTCGGCGCGGGCGCCTATGCGGTCGATCTCATCGGCATATTGGTGCTGCGCGAGCTCGGCGTGCTGCTCACCTCCATCATGATCGCCGGCCGCTCCGGCTCCGCCATCACCGCCGAGCTCGGCTCGATGAAAATGCGCGAGGAGGTCGATGCGCTGCGCGTCATGGGCCTCTCGCCGGTCGAGGTGCTGGTGACGCCGCGCGTTCTGGCGCTGGTTCTGTCGCTGCCGCTGCTCACCTTCATCGCCGATATGTCGGCGCTGTTCGGCGGCCTTCTGGTGTGCTGGGTCTATGAGGGCATCAGCCCGGCGGCCTATCTCTCGCTGCTGCAGGCGGCGATCGGCCGCAACACTTTCATCGTCGGCCTCATAAAGGCGCCATTCATGGCGCTGGTCATCGGCATGGTGGCCGCCATGGAGGGCATGGCGACCAGAGGCTCGGCCGAATCGCTCGGCCGCCACGTCACGGCTTCTGTGGTGAAGGCGATCTTCATGGTCATCGTGCTCGACGGCTTCTTCGCCATCTTCTTCGCCTCGATCAAATATTAGCCCGATGACCGACCTCGCCTCGCCGACGATCGAAAAGCCCGCCGCGACGCGCGAGACGGTCATTCGCGTGCGCGATCTCGTCGTCGCCTTCGGGCAGACCTCGGTGATGCGCGGCCTCGATCTCGATGTCTATCGCGGCGAGGTGCTGGGCTTCGTCGGCGGCTCGGGGCAGGGCAAATCGGTGCTGATGCGCACCATTCTCGGCCTCGTCGACAAGCGCTCCGGCCTCATAGAGCTGTTCGGGCAGGATCGCGACAAGCTCTCCGCCGCCGAGCGCCGGCGCGTCGAGCGGCGCTGGGGCGTGCTGTTTCAGAATGGCGCGCTGTTCTCCAGCCTCACCGTGCGGCAGAATATCCAAATGCCCATGCGCGAGACCGGGCATATTTCGGCGCGGCTGATGGACGAGCTGGCGATGCTGAAGCTCGAGCTGGTGGGCCTGCCCGCGAGCGCCGCGGACAAATTTCCGGCCGAATTATCGGGCGGCATGATCAAGCGCGCGGCGCTCGCCCGCGCGCTCGCGCTCGACCCGGAGCTGGTCTTTCTCGACGAGCCGACCTCCGGCCTCGATCCTATAGGCGCGGCGGAGTTCGACGAGCTGATCGCCACTCTGCAACATACGCTCGGATTGACCGTCTTCATGGTGACGCATGATCTCGACAGCCTCTATTCCATCTGCGACCGCATCGCCGCGCTCGCCGAGGGAAAGGTGATCGCCGCCGGGCCGATGGAGGAGATGCTCGCCTGCGAGCATCCTTGGCTGAAAGCTTATTTCCATGGCGTGCGCGGATCGCGCCTCTCCGGCGCGCTCGAGGAGCGCAAGACGAAAGAACTGCGAGGACGAGAGTAGGCCCCATGGAAACCCGCGCCAATTTCGCCCTCATCGGCGCTTTCGCCCTCGCCGTGGTGTTCGCGGCCTTCGGCTTCGTCTTCTGGTTCTCGGGAGCGAGCCAGACGGCGCAATACAAGATCTATGAGGTGCATTTCTACGGCTCGGTCAGCGGCCTGCTGCGCGGCGGCGACGTGCGCTTCAACGGGCTGAAGGTGGGCGAGGTGACGCAGCTCGCCATTTCCGAACAGGATCCGAGCCGCGTCGACGTGCTGGTCAGCATAGACCGCAAGACGCCGGTCAAGACCAACACGCGCGCGCGTCTCGAGCAGGCCGGCTTCACCGGCGTCTCCTATGTGTCGCTCACCGGCGGCACGCCGGGCGCGGAGGAGCTGCGCGCGAGGCCGGGCGAGACCTATCCCGTCATAGAGGGCGAGCGCTCCGAGTTTCAGAATATTCTCGAGAATGTGCAGAAGCTCTCGTCCACTGCGACCGAGGTTCTCGAGCGGGTGGGCAAATTGCTCGACGCCAATTCGCAGACCATCTCGGACACGCTGCGGAACACCGAGAAATTCACCAAGGCGCTCGCCGATAATTCCGGCGGAATCGACTCCTTCATTCACGACATGTCGGAGATCAGCGCCTCGATGAAGCCCCTCCCGGCGCGCATCGACAAGCTTCTCGCCGCGATCGACCCCAAGAAGCTGAACAGCATCGCGACCGACATCGCCGGCGCCTCGGCCAATCTCAAGAATTTCTCCGGCGGCGGCTTGAAGCAATATGAGCAGCTCGCCGTCGATGCCCGCAAGACGCTGGAGACGGTGGAGCGCGCCGTGCGCTCGCTGGAGAAGAATCCGCAGCAGGTGATTTTCGGCGCGAGTCCGTCTCTGCCGGAATATCGCGGCAAGTAGAGGCGTTGCTCTTTGATGGCCAGCGACGTTCGAGTAAGCTTGGAATCACTGTGGAAAGCGACGCGGCGTCGCGCGGGATCAGCGGGAAGGATCGGTCCATGACGCCGTCGAGAGCGTCGCTCTCCCTCATTCTGCTCGCCGCTCTGGCGCTCGCGGCTTGCGGCGGCGCGCCGCAGCGCGAGAGCTTCGATCTCGGCGGTCCTGGCGATGTGGGGCGCGCGCTGGCCCGGCCCTTGCGCGGCACGCTCGCCGTCGCCGAGCCGCAGGCGGTGCAGCCCATCGACTCCGATCGCATCGTCGTGCGCACCGGGCCGAACGAGGTCGCCAATCTCGCCGAGGCGCAATGGGTGGATCGGCTGCCGCGGCTCGTGCAGGCGCGGCTCATCGCCGGCTTCGACATCGGCCGCCGCGCCGGCTCGGTCGTGCGCGCCGGAATGATCGCGGACCATGTGCTTTCGACCGAGATTCGCCGCTTCGAGATCGATGTGACGACCTCCGAGGCGGTGGTCGAGATCGCCGCCAGAATGCTCGATTCGCGCGGCGCGCCGGTAGGCCAGGGCCGCGTCTTCTCGAGCCGCGCTCCGGCGCCCCATTCCACTGGCGCGGCGGCGACGCAGGCGCTGGACGAGGCGCTGACCGCGACCGTCGGGCAGATCGTGCGCTGGGCCGCGGCGCAGGTTTGACATCACGCCGTCGCAGGCTCGAGGAAAGACTAGCGCGCCCGCTCTGCCGATGATAACTGATCGCGCGATAGGACGAGCGTCGGGCCGAAGCTTCGGGCGAGGGACTTCGGCGGCCCGCCGAAACTTGCGCCAGCGGCAGGCGCGCCGACACGTCAACGGAAGAGACAGAGCACCATGGTGAAGACCAGCCTCTACGACCAAGCGACCCGCTATGGCGCCGAGCCCGGCGGCGGCGCTCCGACCAAGGCGAAGATCACTTTCGTCGATTCGCATGGTCAGGCCCGCACGGTCGAGGGCGAGACGGGCTCCACCGTCATGGAGACGGCGCGTCGCAACGATATCCCCGAGATTCCGGCCGAATGCGGCGGCGCCTGCGCCTGCGCCACCTGCCATGTCTATGTCGACGAGGCTTGGGTCGAGAAGGCCGGCAAGCCCTCGCAGATGGAAGAGGACATGCTGGACTTCGCCTTCGACGTGAAGCCCAATTCGCGCCTCAGCTGCCAGATCACCGTGCGGCCGGAGCTCGACGGCCTCGTGGTGACGACGCCCTCGCAGCAGGGCTGAGGGCTCCGCGGGGGCGCTGATATTCGACGAATGAAAGCGCCGCCTCGCCGCGGCGTTTTTTGCGTCGGCTTCGATCTCCCGAAGACATTTGCATGACGGCGCGGATGCTATAGACCATGGCCGTGAAGGGATCGGGCTTCGAACGGGGCAGGCTGCCGGACGGCCCGGTTCGATGGCGGCGGCCATGGTCGATCGAAGCGCGCTCGGCGCGTTTCGATCCGACGAGAGTCGCCCCGCCCTCGCGAAATTTCGTTTCGAACGCGGCGAAGGATGGACAATGACTGAGACAATCGAGACCGACGCGCTGATCGTCGGGGCCGGCCCGGCCGGTCTGTTCGCGGTTTTCGAATTGGGCCTTCTCGATATTCGGGCTCATGTCATCGATATTCTGCCGCGCGCAGGCGGCCAATGCTCCGAGCTCTATCCGGAGAAGCCGATCTACGACATTCCGGGCCATCCGCTCGTCACCGGCCAGGGCCTCACCGACAATCTGCTGGAGCAGATCAAGCCCTTCAATCCGACCTTCCATTTCAATGAGATGGTCGAGACGCTGACGCCCACCGGCACGCCCGAGCAGCCCTCCTTCGAGGTGACGACCGACGCGGGAACGAAGTTCAAGGCCAAAGTGGTCTTCGTCGCGGCGGGCGGCGGCTCCTTCCAGCCGAAAAAGCCGCCGATCGCCGGCATCGACGCTTATGAGAACAAATCCGTCTTCTATGCGGTGCGTCGCATGGAGGATTTCTGCGACCGCGACGTCGTCATCGTCGGCGGCGGCGATTCGGCGCTGGATTGGACGCTCAATCTGCAGCCCATCGCCAAGAGCCTGACGCTCGTCCATCGCCGCGACCAGTTCCGCGCCGCGCCGCATTCGGTCAATGCGCTGCAGGAGCATATCGCCGCCAAGCGGGTCGACTTCCGTCTCGGCCAGGTCACGGCGATCGAGGGCGCCGACGGCGAGCTCTCCTCGGTGACGATCCGCGGCAATGACAATGTCGATACGGTCGTCTCGGCGCATCGCCTGATGCCCTTCTTCGGCCTGACGATGAAGCTCGGCCCGGTGGCGGATTGGGGTCTCAACCTGCACGAGAATCTCGTTCCCGTGGACACGGAGAAATTCGAGACCAATCACCCGGGCATTTTCGCCATCGGCGACATCAACACCTATCCGGGCAAGCTGAAGCTCATTCTGTGCGGCTTCCACGAGGCGGCGCTGGCCGCGCAGAAGGCGCATCGCTACATCTTCCCCGACAAGAAGCTGCTGTTCCAATACACGACGTCCTCGACCAATCTGCAGAAGAAGCTCGGCGTCTGAGCAGCTGGCGGTCGAGCGGGAGAGCCCGTTCGACCGCTCGCGGCGTCTTCAATAAAGCGTCACTCGCAATGTTCCGCCGAAATAGCGAGGATGGTCTTGGAGCTGGTAGGAAGCCGGCGCGGTCGGCGTGCCGGCCGTCCAGCCTCCGCCGGTCGGCTGAGCGGGAATGTAGCGCGTGTCGAATAGGTTTTTGGCCCAGAGCTGCAGGCTATAGCGCTCGTCGGCTGTGCGCAGGCCGAGGCCGGCATTCACGATCGAATAGGCCGGCTGCCAATATTGGAACACCGACCATGGATTGGTCAGCTGATATTTGTCGGACCATGCGAGGTTGACATATCCGAAAGCCGTGAGCGGCTGGTCGGCCCACGGCCCAAAATCGCTGAAGATTCGCCCGAGCGGGTGTGAATAGTCGGCGCCGATGTTGAATGTCCATTTCGGCAGATTGGTGAAACGCGTATTGGACAGCGATAGATAAAGCGGAGCCGTTTTGCCCCAGTTCCAATCGTCCGGCACGGGAGCATTCGGGAAATCGACGTAGCGCGCGTCTGTATAGGCGCCGTTGAAAGTCAGCCACAACCGCTCGAGCGGGCTCCAGCGACCGACGCCTTCGACGCCGCGTAGACGCACATGCGGCACATTGCCGAGATAGGTCTGCCGAATGGGCTGGCCCGTCGAATCGGTGATGCTCGAATTCACCATATTGGCTTGGAAATTATAGATATCGTTCCAATAGAGGTTGAGCGTGGCGATGAGCTTGCCGTCCAGCCAGTTGGTCTTCGCGCCGATCTCATAGTCCCAGGAGGTTTCCGCTTCGGTGAGCAGCGGCTGCCATCCCAGGAAGGTCGTCCCGGACCAGATCGCCTGTGCGGAGGTGTTCACCGCGGGGGCCTTCTCGCCGCGTCCCACGAGGCCGTAGAGAAGAATATTGTCGTCGAGCTTGTAGGATGGATTGAGCATGCCGGTCACCATGTTACGGGACACGCTCTGGCCGCCCGTGTCGAAGTAGCCGGTTCCGCTCGCGCCTTTCACGGCGTTGTAGACCTGGGTGAGCGAATATTTGGCGCTTCCGGCCTCGACCCAGGCGAAGTTCGAGCCTTCCTTCACCTCATAGCTGTCGCGCAGACCGAGGGTCAGAGCCAACTGATCGTCGACGTGATAGGTCGCTTGGCCGAAGCCGGCGATGTTGAATGTCGTCGACTTGCCGTCCGCGTGCTGGCGGAAGCCCGCCATCAGCGCCGGATCGGTCGACGGCGACGCCGAATACCATTGCGCTGCGTCGGAGCCGTAGATTGTCTCCCTATAGGAAAATATTTTTTCGTAGAGACCGTACAGACCGACGGACCATTCGAGCGTCTGCTCCTTGGGCGACGAGAGGCGGAACTCCTGCGAATATTGATCCGTCCACACATTGACGTGGTCGTCGGAGATCTCGAGCTCCTGATTGCCCATCGAATTGCGCGGGTGAAGGACGAATTCGCCCCAGGCGGAGATCGACGTGAGCGTGTTCTCGCCGATCTGTATGTTGAATTCATTGGAGAGAGAATATTGTCTTTCGTCGAGCGTGCCGAGATGCGTGTAATAGGGCTTGAATGGATCCAAAGTGAGTATCGGCTTACGCAGCCTATTCCATACTGTCTGCGCATAGGTGGTTCCGAGCGTGCCATTGGCGTAGAGAGGCAAAGAATTTGAGAAAACACCAGTCGTGTTATTGTTGTATTCGTGAGACGTTCCAAAATTGAATATCAGGCGGAGCGCTTCGCAGAATAGCCGAGGTCTCGGCGTTTACGGTTTTTCGGCCGCAATCGACGGGCTTTGATGCGCCCGCGCGCCATCTGGCGCAATGCTCTGCGCCGTCAGCCGGTCATTTTTCGCATCCCTATCCGGTTCGAGACACACCTCTCCCCTCGCGGCGTCATGCCGCCGCTTCGAGAACCCGCGCCCGCTTCATGTTCATCGCCATGACGACGAACTGAAGATGACAATTGTTGCGCGCGAGGCTGCGGTAGCGTACTCGCGCCATCCCATACCAGTTCTTCATCGTCGCGTTGGCGCGCTCGACGCCGACGCGAACGCTCGACGCCGTCTTGTTGAACCATCTCTGCCAGTCCGGCTGTCGCGCTCCGCGCTTCGCCTTATAGGCGATCTTGTCGTCGATCTTCTTGTCGTTCAACGCCTTGCGTAGCGCTGCGCTATCATATGCCTTGTCGCCGTAATAGGCCTCTTCATCGCCCTGGATCATCGCCTCGCCGCGCTGGCTGTCGTGCAGATCGGCGCTCGTCATCTCCGCTTGGCGCACGATGCCGCTTTCTTCGTCGACCGCCAGATGCGCCTTGTAGCCGAAGTAGGTCTCGCCGTTCTTCTTGGTGAAGCTCGCGTCCGGGTCGCGCGGATTGACCTGCCCCTCGTCGTGGGGCGGCGGCTTCACGGCGGCCGCGATGATAGTGGCGTCGACCAGCGTGCCGCGCTTCACGATCAGCCCGCGCGCGTCGAGTTGTCGATTGACCTCGGCAAGTAGTTTCTCGTCGAGGCCGAGCTTGGCGAGCCGCTGACGAAACCGCCAGATCGATGAATGGTCCGGCGTCTCCTCGTCCAGCGGAACCCCGCAAAAGCGCCGAAACGACAGGCGATCGCGCACAGCCTCCTCGGCGGCGGGGTCGGACAGCCCATACCACTGCTGCAACAGCACGATCTTGAACATGGTCAGTGGCGGATAGGCCGGCGCGCCGTCGCTCGAAGAATGCAGCGGACGCAAAATAACGTCGAACGCGCTCCACTCGAACGTCTTGGCGATATCTTCCAGAAACCCACCAGGACGAGAATAGGCTTTCACGAATGCGTCGGCGAGCGAAGGTTGGCTGAAGTTGCGGCGTGACATCGGTGACTCACATCCCTCGGACGCCCCAGAGAATCACGGGTTCGCCGGTTTTGCAAAGCGCTCCAGGCGGTCGGTGAAATTATCGCCGACATAATAGAGCTGCCCGCGCGCGCCCCACCGGTTGTTGTTCAAAACGCCGGCGCCCGTGGCCTGATCGCGAACCCATCCGTCGCTTTTGTCGAGGTAGAAGGTGACGCGATAGGCCAGCTTGTCGTCGATGATCGGACCGGTGACATTCAGCTTCTCGATGATGTGGCTGTAATTGGCGAAAGAAGTTTCGAAGGTCGCCTTGCGCTCGAAAGAAGGCGTCTGCGTGCGGATGTTGACGGCGCCGACGGTCGTGTTCTTGCCGCCGGTCGTGCCGCGGGGACCGAGCTCGACCTCGAAGGAGTCGATGTCGACGAAGTCGGCCCATTGGAAGCCGACATGCTTGTAGAAGATATTGTCGACGATGAAGCCTGTGTCCGACTCGGCCCCGTCGCCATTGCCCGCGCCGACCCCTATGCCGCGGATCGCAGGACGTGATGTGCGTGGGTTGCCGATCGCGGGATTATAGTTGGGCACGAGCTGAGAAAAATCGGAGAGGCGTTCGAGATGCTGCTCCTCGGCTTTCTTGGCGTTGACATAACCGGCGGAGCGGGGCGTCCGGGCCAGAATTTTCTCTTCCCTTGCTGTCGGGCCGGCGTCGACCTCGGCGCCGACCTTCACATCTTCGACTCTCGCCTCGTCGCCATAGGCCGTGAACGTCTGCGACCCGGCCACGCCGAGCGCGGCCAATGAGACCGAAGAAACCCAGGAACGCAGGCGTCGGGGCCATACCGTGGTGTTCATGAGAGAAGCTTCCATATTAATCATATGGAATTTGTATTGTATCTAAATTTCCTGTTGATTTACCTATGGTTAATGCAAGATTGCCCAAGTCTCTTCGGAAAGCGAAAGTGTTTTTTTCAAGGTAAAAAAATGGGATAGTGCGACCCCGCCGCTGACAAAGGGGGATTTCGTGATGTCATCGCAAGCCTGGACCGAGGTCGACGCCTATATTTCAGATCGCCTGATCGGCCCCGACGCCGATCTCGATGCGGCCCTTTCCGCCAACGCCGCTGCGGGCTTGCCGGCGATCGACGTCTCGCCGCCGCAGGGCAAGCTGCTGCATATTCTGGCGCGCTCCATTGGTGCGAAACGCATTCTCGAGGTCGGCGCGCTCGGCGGCTATAGCACCATATGGCTGGCGCGCGCTCTGCCGGAGGGCGGCAGGCTGGTGACTTTGGAGCTCGAGCAGAAGCATGCCGATGTCGCCGCCGCCAATCTCGCGAAGGCCGGTCTCGCGAGCCGTGTCGAGATTCGCGTCGGCGCGGCGCTGGACACTCTGCCCAAGCTCGCGGCGGAGGCGGCCGGTCCCTTCGACCTCGCCTTCATCGACGCCGACAAGCCCAATAACGCCAATTACTTCGCCTTAGCGCTGACGCTCGCGCGGCCGGGGGGCCTCATCATTGTCGACAATGTGGTGAGGGAGGGCTCTGTGCTCGCGGGGACGGACGCCAACGCCGCCGGCGCGAGAGCGCTGTTCGAGGCGATCGCCGCCGAGCCTCGCGTCACCGCGACCGCCATTCAGACGGTCGGCTCCAAGGGCTGGGACGGCTTCGCCATCGCGTTCGTGAACGGCTGACGCGCGGCGTTCCGATACGAAGGATGGACGCAGATGGCGCGCCTCTACAGCGACCAAATTGTCGGCTATTGGCGGAAGGGGATGCGCGAGCTGAATTTCGGCGATGCGCTTTCCGAGCTGCTGTATCGAGAGCTGACCAAGCGCAGCATGCGCGACCGACGCGCCGGACGCTATAAAAGCGACTTCGACGTCGTTCGCTTGATCGGCAGCGTCATTTCCGATCATCAGATCGAGATCGACCTCTCCCATTCTCGCGCCGATCGTGCGCCGAAGATCGCCTTTTGGTGCTGCGGCAAGCGCGATCCGCATCCGCTGAGCGAGGAGCTGCAGCGGCATTGCGTCTTTCTGGGCGCGCGCGGACCGCTCACGCGCGATGCGCTGGGCTTGCCGGCGGAGAGACGCCGCTCGGCGATCCCGCATTGCTGCTGCCCTTGCTCTATGCGCCGCGCATCGATCCGGACCTCGTCGACAAGGCGATCTGCGTGCCGCATTTTCTCGAGCCGAAAACCGATCGGCAGCTGATCGAGGAAACCGGCGTCGATCTGGTCGTGCGGCCGAATATCGCCGCGAGCTTCGACGCCATTCGGCGGGCGATCGACCAGATCGTCAGCGCGCGCTTCGTTCTCTGCGGCGCTCTGCACGCCGCTATCCTGCGCTGCGCCTTTGACGTCCCTTTCGGCTATTTCGACAGCGGCTATGTCGATGTTCCGTTCAAATGGGACGATTTCGCCGCCTCTGTCGGCGTCGGCGCGCGCTTCGCATCGAATCTGCCGCAGGGCGAGGCCTTTTATGCGGAAGATTTCGCGGGAAAAATCCGCAAGCCCGATCTTCTGGCGATTCTCGACTGCGCGCCGATCATCGCGCCCCGCGCTTTGCGCGCCCGCGCCAAAGAGCTGAAATAAAATCAAGATCCTGAAACGCCGAGGGCGGCCTTTCGGCCGCCCTGCGTCTTGGAGTTCTGTCGGCGTCGCCCGCTCAGGCGTCGGCTAGGACCCGGTCGCGCGCGGCGGCGCCCTTTTGGACCGGCTCGCCGGCGGCGTCGAAGAAGGAGGCGTCGATCTGGCGGCCCCTCTCGTCATAGCGCCAAGCGATTTTGGCGACGCCGAGGCCCTTGCGCAGGGTCGGCTTGCCGTCGGCGTTGAAATAGGCTTCCTCGACCTTATTGCCGCGCTCGTCATAGCGGCGGGCGACACGCGCCGCGCCTATGCTCTTGCGCTTCACCGGGCGGCCGTCGGCGCCGAAGTAAGTCTCCAGCACCTCGATCCGCCTGCGCGCCGGCGGATTGGACTGGTCCTGAGCGGGCGCGGCCGCAGTTCGCGCGGCGCGCCGTCCTTCGCGGGGAGCAACATCGTAATCCATTGTCTCGACTCGGCCTCTCTAGCGATTTTCGAGTCGATCCCCGCGCATCGTGGCGCATGCGGAATCGATCATGAATTCGCTTTTGTCTTCTGATGGATGCGCCTTCCCTCCGCCGGGGGCGGGAGCGGAAAGGCGCGCCAGCGGCGCAGCCTCGTGGCTGCGGTCAGACGGCGAGGACGGGCGGAGCGCGCGCTCCGACAGGAAGTTGGGCGAGACGTTTGTGACCGCCGGATTCGCGCAGAGGCAGGAGAATTCCCACCTCGGGCGAGCGCGGCGGCTCGAGCTCGGCGAAGCCGCCGATGACGCCGCCGTCGAGCCCCGTGCAGTGCTGGACGCAGCAGGCGTCCATTCCATGCGTGGGCGCGCGCGGTCCTTGCGAGCGATCGTCGACCGCCTTGGCGGTGACGCAGATCGCACTGCCGAGAGCGCTCTGTCCGGCGCGGGCGCCGACGACGAGGCCCGTGGCCAGGCCCTGCAGAACGAGCAGATAGGCGACGAGCAGCGTGGCCGCCGTCTGTCCATACTGCCGAGATTTGTCGCTCTGCTGGGTCACGATCGCTCCAAGATAGGCGGGCCTCGCGACATGGTCAATGGAGCCTCGCCGGGCGGCTCTTGGAATTTGCTGAAAATGCGAGAGTTTCCGGCGAAAAAAAGTCCGCGGCGCGCAGCAAGGGAGATTTGGCTCCCGGGCAAATCTCGAATTGCGGAGCGTGGGCGACTGTTCTATTCCTAGCTCTAGGAATGAGGTCCGCCATTGGCTGAGATCCTGACGCATGCGCAAATCTGGGCGGCGCTGGACGCGCTCGGCGAGCGCTATGGCCTCACCGCCTCCGGCCTCGCCCGCAAAGCCGGGCTGGACCCGACCACTTTCAACCGCTCCAAGCGGCAGACCGCCGATGGGCGGCTGCGCTGGCCCTCGACCGAATCGATCGCCAAGGTTCTGCAGGCGACCGGCGCGAGCCTGGACGAGTTCATGTCTCTGGTCTTGGCCAAGGGGCAGCGGCCGACGCGCAGCGCCCGCCCGCTCATCGGGCTCGCCCAGGCCGGGGTCGGCGGCTATTTCGACGACGCCGGCTTCGCCACCGGCACGGGCTGGGACGAGATCGACGTCTTCGCCGACGCCGACGAGCATTCCTACGCGCTCGAGATTTCCGGCGACTCCATGGCTCCGCTCTATCGCGACGGCGATATCGTCATCGTCTCGCCGGCCGCGCCGGTGCGCCGCGGCGACCGCGTGGTGGTGAAGACCACCTCCGGCGAAGTGCTCGCCAAGGAGCTGAAGCGGCAGACGGCGCGCACGGTGGAGCTGAAATCCTTCAATCCCGCCTATCCGGACCGCGTGCTGCCCAAGGAGGAGGTGAGCTGGATCGCCCGCATATTATGGGCGAGCCAGTGAGCGGTCCGCGGCGTCATGTTCCATCGACGTCGAGACGCTAGATTTGCCACCCGACGAATAAATTCGGCGCGTCCCTGAGGCGCGTTTTACCTGGAGGACGCGAATGTCTCTCGCCAAACGCAACGCCGTCGTCACCGGCTCCACCAGCGGCATCGGCCTCGCCGTCGTCCGCGCCCTCGCCAAGGAGGGGGCCAATGTCGTCCTCAACGGCTTCGGCGACGCCGCCGAGATCGAGAAGGAGCGCGTCGCCATAGAGACGAAGTTCGGCGTCACCGCCATTTACGACGGCGCCGACATGACCAAGCCCGAGGAAATCGAGGCCATGATCCACAATGCCGAGGCGAAGCTCGGCTCGGTCGATATTCTCGTCAACAACGCCGGGATACAATTTGTCTCGCCGATCGAGGATTTTCCGATCGAGAAATGGAATCAGATCATCGCGATCGATCTCTCCTCGGCCTTCCATACCATCCGCGCGGCGACGCCGGGCATGAAGAAGCGCCGCTGGGGCCGCATCGTCAACACCGCCTCGGCGCATTCGCTGGTCGCCTCGCCCTTCAAGGCGGCCTATGTCGCCGCCAAGCACGGCATAGCCGGGCTCAACAAGGTGGTGGCTCTGGAGCTCGCCACTTATGGCGTCACCGCCAATTGCATCTCGCCCGGCTATGTGTGGACGCCTTTGGTCGAGAAGCAGATTCCCGACACGATGAAGGCCCGCAACCTCACCCGCGAGCAGGTCATCAATGATGTGCTGCTGCAGGCGCAGCCGACCAAGGAATTCGTGACCGTCGATCAGATTGCGGCGCTCGTCCTGTTCCTGTGCTCGGACGCCGCGGCGCAGATCACCGGCTCCAACATTTCCATCGACGGCGGCTGGACCGCGGGATGACCGACGAAAAGAAGAAGGTCACTCTGGCCTTGCAGGGTGGGGGCGCCCATGGCGCCTTCACCTGGGGCGTGCTGGACGCTTTTCTCGAGGATGGGCGGCTGGACGTCATCGGCATCAGCGGCGCCAGCGCCGGCGCGATGAACGCCGTCGTCTATGCGGACGGTTTGCGCGAGGGCGGGCCGGCGCGCGCCCGCGCGCAGCTCCAGGAATTCTGGCGGACGGTCAGCCTCGGCGGCGATCTCAGCAAGGCGCAGCGCGAACTCTGCGACATGGTGTTCGGTTTCTGGGATCCGTTGAAGCTGCGCAAGACGATCGCCCACAACGCCGCCAATTATTTCTCGCCCTATGAGTTCAATCCGCTCGACATCAACCCGCTGCGCGATCTCATCGAGGGGCTCGTCGATTTTCCGGCGCTGCGCGCCACCGACAATCTGAAGCTGTTCATCTCGGCCACCAATGTGCGCACCGGCAAGGTGCGAATCTTTCGGCGGCCGGAGCTCACCATAGACATGCTGATGGCCTCCGCCTGCCTGCCCACTCTGTTCCAGGCGGTGGAGGTGGAGGGCGAGGCCTATTGGGACGGCGGCTATATGGGCAATCCGGCGCTGTTTCCGCTCTACACGGAGACCGATTGCTGCGACATTATTCTGGTGCAGATCAATCCGGTCGAGCGCGACGAGATTCCGCGCACCTCGCAGGAGATCATGGACCGGCTGAACGAGATCACCTTCAACGCCTCGCTCCTGCACGAGTTTCGCGCCATCGACTTCGTGGCCCGTCTCATCGACGCCGGACGGCTGAAGGGCACGCATTATAAGAAGGTGCTGCTGCATCTGGTCGAGGGCGGCGCGGCGATGAAGCGCTTCGGCGCGGACACCAAGCTCGACGCCGATTATGATTTCCTGCGTTCGCTGTTCGATATCGGCCGCGAGGCCGGCAAGGCGTTTCTCGACGAGCATTATGATGCGATCGGCGTCACGGGAACGGCGCAATTGAAGGAGCAGCTCGTCTGAGCGGACCGGCCCAAGCGCTGTTTTTCGCAGGAAATTGCTCCGTGCCGCCCGCGGGCGCCGCGGCGATCGGCGGCTCGTGGCAAAGATCGGCCACATTTCTCTCTATTCCTGGTGGAGCGCGGCGAAGGCCGCACTGGAAATTTCATGCCGAGAGGGGTGTTTCGCGAATATTCGTGAAGGCCGCGATCGACGAAAATCGCGAATGATGGCGTCGAGCGCCGCGGGCTTTGGACCGACGCGCCGACGCAATCGGAGGACTGAAGATGAACGCGCCCGCCGACGAGAAGCTCATCGCCGAGTTCGAGGAGTTCAAGGAGCTGTTGCGCCACACCCCGCAGCCGGCGGAGGAGGCGGCTCATCTTCGGCTCGATCATCCTGCCGAGCCGCCGCCGGCCGCCGCCGCGCCCGAGGCCGTGCGGGCGCCGAGCGAAGTCGATCGGCAGCTGCGCGCGCGGCGCAGGCCGAAGGCGGATGGTTTCCAGAACGAGCGCGGCGCGGCGCCCCGGCGTGGGCGCGGATGGCTGATCGCCGCCGCCATCGTCATTCTCGTGGTCGGCGCGGGCGCTATCGCCAGCGTCTTCCTGCCCGGCGACTTGGAGGACGAGCCTCTCGCCTCGGCGACGCAGCGCGATTCCATCGACCCCGCCGAGCCGGCCGCCATGGACAATGCCGATGGCGGCAGCGCGGCAGAATCGGCGCCCGCCGCCGCGGAGGCCGCGCCCGAGACCGAGCCGCCCGCTTCCGCCGTCGTCGAAGAGCCGGCCGTCGCCGCGCCCGCCCCAGCCCGGGCGCCATCGGCTCTGCCGGAGGGCGCGCTGAGCCCGCCGGCCGCCAACGCCGTCCCGCTCACCACGCCGACCGCCGCGCCGATCCGCGTCATTCCGACGCCCAAGGCGCCGCCGCCGACCGCGCCGGTCGCCGTCGAGCCCGTGATCGCCGAGCCGCCGCCGACGCCGGAGCCCGTGGTCGCTGCGCCTCCGCCCGCCGCCAAGCCCCATGCCGCCAGGGCTGCGCCGCAGCCCAAGCCGCCGGCGGCGCAGCCCGCCAAATCCGCAGCGGCGCCGCCGGCCAAGCCCGCCGCTGCTCCGGCCAAGCCTACCGCCCAGGCGAAGCCCACCAAGCTCAAGCCCGAGACCAAGCCCGGCGCGGCTCCCGCCGCGGCCGCTCCCATCGCCGCGCCGGCCGCGCCCGCTCCCGTGGCGGAAGCGCCGGCCGCCGCTCCGCCGCCCCCCGCCTCTCCGAGAGAGCAGCCCGGCTTCATGGAGCGTGCGGTCGATACGGTCACGGGCGCGGTCGGCGATCTCGGCCGCATGGCGACCGGCGTCATTCCCTGACGGAGAGAAAGAGCGTCGCCTGGCTCAGGCCACGCGACGATCGGACCGTCGGCGGCGCAGCAGCTTGGATGCCTCGCCGATCGGCATCGCCTTACCGAAATAAAAGCCCTGGCCGATCTCGCAGCCATTCTCGGCCAAGCGTCGCAGCACCTCCAGGGTCTCGACGCCCTCGGCGACCGTCGTCACGCCGAGATGCTTCAGCAGGCTCAATATGGCGTCGACGATCCTTCCGCTCTCCTCGTCGTGCTGCATGGCCAGCACGAAGGAGCGGTCGATCTTCACCTTGTCGAAATGGAAGGCGCGCAGATGATAGAGGCTCGAATAGCCCGCGCCGAAATCGTCGAGCGAGATGCGCACGCCTTCCGCCTGCAGCGCGGCGAGCGTCGCGCGCGCAGTGTCGACATCGTCGATGAGCGCGCTCTCTGTGATCTCGACATCGAGACGCGAGGGCGGAAACCTCTCCTCCTCCAACGTCGACAGCAGGCGTGAGGCGAGCAGCGGATCTTTCAGCTGCATCGGCGAGACATTGACGGATAGCCGCACCTGCGCGCCCCATTGCAGCGCCTCGCGGCAGGCGCGCCGCACCACCGACCAGGTGAGCTCGGCGATGACGCCGATCTGCTCGGCGAGCGGAATGAAGACGTCGGGCGGAATAGAGCCGAGCTTGTCGTGCGTCCAGCGCGACAGCACCTCGAAGCCATAGACGCGATTGTCGCGCAGATCGACGAGCGGCTGATAGTAGGGGCGGATGTCGCCGGCGGCGACGGCTTTCCTCAAGGCGGATTCGAGCTCGGCGCGCCGGCGCAGATCCTCGTCCATGCTCTGCTCGAAGAAACGGAACAGGCCGCGTCCGTCGCGCTTGGCGTGATACATCGCAATATCCGCGGCGCGCAGCAGCGTGCTGACGTCGAGACCATTCTCCGGGCATAGCGAGACGCCGATGCTGGCGCTGAGCTCCACGCGCCGCTCGCCGATCTCGATCGGCTCCGCTATCGCGGCGAGCGCGCGGCCGGCGACGCGCATCGCCTGATCCATATGCGTCGCCGGAGTCATCTCCATCAAAATCGCGAATTCGTCGCCGCCCAGACGCGCGACGACGTCGCTCTTGCGCGACGCTTGCCGCAGGCGCCGTGCGGTCTCGCACAGCACGGCGTCACCGAAGCGATGGCCCTCGAGATCATTGATCGGCTTGAAACGATCGAGATCGACGAAGAGCAGCGCGCAGGCTGTGGCGCCATCCTCGACGCGCTCGATCGCGGCGTGCAGATCGGCGACCAGCATGCGCCGATTGGGCAGGCCGGTGAGCGAATCCTGACGCGCGAGAATTTGCGCATGCTCCTGCGCCGCGCGCGTCGCCTCATGCGCGCGCTCCAGCGCCTGCGCATTGGCGCGGAACACGTCGAGCGATTTCGCCATGACGCCGATCTCATCGTCGCGGCCGATCTCGGGAACCGCGACATAGCTCTTCCCCTCCGCCAGCTCGGTGAGCGCGGCGGTGATCGCCGCGAGCGGGCGCGTGATCCGCTCCTTGACGCGAAACAGCAGCCATGCGGCCAAAGCGAGGGCGAGCGCCGAGGCGAGCATTGTGACCTTCAGAGCGCCTTCGGTCACGCGCGCGGCCGTCTCCGCCTCCGCATGCGCCGACCATCTGAGCTCGTCGATCGCGGCGTCGGCGGCTTCGTCGGCTACCCTATAGAGCTGGTGCAGAGCAGTGACGCCGCGCGCGGCTCGGATCGCGGCGACATCCGGCTCCTTTGCGATCCAAGCGTCATGGGCGGCGAGATAGGCGGCGAGCGCCGCGCTGAACTTGGAGAGGTCGGGACGCGGCTCCGCGCCGAACAGCGCGAAATAGTCGCGTTGAAGCTCTTCGACCACGATGCGATGCTCGGCCGCCTGCCGCTCCGCGGTGATGCGTTCTTCTTCCGTCTCCGCCAGCCCGCGATAGGTCTCCTGGATTCTGAACTCCGAAATCCGGTCGGCCAATTCGCTGAGAATGCGCGTTCCGTCGATCCATTTCGACGCGAGCGCGTCTGTCTTGGCGTCGACGACGCGCAAGCTCTGCGCGGAAAGCAGCGCCAATCCCAGAACGATCGCCAGAAAAGCGCCGATGAACAGCGCCAATTGGGCTTGCAGCGAGAAGCGAAAGCTCGTCATGGAGCGCGGCCGAGGCGGTGAATTTGTCTCATCGACAATGATAATTGTAATATGAGCGGCGCATGTCCAGTTGCGCCGGGCGCTATCGCGAGCGCTCGATTGTCGCGGGGGCGGCGTCGCGGCCCTGTTCCAGAGGCGGGGCCGAAGGATAGGCGCGCCGCGCTTTCGCCTGCGACAGATAGAAGCGCTCGCCCTCGCGATAGGCCGCGTTTCCGCTCACCACCTCGAACTCGCAGAACGCCTGCGCCTCCTGCGGCGCGGCCAGCAGCCGCACGCTGCGCGGCAGCAGCGCGAAGCCCGCGCCCTCGTCCTTCTCCAAAATCGTCAGCAGAGCTTCCATAATATTCGTCCCGTTCCTTCGTCACGCTGAGGCATATGGCGCGGAGCTGCGGGGCGGTCCAATTGTCAATTTCGATTCGATGATGCATTTCTCGCATCATGGAGCTGCAGTGGATCGACGATTTTCTGGCGCTCTGCCAGACGCGCAATTTCACCCGCGCGGCGCAGGCGCGCGGCACGACGCAATCCGCCTATAGCCGCCGCATGCAGCGGCTGGAGGAATGGCTCGGCGCGCCGCTGTTCGATCGCGAGCGCCGCCCGGTGACGCTGACGCCGGCAGGCGAGGAGTTTTTGGCGCGCGCGCATCGCCTGCGCGACGAGATCTATGATGCGCGCCGCGCCGTGCTCTCCGTGTCCAGCCATTTGGAGAAGGCGCTGCGCATCTATGCGACCAACACGCTGGCGGCGACCTTTCTGTCGCCTTGGTTGATAAAACATGAATTGCGCAATTACTCCGTCGTCGTCGCCTCCGTCTCCGGCTGCATTGAGGCGGTCAAGCGCGGACATGGCGATCTCGCCATGGTTCCCGATTTCGGCGACGCCGATCATCTCGCCGGGCTCGCGCTCGAGCCTATCGGCGAAGATCGGCTGATCCTCGCGCAGCGCCGCGGCGGCGAGAGCCTCGTAGAGCTGGAGGGCGACTCTCTTATTGGGCGGCTCATGGTCTATGCGCCGGGCACGCATTATGGCGCGCGCATCGCCGCCATGCTCGCCGCGCATGGAATTCGAATGCGCGATCCGCCGATCTGCGAGAGCGCTTCGGCGGAAGCGTTGCTGGCGCAGGTCGAGGCCGGGCTCGGCGCCGCCTGGATTCCAGCCATTCTCTTGCGCGGCGAGAGCGTCGCGCGCTGCCCGCTCCCCGGCTATTTCGATATCGCTTATAAAATTCTGCTGGCGCGCGCGGCCGAGCGCGAAGCTGCGTGAGCGCGGCTATTTCTGATCGAGATAATCGAACACGACCTCGCCCAGCGCGAGCGTGAGATCGGCGGTGAAATGCGTCGCCGAAACAATCTCGCGCACCGGCAGGCGGGCGACGTCGCAGGCGACATGCGGATGCAGAGCGAGCGCCGCCGGCGAGGCCCAGGCGCCTTTCACCACCACATCGGTCATATGATAGCGCACCAGCTCCAGCACGCGCGGCGAGCCGTCGACATGGGGAATGATCTTCAGAAGAAAATTCGGCTGCTTGATCGCCTCGGCGATGGGCGCCGTCTCCAATATGCGATGCTTGTAGCCGACCGAAGCCTCGACGCAGAGGGCGGGGCCATATTTCAGCGTGCAGAGAATGACGTCGCCGTCATGCTCTATCTTGGGCGAGGCGAGCTTTTTGGGAAAGCCCCACAGCTCGCGGCCGCCGGCGATGGGCGCGTCATCGTCGAGATACATGGCGTGGACATAAGCGCCCTTCTGACCGTTGAAGCGCACCGGGATCACCTGGCCGCTCTCGGTATAGTCGCCGAAGCCGGTCGAATCCGGCATGCGGATGAACTCATATTTGACGATCGGCTCGTCCACTTCGAGCGGCTCCGGCACCACCGCGCGCAGCGCGTCGATGTCGGTGCGATAGGCGATGACGATGAATTCGCGATTGTAGAAACGATAGGGTCCGCGCGGATAGGCGGGATTGGTCAGCGGCATCGCATAGGCCGTCTCGAGCACCTCGTCGATCTTCATCTTCGCGGCTCCTGTCCATCAGATTCGATGTCATCGTATTCGAGGCAATGAAGCGAATAGATAGCGCGCTTTCGTGACGATCCGACGCTCGCGCGCCGTCGATCAACGCGCTGAGGCGTCCAATTGCACGAGCACCCATTGATTGCCGTAGAGGTCATGGAAACGAAAATGGAACGATCCTTCGTCGCTCTGGACCGTTTCCGCGATCTTCACGCCCTTGTCGGCAAGGCGTGCAAAATCGCCATGAATGTCGTCGGTGTAGACCACTCCGACGGGCTGACCGCCAGTCTGGTTTCCGACTCGCGCGCGCGCTTCGGCGCTATCGGCGAGAAGCAGCCAGACGCCGCCCTGACCGAAACCGAGATGCAGGAAGCGCCGGGCGCCTTCGCCTGCGTCGAAGAGCGTGTCGAGGCCGAGCTTGTCCCGATAGAAATTCGCGGCCTCGTCAAAGTCGTTCACCAGAATGACGATGCGTCCCAAAGTCTGCATCACGGTCCTATCGGCCTTTGTCCGCAAGCTGCGGAAGATTTGCGAAAAATTCGAGCGCTTCCGGATTGGACAGAGCGCCGACATTCTTCACCGGCCGCCCATGCACGATCTCCTTCACCGCGAGCTCGACGAGCTTGCCGGAGCGCGTATGCGGCAGATCGGGCGCCTCTATGATGACCGAAGGCACATGGCGCGGCGAGGCTTTCTCGAACAATTCGCGCTTGATGCGCGCGGCGAGCGCGTCGTCCAGCTCCGCGCCCTCGCGCGTTTTCACGAACAGCACGATGCGCGTCGTGCCGTCCCATTCCTGATCGATGGCGAGAGATTCGAGAATCTCCGGCAGGCGCTCGACGATATTGTAGATATCCGCCGTGCCGATGCGAACGCCCTGCGGATTGAGCGTCGCGTCCGAGCGGCCATGGATGAGGAATCCCTTGTGCTCGGTCTCGGTGGCGAAATCGCCATGGCGCCAAATGCCCGGATGTTCCGAAAAGTAAGCCTTGCGATATTTCTCGCCGTCGGCGTCGTTCCAGAAATAGATCGGCATCGAAGGAAAGGGCTGCGTGCAGACGAGCTCGCCCTCATGGCCAGTGATGCGCCTGCCCTCGTCGTCCCACACTTGCACCGACATGCCGAGGCCTGCGCATTGAATCTCGCCGCGATAGACCGGGCTCCACGGGTTGCCGAGAACGAAGCAGGAGACGATGTCGGTGCCGCCGCTGATCGAGGCGAGCTGCACATCTTCCTTGAAGTCGCGATAGACATAATCGAAGCTGTCCGGCAGCAGCGGCGAGCCGGTGGAGGCGATGCTGCGCACGGCGGAGAGGCCATGGCTCTCGCGCGGCTTCAGCCCTTGCTTCTCGATCTGCTTCAGATAGCCGGCCGAGGTGCCGAAGAAGGTGGCCTTCTCCTTGGCGGCGAAGTCGAGCAATATCGCGCCATCCTTGCCGGAGTTGAAGAATCCGTCATAGAGCAGCAGCGTCGCCTCGCTGGCGAGGCCGCTCGCCAGCCAGTTCCACATCATCCAGCCAGTGGAGGTCGCATAGAAGAAGCGGTCGCCGGGCTTTATGTCGCTCTGTAGCCGATGCTCCTTCAAATGCTGCAGCAACGTGCCGCCGGCGCCGTGCACGATGCATTTGGGCGCGCCCGTCGTGCCGGAGGAGAACATGATGTAGAGCGGATGGTCGAAGGGCAGGGGCTCATAGCGCAGCGCCGCGCCCTCATGCGCGGCGATCGCCTGCGGCAGCAGCAGCGCATTGGCGAGGCCGTCGAGCGAAGGCGACGCGCTGGTATAGGGAACGACGAGGATTTTCTGAACGGTCGGCAGCTTGCTGGCGATCTCGCGAATATTATCGGCGCGGTCGAGCGTCTTGCCCTTGTAGAAATATCCGTCCACCGCGATGAGAATGCGCGGCGCGATCTGGCCGAAGCGATCGAGCACGCTCTGCACGCCGAATTCCGGCGCGCAGGAGGACCACACCGCGCCGAGCGAGGCGGCCGCCAGCATGCCGATGATCGCCTCCGGCCCATTGTGGATATAGGCGGCGATGCGGTCGCCGGGCTCGACGCCTTGGGCGCGGAAGAAGGCGGCGAGCGCGCCGGCTTGGCGCTCGATCTCGCCGAAGGTGAGCCGCCGCTCGACCTTGTCCTCGCCCCAGAAGACGATGGCCTCGGTCTCGGCCGGGCGCGGGCGCAGCAGATTTTCCGCGAAATTCAGCCGCGCGTCGGGGAACCAGCGCGCGCCGGGCATTTTATCCGCGTCGATGAGGACGCGCTCGCCCTTCTCGCCGATGACGCCGCAAAAGTCCCAGATCGCCGACCAGAACTCGGGCGAATGGGTCAGGCTCCAGCGATAGAGCCCGTCATAATCGAAGCTCTCGGCGAAGGGCTTGGTCGCCTCGATGGATTGCGCGAAGCGGGTGAGAAGGGCGTTCTTCTGGCGATCGAGGTCGGGCTTCCAGATCGGCATCGATAAATCCTTGGGGCGCGGAATTGGGGCTCCGCTCGTCATAGAAGCTCCCGATTGCGCGCGATAGGGGACCGGCCCGCGTATTTTGGGACGGCGGTCGGCGCTGCGACAAGCTTTGGTTTCGGGCTCGGCGCCGCTATGTTGGGCGCCGCGGCGGTCCGTTCGGCATTTATTCATCTTGGCCGCGGCATTGTTTCGGGCCGTCCCGAGGACCCCCTCCCAGGACGCCCCCTCATAGAGGAGATCGATTATGACGAAGAAGTTGATCGCAGCGCTGGCTCTGGGTTTCGCCGTGGCCATGGCTCCGCTCGCCGCCTCGGCCCATCCGCGCGCCCACAAGCATCATCACCACCACCACCATCATCATCATCATCATCATCACCATCGCTGACGATTGGCGCGAGGCGCTCGGCTTCGGGCGCCTCGGTCTCACGTGGAGGGGCGCCGCTCCTAGCGCCCGAGAGCGCGTATGCGCGAAGTCAGCTCGTCCTGGTCATAGGGCTTGCCGAGGAATGGCGCCTCGCAGAGCGGCTCCGGCAATTGCCGCTGCAGATAGCCCGACAGCACGAAGAAGGGCAGATTGCGCGCCTTCAGCGCGTCGGCGATGCTGGCGCTGCTGGCGCCGCGCAGATTGGCGTCGAGGATCACGCCGTCTATGTCCGCGTCCTCGAGCAGCTTCAAGGCTTCGTCCACCGAGCTCGCCGTGCCTCCGATCTCATATCCGACCTCCTCGACGACGAAGCAGAGATCCGCGGCGATGGCCGGCTCGTCCTCGACGACGAGAATGCGGATCGGCTCGTTACCCTTCATCTAATCCTCTCCTTGCGCGGGCTCGATGACATTGTCGAGCGGCGCGCTCACCTTCCAGACGACGCCGCTCGGCGCATAATCGAGCGTCACCTGTCCGCCGAGCGCATGTTTGGCCATTTGCAGAATCACCATATGGCCGAAGCCGTGGCGCTTGGGCGCGACGACGGTCGGGCCGCCGCTCTCGCGCCACTCCATCTCGAAATGCGGCGCATCGCCGTCGCCGACGACGCCGAAGGCGATGCGCACGACGCCCGTGTCATTGGAGAGCGCGCCATATTTGCCGGCGTTGGTGGCGAGCTCGTGCAGCGCCATGCCTATGGCCTGGCTCGCCGCCGGCTTCACCACTGTCGTCGGCCCCTCCACGCAGATGCGCGAGCCGAACAGATCGCGGAAATGGGCGAGCTGCGAGCGCGCCAGCGCATGCAGCTCGACGCCGCGCCATTCGTTCTGCACCAATAGATCATGGCTCGCGCCCAGCGCCGCTATGCGCTGATCGAAGCGCTGCGAGAAAGCGAGCGGCGAGTCGCGTCGCGCCGTCTGCCGCGCCACGGCGCGCACCACGGTCAGAAGATTTTTGGCGCGATGCGTCACTTCGCGCAGCAGCAGCTCGACTCGCTCCTGCGCCTGCTTGCGCTCGGTGATGTCCTGAATCGTGCTGCGCAATCCGACGATGGCGCCGCGCTCGTCGCGCACCGCCTCGCCGCGAATGGTGACATGAATGGCGACGCCGTCGGCGCGATGCGCGGGCAGATCGAGCTCGAAGCCTTCGCCGGTGCGCAAGGTCTCGCTGGTCGCGGCGTCGAGCCGCTCCCAATCCGCGGGGGCGTAGAGCAGGCCCTTCTGCTCGGCGAAGCTCGGCGGCGGCGCATCGGGGTCGAGGCCGAAGATGCGTGCGAGATAGGGCGAGGCGCCGCCGCGATCGTCGTGGCGTCCGCTCCAGCGCCAGCTGCCGATGCGGCCGAGCCTCTGCGCCTCGCGCAGCTCGGCCTCCGTTCGCTGCAACGCCAGCTCGCGCACGCGGATTTCCTCGGCGCGCTCGCGCTCCGCCGCATAGGCGCGGGCGTCGGTCATGGAGGAGGCGATCTTGGCGGCGACGCGATCGAGGAAATAGGCATAGGCGGCGTCCAGCCGCTTGAACGGATTTATGGCGGCGATCAGCGCCGCGGCGGCGCGGTCCTGGCCGAGCAGCACGATGGGAAAGAGCACGGCCTCGTCCGCCGCCGCCGACCATGGCCCTCGAGGCGCCTCGCCGAAGCGCGCGTCGATCGTGCGAATGGCGACGCGTCCCGGCGTCAGCCGCGCGACCTCGGCCAGGCCCCAAATGTCGCCGCGAATCGGATCGGGGTCGCCGAGCGGTATGCGGTTCGGCGCGACCCGGCCGCCGGGCCGCACGCCGGTCGCCGCCATCAGCTCCGCCTCGCCGCGCTCATGGTCGAAGCGATAGATGGCGGAGAAGGGCAGGTCATAGCCATTGACGGCGAGCACGCTGGCGGCTAGGCGGCAGGCCTCGCCCTCGTCCTCGGCCCGGCTCAGCGCGGCGAGATCGCGCAATGTGCGCAATCGGCGCTCGCCGATGACGCGATCGGTCGTCTCCACCACCGGGCAGAAGACGCCGCCTATGCCGCCATCGTCATCGGGAATCGGGCTGTAGGAGAAGGTGAAATAGCCCTCGTCCCGGCGGCCGTTGCGGATCATGTGGAGCTGCAGATCTTCCGACCGCGTCGGCGCGCCATTGGTGAGCGCGCCCTCCAGCATGGGGCCGATGACGTCCCAAATCTCCGGCCACACCTCGCGGGCCGGGCGGCCGAGCGCGCGCGGATGCTTGTCGGCGAGCAGGCCGTGATAGGCGTCGTTATAGAGCAGGCAGAGATCGGCGCCCCAGAAGATGGCGATGGGGAAGGCGCTGTTGAGGCAAATCTCCAGAGCCACGCGCAGGCGCTTCGGCCAAGTCTGCGGCAGGCCGAGCGGCGACCGCGCCCAATTGGCGGCGGAGATGGCCGCCGCGGTCTCGCTGTCTCCGAAGAAAAATTGTCCGCCGGATCGCCTCTCCGAGACGTCGATCCAGGCTGCGCCGGCTGTCACTGCGACGACCCCGGGTCGTTGGAGGCCAGCCCCCCGCATGTCATATCGAGCCGCCGAACGGCCGCTTCAACCCCGGCGCGGCGAAACGCGCCGCTGGCTCTCCGGCGCGCCCTGGTGTAGCAATCGGCCGCGACCGCGAGGTACCATGAGCGAAGCCGAAGAAAAAAAGGGACTCTTCGCGCGGCTGTTCGGCCGTGGAGGAACGCCCGCCGAAGAAGCCGGCGCAGATCGTCCGAAAAAGCGTTCCTGGTGGGAGCGGCTGACCGGGGGGCTATCGCGCTCCTCGCAGGCCATCGTCCAGGGGATTTCCGATCTCTTCAGCAAGCGCAAGCTCGACGCGCTCACCCTCGAGGAGCTCGAGGATGTGCTGATCCGCGCCGATTTGGGCGTCGCCGCCGCGCAGCGCATCGCCGGCAAGGTCGGCGCCGCGCGCTATGAGAAGGACATAGGCCCGGACGAGGTGCGCGCCATTCTGGCGGAGGAGGTCGAGCGCGTGCTCGAGCCCGTCGCGCTCCCCTTCGATCTGGACCAGACGAAGAAGCCGTTCATCGTGCTCGTCGTCGGCGTCAACGGCTCCGGCAAGACCACGACCATCGCCAAGCTCGCCGCCAAATGGACCGGCGAGGGCAAGAAGGTGATGCTCGCCGCCGGCGACACTTTCCGCGCCGCCGCCGTGGAGCAGCTCCGCATCTGGGGCGAAAGGCTCAACTCGCCCGTATGTTATGCGCCAGAGGGCGCCGACGCCGCCGGCCTCGCCTTCGACGCCATCAAATCGGCGCGCGAGCGCGATTCCGACATTCTGCTGATGGACACGGCCGGCCGGTTGCAGAACCGCGCCGAGCTGATGGCCGAGCTGGCCAAGATCGTCCGCGTGATGAAAAAGGCCGAGCCGGAGGCGCCGCACGCCGTGCTGCTGGTGCTGGACGCGACCGTCGGCCAGAACGCCATCGCCCAGGTCGACGCCTTCGAGCGGACGGCCGGCGTCACCGGCCTGGTGATGACCAAGCTCGACGGCACGGCGCGCGGCGGCATTCTCGTGGCCATCGCCGAGAAATACGGCCTGCCCATTCACTTCATCGGCGTCGGCGAAGGCTCGGACGATCTCGAGCCCTTCACCGCGCGCGATTTCGCCCGCGCCATCGCCGGGCTCGACTCCGACGCCGAGGCGGGCGAGCAGCAATCATGACCCAAGAAACCACCGCAGCATCCGCCAAGAGGCGCCTTCATCCGGGACTGAAATTCGCGCTGGAGATGGGGCCGCTGGTCCTGTTCTTCATCGTCAATCAGAAGTTCGGCATCTTCCAGGCGACGGCGGCGCTGATGGTCGCCGTGGTGGCGACGCTCGCCGTCTCCTATTCCATCACGCGCCATTTGCCGACCATGCCGATGGTCACAGCGGTCTTCGTGCTCGTCTTCGGCTCCCTGACCTTCTTCTTGCAGGATGAGAATTTCATCAAGCTGAAGGTGACGATTCTTTATCTTCTGTTCGGCTCGGCGCTGCTCGGCGCGCTCTGGTTCGGCAAGCTGCTGCTGCCGGCGGTGTTCGAATCCGCCTTTCGGCTGGACGACGCCGGCTGGCGCAAGCTCACCTGGCGCTGGGCGCTCTTCTTCTTCTTCCTCGCCGCGCTCAACGAATTCGTGCGCCGCGGCTTTCCGACCGACGTCTGGGTGAACTTCAAGGTCTTCGGCATTTTGCCGCTGACGCTGCTCTACGCTCTGTCGCAAATCCCGCTGATGATGCGCCACGAGCTGAAGGAGGACGTCGGCGAAGAGCCGGACAGCCATTTCTAGAGCGATCTCGTCCTGCTGAATTTTCTCTCTTTCTCGTCCGGCGCGCCTTGTGCGGTCTCGCACAGGCGCCCTCGGACGGCGGCGCTAATTGTCATGGCGTTCGCCGCCGATGCGGCCGTTCCGACGAGAAGGAAGCCCGACATGACCGAGTTCGCCCAGCTCTTCGCCGCTCTTGTGGCCGCGATCGTCATCGGCGCCGCTTTCTCGCTGCTCGATGTGGACGCGGCCGTCGCCTCGGCGCCGGCGGGCGCCGGCGCCGTCCATTCGGTGATCTGCGGCGGCGGCTGGTGCGGCTGAAGGCGCACCCCAAAATCGCTTCTTTCTGTGCTAGCCGGGATGCGATCTCGATGTGGAGCGCATTCTCATGGCCGAATATGAATTGCTTTCGTCGCTCAGCCGCCGTGTCCTGCTCGTCTCGCTCGCCGCAATGGCGGGGGGCGCGGTCTTCCGCCCGGCTCGGGCGCAGGAGAACTGCCTCTTTCCGATCATGGCGGACGATGGCCAGCCGATCGCCAATTATCGTCTGTCCTCGGAAGTCTCGCCTGCCGATCTTCCCGGCCTGCTCTGGCATGGGCCGGCCACCGCCGATGTAATCGTGTTCGAGTTCTTCGACTATAATTGCCCCTATTGCCGCAAGGCCGCGGGCGATCTCGACGCGCTCGTCGCCAAGGACAAGAATCTGCGGCTCGGGCTCGCCGACAACGCCATGCTCGGCCTCGGCTCCTTTCTGGCGGCGCGGGTGAAGCAGGCGGTGCTGCGCCTCTATGGCCCGGAGCGCGCCTATCAGTTCCACAAGCAACTGTTCGCGCATCGCGGCGCCATTGACGGGATCTCCGCTCTCGCGGTCGCCAAAGCCATGGGCCTCGATACGTCCAAGATCGAGGAGTCGGCGAATTCGGAGATGATCGGCGGCGTGGTGAAGCGCCATGTCCAGCTCGGCGCCGATCTCGGCTTCGCGGCCTCGCCGTCCTTCGCCGTGAGCTCGGTCGGCGTGCTCGGCTATCCCGGTCCCAAATCGATGGCGCGCATGATCGCCGCCAGCCGCAAATGCGACGCGCCGGTCTGCGGCTGAACCGTTGCGCCGCTCTCGACTTTGCGGGCGATCTCTCGCAGATTGCGGCTCCGTTCCAGCCGAGACATTCCCATGACCATTCGAACTATTTCCATTTCGCTCGCCACCGAAGATGTTTCCCGTTCCGTCAAATTCTATGTCGAGGAGCTCGGCTTCGTCTGCCTGCTCAAATTGGAGGAGTTCGCGCGTGTGCGCTCGGGCGCGGCGGACATAATGCTCGTCTCTCCCAATGCGCATCGCGAATGGCGGGGGCCGCAGCTCACGGGGGCCATCTATCTCGGCGTCGACAATGTCGATGAATTATGGGAACGGCTGAAGGATCGCGCGCGCATCGTCTATCCGATCGCGACCATGGATTATGGCGTGCGCGAGTTCGGCTTGCTGGACGACAGCGGCTATCAGCTCTCGCTGGCGCAGCCGGTCGCCGGCTGAGCGAGAGAGGCGCGGATCAGACCTGCTCTTCCGCGTCGATCTCATAGGCCGCGAGCCGGCGGTCGTGAACGCCGAGCGCCTCCCACGAGTCGCGCCATCGGCGCAAATGGGCGGATTCGAAATGCGCGCTCAGCGCCGCGCGGCTCTCCCATATTTCCGTCACGCGGATGAGACCCGGCTCCAGCACGTCTTCCGCATAGGAATAGGCGAGGCAGCCCGCCTCCGCGCGGCTCGCGTGGATCATCGCCGCCATGGCCGGGCGCGCCCGCTCGAGCGCGCCCGGCGGGATGCGAATGGTTCCGACGATCAGAATTCGGTTCTGCGGCATAGGAAGCCTCCATTCGTCGCGCGAAGCGCTGTCGCATCATTGAAACAAACGTCGTGCAGTGATTATACTTCACGACGCCGGCGCCGCCGGCCATTGCGTGAAACGGCTTTCTCGCCTTCTTCCGGGCGCACCCATGAAGCTCGCATCCTATAATCTCGAAAATCTCTTCCTACGCGCGCACGCGCTGAACGGCGAAAGCTGGTCCGAGGGCAAGAAGGCGCTGGAGGCGCAGGCCGAGCTCTCCGCCATTCTCGGCAAGCCCGTCTATACGGCCGCCGATAAGAAGAAGATCATCAAGCTGCTCGGCGAGCTGAAGCTCGAGAAATCCGATGATGGCGGGCCTTTCGCGATCCTGCGCCAAAATCGCGGCCATCTCGTCAAGCGCGCCAAGACTGGAATCGAGGTCGTCGCCGGCGGCCGCAATGATTGGATCGGCTGGGTCGAGCTGAAACGCGAGGAAGTGAATGAGGAGGCGACGCGCAACACGGCGCGCGTCATCATCGATGTCGACGCCGATGTGCTCGGCGTCATCGAGGCGGAGAGCCGGCCGGCGCTGGTGCGCTTCAACGACAATGTCATCAAGGGGGAGGGCGGCAAGCCCTACGCCCACGCCATGCTGATCGACGGCAATGACGATCGCGGCATAGATGTCGGCCTCTATGCGCGCGCGGGCTATGAGATCGTCGCCATTCACAGCCATGTCGACGACGCCGACAACACTGGCCGCATCTTCAGCCGCGATTGCGCGCATTATGAAATCCGCACGCCCAAGGGCAATTTGCTGCATCTTCTGATCAATCATTTCAAGAGCAAGGGCTTCGGCTCGCAGACGACCTCCAACGCCAAGCGCGAGCGGCAGGCGGCGCGGGTGAAGCAGATTTACGACGCGCTGCGCAAGAGCGATGAGCATGTCGCCGTCATCGGCGATTTCAACGACACGCCCGACGGCGCGCCGCTGGCGCCGCTGCTGCTCCAGACCGATTTGAAGGACATCAGCGAGCACGCACGCTTCGACGATGGTGGACGCCCCGGCACTTTCGCCGCCGGCGCAGCGTCCAACAAGATCGACTATATTCTTCTGTCGCCGGCGCTATTCGCCGCGGCGAAAGGCGGCGGCATTTTCCGCAAGGGCGTATGGGGCGGCAAGAACGGGACGCTCTTCCCGCATTACCCCGAGATCACCAAAGCCTCGGAGGCGGCCTCCGACCATGCGGCGATCTTCGCCGAGATCGACGTCTAGAGGTCTGCGTCATTCGAGCTGAGGAGCCGAGCGACGCCGGTTCGGCGCGCTCGTCCGGTAAGACCGCGCCTGCGGGCGAAGGGGCGCCGCCTCGTTCCCGCCCGGCGTGAGCGCGGGCGTTTTCTATTCGTCAACCATAAAAAATGCTTCAGATTTACGATTAAAATTCAGGGTTTATTCTTCGCCTGGTTCAGCTAGAGCGTTTCCAGCCGAAGTGGATGCCGGTTCGGCGTGGGAAACGCGTTGAAGCAGTCTAGAGCAAGATGATCGCGCCGGCCCTCGGGCGGCGCGACGGGCGGTGCGTTTCATGTCCAAAAGAGTCTCCTGTCTCCTCGCCATTCTTCTTTCGTCTTCGGTCGGCGCAGCCGCCGCGGCTCCGCGCGTCATCACCGGAATCGGCGAGCGCGAGGCCGGCCGGCTCTTTCCGGCCGAGGAGCCGGCGCCCGAGCCGGCCTATGTCGCGCCGTCGCCGCCGGCCGCTCCGATCGCGCCGCCGGCTCCCGCCTATGTCGCGCCGCAGCCGCGCGTGGCGATGGCGCGCGCCGAGCCTTCCGCGGCCCCCGGCGCCTATGGCGGCGGCTTCATCGAGCTGCTCGTCACCGGCCAGACGCCGCAGCCGCAGCCGCAAGCAGGTCGTCGCGTCGCGGCCCTCGGCGCGGGCGAGGCCATTGTCCAGCGCCAGATCGATCCGGTCTTTCTCCGCACCGAGGTCGATTACGCCGGCGCCGAGCGTCCCGGCACGATCGTCATCGATTCGGAGAACAAGTTTCTCTATCTCGTGCAGGGCGGCGGACGCGCGCTGCGCTATGGCATAGGCGTCGGTCGTCCGGGCTTCACCTGGGCCGGCGTCAAGACCATCTCCCGCAAGGCGGAATGGCCGGATTGGACGCCCCCCGGCGAGATGCTGGCCCGTCGTCCCGATCTGCCGCGCCATATGGACGGCGGGCCGGCCAATCCGCTCGGCGCGCGCGCAATGTATCTCGGCTCCTCGCTCTACCGCATCCACGGCACCAACGAGCCCTACACGATCGGCCAGAACGTCTCCTCCGGCTGCATTCGCATGATGAACGACGATGTGGCCGATCTCTATGATCGCGTCCATGTCGGAACCAAGGTTGTGGTTCGTTGACTCTGGCGAGCGATCGCCCATGGCGGAACAGCCGTCGCGCGCCTATCTCACGAGGCGCGCAGACGGTTGCAAAACAGCCGGCTTCGGGCGATAGCTGCCATTCGTTTTCTTCGAAAGGGGCCGATTCTTGCCCAGCCTCATCCGCTTTTTGGTCATTGTCGGCGTGCTCGCGGCTCTCGCCTATGCGGGGATGCTGGCGATCGTGGCCTATGTCTCGCCGCAGCCGCGCGAGATGACGCAGACGATCGCGCCGCAGCGCCTCAACAAGTGAGACCTTCAGAATGGGCGACGGCAAGCGCCATCCGCTGATCGCCGCCTTTCTCGACATGCTGGCCGCCGAGCGCGGCGCCGCGCGCAACACGCTCGACGCCTATCGCCGCGACCTCGAAGATTATTTCGAATTTTTGAAGAAATCCGGCACCGATCCGCTGCGCGCCGACACGGATGGCCTGCGCGCCTATCTCGCGGCGCTGGAGGCGCGCGGCATGACCGGCGCGACCGCCGCGCGGCGGCTCTCGGCGCTGAAGCAGTTTCATAAATTCCTCTATGTCGACCGCTGTCGCGCCGATGATCCGGCGGCGGCGCTCGAAGGGCCGCGTCGCCATCGCAGCGCGCCGGATATTCTCTCGGTGGACGAGGTGACGCGCCTTCTGGACACGGCGCGGGAGGGGATAGACGACGAGTCGCGTCCTCTCGGCGAGCGTATGCGCGCCGCGCGCCTCCACGCCGCGCTCGAGACTCTCTACGCCAGCGGCCTGCGCGTGTCGGAGCTGGTTTCTCTGCCGGCGAGCGCGGCGCGCGCGCGCGAGCCTTTCGTCACCGTGCGCGGCAAGGGCGCGAAAGAGCGTCTCGTGCCGCTCTCCGAGCAGGCGCGCGCCGCGCTTCACGCCTATCGCGCGCTGCTCGTTAAACATTCGCCGGGGCTCGCGGCCTCGCCTTTCCTGTTTCCGTCCGATGCGGCGGAAGGGCATCTCACGCGCCAGGCCTTTGCGCGCGATCTCAAAAGCGCCGCCGCCGCCGCGGGGCTTCCGTCGCGCGACATCAGCCCGCATGGGCTGCGCCACGCCTTCGCCAGCCATCTTCTGCAAAATGGCGCGGATTTGCGCGTCGTGCAGGAATTGCTCGGCCACGCCGATATTTCGACGACGCAGATCTACACGCATGTGCTGGACGAGCGCATCCGCGCCATGGTGCGCGACCTGCATCCGTTGAACATGGCGAGTAGCGAGTAGCGAGTAGGGGGCGGTCGCCTGTGGGCGACTATTCGCTATTCGCTCACCCCATTCTCTCCACGAAATCCCCGATCGCCCGGATCGTCCCCTCATCCAGCAGCAGCGGCGCATGGCCTTGCCCCGGCACGGTGAGCCGCTCGAGCAGCGGATGGCCGTCGGCCATGGCCGCGAAGGTCTCCGCCGAGAGAAGATCGGAATTGCCGCCGCGGATGACGAGCGTCGGCACGGCGGCCATGGCCTTCCATTCGTCGTGGAGCAGAATCGGCCCGCTGTCCGGCCCCACCTCGTCGAGCGTATGCGAGAGCGCGGGATCATAGCGCAGCTGCAGATGTCCGTCGGTCTCGACGAAGGTCGTGCGCGCCCATTCCTCCCATTCCGCCTGGCCGAGGCTGGTGAATTGCGGTCCGGCGATGAGCTTCAGCGCGGCGAGAGCGATGGCCATCGTCGCCGAGCCCGGCTGACGGCCGACATAGCCCTTTATGCGGCGCAGCCCGCCGGCGTCGATCACCGGGCCGATGTCGTTGACGACCGCGGCCTGCAAAATCTCCGGCCTTCGCGCCGAAAAGCGCATCACATGAATGCCGCCGCGCGAGGTGCCGACGAAAATCGCTTTTTCGACGCCGGCCGCCGCGAGCGTGGCCAGAATGTCTTCCTCCTCGACATCGAGGCTGTAACGCGTCCAGTCCTCGTCCCAGTCGGAGAGGCCGCGGCCGCGATAGTCGAGCGCCAGCACGCGGCGTCCGCGCTCGGCCAGCGCTCGCGCCAGAGCGTCGAAATCCAATGCCGTGCGCGTGAGCCCGGCCAGGCAGACGACCGGAATGGCCGCGCCGTCGCTCGCCGGAGCGTAATCGACATAGTGGAGCCGCAGCCCATCCTCCGCAGTGAGAAATCGGCTTTCGCGCCGCACGCTCTGCTCCGCCATCCGCGTCCTCGGTATTGGCCTCTCGCCTGTGCGGCGGGCCTTCCGCGGATATAGGCGCCGCGGCGCCGGAATGTCTTCCCCCGCCCGGGCGGCGCCTAGAAATTCTCCCGCCTTGGCGGCGGCTGCGCATTCTGCCGCTATTTCGCGCAGGAGCCGAGCCCGCTTCCGCGCCAGTCAGCCTTGATGCGCGCGTCGTTTCTCAATAATTTGCGTTTTACCGCTCTTCGAAACGGCAAATAGCTCGTTTCGAGCGAGCAGATCGTCGCGCCGTCCGTGTTTCGAGCGGGCGCGCTTCCCGAATAAGACTGGCGGCGCTATTGCGCCCCGACGCCCCAGGGGCTCGAATGTCCGTCCTCATCGACAAGAACACCAAGGTCATCTGTCAAGGCTTTACCGGCAAGACCGGCACTTTCCACTCGGAGCAGGCGGTGCGTTACGGCACGCTCATGGTCGGCGGCGTCTCGCCCGGCAAGGGCGGCTCGACGCATCTCGACCTTCCCGTCTTCGACACTGTGGCGCAAGCGCGGGAAAAGACCGGCGCCGACGCTTCGGTCATCTATGTGCCGCCGCCGGGCGCGGCCGACGCCATTTGCGAGGCGATCGATGCCGAGATCCCCCTCATCGTCGCCATCACCGAGGGCGTTCCGGTCCACGACATGATTCGCGTCAAGCGCGCGCTGTCGGGCTCCAAATCCCGCCTCATCGGCCCCAATTGCCCGGGCGTCGTCACCGCGGGCGAGAGCAAGATCGGCATCATGCCCGGCAATATTTTCAGCCAGGGCTCCGTCGGCGTCGTCTCGCGCTCCGGCACGCTGACCTATGAGGCCGTGTTCCAGACGACTCGCGAGGGTCTCGGCCAGACCAGCGCTGTCGGAATCGGCGGCGATCCGGTCAAGGGAACCGACTTCATCGAGGTCTTAGAGTTGTTTCTGGCCGACGAAGCCACCAAATCCATCATCATGATCGGCGAGATCGGCGGCTCCGCGGAAGAGGACGCGGCCCAATTCTTGATCGACGAGGCCAAGCGGGGCCGCAAGAAGCCGATGGTCGGCTTCATCGCGGGCCGCACCGCCCCTCCCGGGCGGCGCATGGGCCACGCCGGCGCGATCGTCTCTGGCGGCAAAGGCGACGCCGAGAGCAAGATCGCGGCGATGGAATCTGCCGGGATCGTGGTCTCGCCGTCGCCGGCGCGGCTCGGCAAGACTTTGGTCGAAACGCTGAGCCGCTGAGGTTCGGCGACAATGCGCGTCGGCGAATCGCCGGCGCGTCCCCCGAAAAAAGAGCGCGGGGCGAAATCTTTAAAGAATTGTCAAAATGATTTCGCTCAACTTCGAGAAGTTTCGGCGCTCGGGAGACTGAACAGAATGGCGCGTCTCGAGACGAATGGCGGACCGGCGGGCGGCGAACAGCAGCCCTCGCCGCGCGGGAACGCTTCTGCCCAGAACGGACTGCTGCAGAGCGTCGACCCGAGATACCTCGAGCATCTGCTCGCAGCCTATGAGGCCGATCCCTCCTCGGTCGGCCCAGCTTGGCGCGACTATTTCGCGAGCCTCGGCGCCGATGCCGCGCTCGCGCAGGCCGGCGCGGCTGCGGGACCGTCCTGGGCGCGGCCGGGCTGGCCGGCGACGCCCGCGGACGAGCTGGTCGCGGCTCTGGGCGGCGAGGCGCCGCGCGAGACCGCCAAGTCCAAGGATGGCAAGCCCACGGATGGCAAGTCCGCGGCCGGCAAGGGGGCGTCGGCCGATCATGCGCCATCGGCGGAGGAGATTCAGCGCGCCGCGCGGGACAGCGTGCGCGCGCTGATGATGATCCGCGCCTATCGCATGCGCGGCCATTTGCACGCCAATCTCGATCCGCTCGGCCTCGAGCAGCGCCATGACCATGGCGAGCTGCATCCAGAGACCTATGGCTTCACCGATGAGGATTATGATCGCAAGATCTTCATCGATGGCGTGATGGGCATGAAATACGCCAGCGTCTTCGAGATGGTGGCGATCCTGCGCCGCACCTATTGCGGCCCCATCGGCTATGAGTTCATGCATATCTCCAATCCAGAGGAGAAGGCCTGGATTCAAGCGCGCATCGAGGGGCCGAAGAAGGAGATCGTCTTCACCGAGGAAGGCAAGAAGGCGATTTTGCGCAAGCTGGTCGAGGCGGAAGGCTTCGAGAAATTTCTCGACGTCAAATATACGGGCACCAAGCGCTTCGGCCTCGACGGTTCGGAAGCCATCATTCCGGCGCTGGAGCAGATCATCAAGCGCGGCGGCGCGCTCGGCGCCAAGGAGATCGTGCTCGGCATGGCGCATCGCGGCCGGCTGAACATTCTCTGCCAGGTGATGGCCAAGCCGCATCGCGCTCTGTTCCACGAGTTCAAGGGCGGCTCCTTTTTGCCGGACGAGGTCGAGGGCTCGGGCGACGTCAAATATCATCTCGGCGCTTCGTCCGATCGCGAGTTCGACAATAACAAGGTGCATCTCTCGCTGACCGCCAATCCGTCGCATCTCGAGATCGTCGATCCCGTGGTGCTCGGCAAGGCGCGCGCCAAGCAGGATCAATATCGCTGCACGGAGACCGACCGGCGCGAGGTGATGCCGCTGCTCATCCATGGCGACGCGGCCTTCGCCGGCCAGGGCGTCGTCGCTGAATGCTTCGGCCTCTCCGGGCTCAAGGGCCATCGCACCGGCGGCTCGGTGCATTTCATCATCAATAATCAGATCGGCTTCACCACCTATCCGCGCTACTCGCGCTCCTCGCCCTATCCGTCCGATGTGGCGAAGATGGTCGAGGCGCCGATCTTCCATGTGAATGGCGACGATCCGGAAGCGGTCGTCTACGCCGCGCGCATAGCGACGGAGTTTCGGCAGCAGTTCCACAAGCCCGTCGTCATCGACATGTGGTGCTATCGCCGCTTCGGCCATAATGAGGGCGACGAGCCGGCCTTCACCCAGCCGCTGATGTATAAGAAAATCCGCGCACATAAGACGACGCTCGAGCTCTATAGCGAGAAGCTGATCGCCGAAGGGCTGATGACGCGCGAGGAGATCGACGCGGTCAAGAACGAATGGCGCCAGCGCCTCGAGCAGGAGATGGAGGCCTCGCAATCCTACAAGCCCAATAAGGCCGACTGGCTCGACGGGCGTTGGGCGGGCGTGAAGCCCGGCTATCAATCCTCCGAGGACGAGCGGCGCGGCAAGACCGGCGTGCCGGTGGAGAGCCTGCGCCGCATCGGCGTGGAGCTGACCACGGTTCCCGAGAATTTCCACATTCACCGCACCATTCAGCGCTTTCTCGACGCGCGCCGCACGGCGATCTCGAGCGGCGCGGGCATAGATTGGGCGACGGCGGAGGCGCTGGCCTTCGGCTCGCTGCTGGCGGAAGGCTATAATGTCCGCCTCTCCGGCCAGGACAGCGAGCGCGGCACATTCTCGCAGCGCCATTCCGTGCTGATCGATCAGGAGGACGAAGCCCGCTATCTGCCGCTCGATCACGTCGGCGTCGGGCAGGGGCGGTTCGAGGTCATCAATTCGATGCTCTCGGAAGAGGCGGTGCTCGGCTTCGAATATGGCTATTCGCTCGCCGAGCCGCGCTCGCTGGTTCTGTGGGAGGCGCAATTCGGCGATTTCGCCAATGGCGCGCAGGTGGTCTTCGATCAGTTCCTCTCCGCCGGCGAGCGCAAATGGCTGCGCATGTCCGGCCTCGTCTGCCTGCTGCCGCATGGCTATGAGGGGCAGGGGCCGGAGCATTCTTCCGCGCGGCTCGAGCGCTATCTGCAGCTCTGCGCGGAGGATAATCTGCAAGTCGCCAATTGCTCGACGCCGGCGAACTACTTCCACATTCTGCGTCGGCAGCTGCATCGCGACATTCGCAAGCCGCTGGTGCTGATGACGCCGAAGTCGCTGCTGCGCCATAAGCGCTGCGTCTCGCGGCTCGAGGAGATGGGCGAGGGGACGATGTTCCATCGCTTCATCTCGGACGATGCGGAATTGCAGCCCTCGGAAAAATTCCGCCTCGCGCCCGACGACAAGATCGCGCGCGTGATCCTGTGCTCCGGCAAGGTCTATTACGATCTCTTGGAGGAGCGCGAGTCGCGCGGCGTCAACGACGTCTATCTCCTGCGCGTCGAGCAGCTCTATCCCTTCCCGCTGAAGGGGCTGGTGACGATGATGTCGCGCTTCAAGCAGGCCGATATCTTCTGGTGCCAGGAGGAGCCGAAGAATATGGGCGCCTGGTCCTTCGTCGAGCCCTATCTGGAATGGGTGCTGACGCAAGTCGGCGGCAAGTCCAAACGCGCTCGCTACATCGGCCGGCCGGCTTCGGCCTCGACGGCGGCGGGCACTATGTCCAAGCATCAGGCGCAGCTGCGGGCCTTCCTCGACGAGGCCTTTGCGACGCGCATTTCTCTCGCGGCGGAGTGATCATGACGGAAATTCGCGTTCCGACCCTGGGCGAGTCGGTGAGCGAGGCGACGATCGGCCGCTGGTTCAAAAAGCCCGGCGACGCCGTCGCGGCGGATGAGGCGCTGGTCGAGCTCGAGACCGACAAGGTGACGCTCGAGGTGAACGCCCCCGCCGCCGGCGTGCTGACCGATGTCGTCGCCAAGGATGGCGAGACGGTCACGCCCGGCGCGTTGCTGGGGCAGATCGCCGAAGGCGCCGCCGCCGCGCCGCGTCCGGCTCCCGCCGTGCCCATCGTCGCGCCGCCGCCGCCCGCCGCTCCGCAGCCCGCCGCCGTTGCGCCGGCCCGTCCGCCGGCGCCGTCCGCCGCCAAGATCGCGAAAGAGCAAGGCGTCGATCTTTCGGGAATCATCGGCTCCGGCAAGCAGGGGCAGGTGCTGAAGGGCGATGTTCTCGCCCTTGCGGCGCGCCCCGCGCCCGTTCCCGAGCCGGCGATCGCTCCGCCGGCGCCGCGCCCGGCCGCCCCGCCGGCCGACGCCGCCCGCGAGGAGCGTGTGCGCATGTCGCGCCTGCGCCAGACCATCGCCAAGCGCCTCAAGGAAGCGCAATCCAACGCCGCCATGCTGACCACCTTCAACGAGGTCGACATGTCCGCGGTGATGGCGCTGCGCAATCGCTACAAGGATTTGTTCGAGAAGAAGCATCAGGTGAAGCTCGGCTTCATGGGCTTCTTCGTGAAGGCCTGCTGCAAGGCGCTGGAGGAGGTGCCGGCCGTCAACGCCGAGATCGACGGCGCCGACGTCATCTACAAGCACTACTGCCATATCGGCGTCGCCGTCGGCACGGACAAAGGCCTCGTCGTGCCGGTGGTGCGCGACGCCGATCGCATGAGCGTCGCCGAGATCGAGAAGGCGATCGGCGATTTCGGCAGGAAGGCGCGCGAGGGAAGGCTCGATCTCGGCGATCTGACCGGCGGCACCTTCACCATCTCCAATGGCGGCATTTACGGCTCGCTGATGTCGACGCCCATTCTCAATGCGCCGCAATCCGGCATTTTGGGCATGCATAAGATCGAGGAGCGGCCGGTCGTCATCGCCGGCAAGATCGAGATCCGCCCGATGATGTATCTCGCGCTTTCCTATGACCATCGCATCGTCGACGGCAAGGAGGCCGTGACCTTCCTGGTGCGGGTCAAGGAGCAGCTCGAGGACCCGTCGCGCCTCGTCCTTGATTTGTGACGGTTTCGCGAAAAAATCTGGGACGGCGCCCTCAAAATCCGCCGTCCCGATGCACAGATATCTCCCGTGCTACGATGAGTAGGCGTCCGCCGGGCGGGTCGATCTGACCGCCGAGGAGTGTGAGATGGAAGGCAAGACCGCGACCGAGAGAAGAATTCCCCTGCTGACCCCCGAGCAATTCGCGCATCTGGGCGATGGAGCGATCGCCTATGTGCGGACGATGAGCTCGGAGGATGTCACGCGGCTCTACCCTCAGGCCCCGGCCATAGAGCCCGGCCTGACGCTTTTCGCGCTGCTCGGGGCGGACGGCACGCCGATCGTCCTCGCCGACACGGAAGAGGGCGCCCTCGCCAACGCCTGGCAGCAGCAGCTGCAGACCGTCAGCCTCCATTGAGGCTGACGCTCGCTTGGTGTAGCCTATCTGAAGCGACGTTTTTGGCCCGAGGGTCCAAAGGGTAGTTTCATGACCGACGCCTCGCGACAGGCCGCTTTTCGGGATTTCACGGTCACAGCGCCCGCTGACGACATATGGTTGGTCGACCGCGAAATTGCGATCGATCTGCACGCGGAGGCGAAGCGCAAGACAGCAGAGCTTCGAAAGCGTCTCGTCGAAACCATCGCGGCCCCTCGTCTGCTTCGCTCGATCGAGCGGCTGGAAAAACATCTCGGCGATTCTCTGGAAGACGTCCGTATCGGTCTTCTTTTATCCTCTTTCCATTCGCTCGAGGCAGATCGCCGGGCCTATAGCACCGACGAGGGTCGCAAGGAGCTCGCGTGCGACCTGCTCGCCATGTTGGACGACACGGCGGAATCGGTGCGCGATCTATTGAGTGTCTTTCCTGAGACTCGACGGTTCGAGCGCGAAGGTCTCGCGCTGTCGACGGAGCCGCGGAACCATCTCGATCGAATGATCGATAATCTCGCCTCTGCGATCACACGGTCCGACGTCGTCACGCCGGAGGCGGCCGCAGCGCTGAATGAGCCGACGCCTGTCCGAAAGGCGGAAATCGCGGCGATCTCCGATCAAGTGCATAAGCTCGCGAAATCGATGCAGGAATATCGAGAGGAATTGCGCAGCTACGCGGCTTGGGCAAAGAACTTCAATTAATTGAGCAAAGAATTTCAATTAATATCGAAAGAGCGCCGACATGTTTGGCCGGGTGTTCGTAGGCGCGAAGAAGCTCGCCGATCTCTATGCCGACATGGTGACGACGAGGGTCCAATTCGACGGGTTGCGGCAATACACGAAAGAATCGATCGATGAGTTCAAGCGCTTGCTCGAGCGGCAGAGCGACAAGATCGATCGCATCGAGCGGGAGAGGATAAAGGCCGAGGCCGAGCTGCAGGCCAGAATCCAAGGCCTGGAGCCGCGGCTGAACGTGCTGAGCGAAAAGGCGCTCCATGCCGCGGTCGCCGACATTGCGGCCGAATATGCTCGGCGCGGAGGAGGAGAGGGGCCGAATGAGGCGCTGGTTCCGCGGCCGCTTCCCGACGGCCGACAGGGCTGAGGCCCGTTCCGGCGCCGAGATTGCTTTGCTCTTCCCGACTTTGTAGCGATTCCGAGGAGGAACGGTATGGAAGAGCCGACACGCGAAATCTTCGCCGTTTGCCATGTGAACGATGTCGCAAAACGCCGGGCCGTCGGCTATGTGCTGGCCCGCGTCAATGACGAGGGCAAGACCGTGCCCTTCCCAGTCGTCATCGTGCGTCACGTCGGCAAATATTATGGCTATGTCAACCGCTGCCCGCACCAGGGCAGCCGGCTCGATTTCGAGCCGAAATCCTTCCTGGACCCGACGCAGCGCTTCCTGCTCTGCGGCAAGCATGGCGCGCAATTCGACATTCCGACCGGCGTCTGCAACGACGGTCCCTGCGTCGGCGCTCAGCTCGAGAAGGTCGAGGTGGTCATAGACGACAATGAGGTCTGCCTCGCCGGCGTGACCATTGCCGAGGAGGACGGCCTCGATCGCGAGGAGAACGACGTCTATCCCGAGGTCGTGATCACTGCTGACTGAGCTTTTCGCGGTCCCGTCATCGTCTCCATTCTGGACCTTTCTGTGTGATCGGCGGCGGCCTAGACTGCGCCGATCCGCATTTCGTCCTGCGAGGAAACGATGAAGACCGCGCTCGTCATACGCCATCTCGTCTTCGAGGATCTCGGCAGTTTCGCCGAGCCGATCGCCGCGGCGGGCTATTCGATCCGCTATGTCGAGGCGGGGATGCAGCCGATCCCCGCCGAGGCGGCCGACGCCGATCTCCTCATCGTGCTCGGCGGGCCGATCGGCGTCTATCAGACAGAAGACTATCCGTTTCTGACGGATGAGGCGGCGCTGCTGCGCGGGCGGCTCGGGCGCGACGCGCCGACGCTCGGCATTTGTCTCGGCGGCCAGCTGATGGCGGCGGCGCTCGGCGCCCGCGTCTATCCGGGCGGCGGCGGCAAGGAAATCGGCTTTGCGCCGATAAGCCTGACGCCGGCGGGACGCGAGAGCGCGCTCGCCGCTCTGGTCGAGCCGGAGGCGGACGTGCTGCATTGGCACGGCGACACTTTCGACCTGCCGGATGGCGCGGTTCTGCTCGCCTCTTCAGCGCTCTATCCGCATCAGGCCTTCGCCGTGGGGCGACGCGGCCTCGCTCTGCAGTTTCATCCAGAGGCGGAGAAGGATGGGCTCGAGCGCTGGCTCATCGGCCATACGTCCGAGCTTTCCGCCGCCGGCGTCTCAATCGCCGGGCTGCGCGCCGCCGCTGCGGCCAAAGCGCCGGGCCTCGCCGAGCGCAGCCGGCGTTTCATCGCACGCTGGCTCGCCGACATCGCCGCATAGGCCCAACAGAAAAGCGCGGTCCGCGGACGCCGGGAATGCGTCGGTGGACCGCGCGAGAGCGACGCCGTCGGGCCGAGACGACGTCGCTACCTTTCAAACGGAAATCAGCCGCGAACCGAGACCTTGCGGAACGGATTCTCGTGGTTCGTCGTGAACACATGGCCGAATTCGGTCTTGGTCCACTCGACGGCCTCGGCGGCCAGGAATTTCAGCGCCGTGACGGCGATGGGGAAATCCTTGGTGGCGGAAACGCTCGCCAGCTTGATCTCCGTATTGCCGGGGCCGACCGAGAGATCGACGACCGCCGTGCCGTCGGCCTTGGAGAGCCGCGCCCAGCCGGGCGTGCCGATGCCGCTGGCGATGACCGTGGCTTCGGCGAACAGCGGCGCGGCGGAGCCGTCGGCGGCGTCCGGGCCGAAAGCGGGAGACTGGAAGGTGAAGGTCGCCATCACCTCGCTACGGGTGATCTTATGGTCCGGTCCGATCGGACGTCCGGTCGAATACAGAACCAGTTTGCCGCCATCGAGCGCCGCCTTGATATCGTCGAGCGTCGCCGAAGCGAAAGCCTCCGCCAGTCTCATATCGCTTTCTCCACTTTGCGAAATGCACGCCGCTTTTGCGACAAAAGCGACATGCGGGACAGGTTCTCATCCCGAGCGTCGCAATTGTCGTGCCGCGCGTCTCACAATTTCAGGAGATCGATTAGCCTCAGCCGCCGAACAGCTTCTCGAATATGTTCTTCTCCTCGCGGGAGGGCGCGCGCCGGCGCGCCGGGGCCTGGTTCGGAATATCGGCCGGCGGCAGCAGCGCCTCCAGCCCATGGACCGAGCCGGTCGCATTGTCCTCCTCCTCGTCGCGGGCCTGCCGGCGACGCGAGGGCTTGGGCGGCTCGGGCTCTGGGTCGGAGGAGAAGAAATCGAGCAGCGGCGCGATGGGCGAGGCGCTCTCCGCCGTGGCGGGCGAGCGCCAGGAGCCGGAGGGCAGGGCCGCGACCGGCACGCCCTGATGCGCCGCTTTCATGAAACGGCTCCAGACCTCGACCGGCAGATTGCCGCCCGAGACCTTCTTCGTCGGCGAATTATCGTCATTGCCGAGCCAGACGCCGGCGACGAGATGCGGCGTGTAGCCGACGAACCAGGCGTCGCGGAAATCCTGGCTGGTGCCGGTCTTGCCGGCGGCGCGCCAGCCCGGCAGCTCCGCCTTGCGCGCCGTGCCGGTGGAGAGCGTCTCCTCCATCATTGTGTTCATCATCGCCACATATTGCGGCTCGATCACGCGGCCATTGCTGGAGCCTTTGCGTGCATAGAGCTGCTTGCCGCCGGCGGTGCGGACCTTGACGATGATATGCGGCTGCACGCCGACGCCGCCATTGGCGAAGGGAGCGTAGGCCGTGACCAGCTCGAGCGGCGTCACCTCCGACGTGCCGAGCGATATGGAGGCGTTGGGCTGCAGCTCGGAGGCGACGCCGAGCCGATGCGCGGTCTTCACCACCGTTTTCGGCCCCACCTCGAGGCCGACGCGCACCGCCACTGTGTTGAGCGACAGCGCCAGCGCCTTGGTGAGCGTGACCGGGCCGAAATATTCGTGGCTGTAATTCTCCGGCTGCCAGCCTTTCACATTGATCGGCCCGTCCTCGCGCACAGTGTCCGGCGTGAGGCCATGCTCGAGCCCGGCGAGATAGACGAAAGGCTTGAAGGCCGAGCCCGGCTGCCGTTTGGCGGAAACGGCGCGGTCGAACTGGCTCTCTGCGTAATTGCGGCCGCCGACCAGCGCGCGAATGGCCCCATTGGGGTCGAGCGCGACCAGAGCGCCTTGGCTGACGCCGAATTTGTCGCCCTTCTTGTCCAGCTCCTCGGCGATCGATTTCTCGCCGACTTCCTGGAGCTTGCGATCCAGCGTCGTCGTCACGACAATGTCCTGGTCGATGGCGCCGATCGTGTCGTCGAGCATGTCCATCACATAATCGGCGGCGTAATTTATGGAGCCGGCGCCGCGCTCGCGATGCGCCACGGCCGGGCGGCCGAGGGCGAGCTTGGCCATCGCCTCGGTGATATGGCCCTCCTGCGCCATCGCCGTCACCACCTGCGCCGCGCGCTCGGTCGCCCCTTCGGGGTTGCGATCCGGCGCGAGCTTGCTCGGCGCCTTCATCAGGCCGGCGAGAACGGCGGCCTCCGCGAGCGTCACCTGGCTCGCGCCATGGCCGAAATAGCGCTGCGCCGCCGCCTCCACGCCATAGGCGCCGGAGCCGAAATAGACGCGGTTGAGATAGAGTTCGAGAATCTGGTCCTTGGAATATTTGTGCTCGAGCCAGAGGGCGAGGATCGCCTCCTGAATCTTGCGCGTGATGGTGCGCTCCTGGGTGAGGAACAAATTCTTGGCGAGCTGCTGGGTGAGCGTCGAGCCGCCCTGCATGCCGCCGCGGCCGGTGACATTGCGCGTCAGCGCGCGGGCGATGCCGATGGGGTCGACGCCCCAATGCGAATAGAAGCGGCGATCTTCTATGGCGACGAAGGCCTTGGGCAGATAGGGCGGCAGATCGCCGAGCCGCACCGCGGCGCCGCCCGTGTCGCCGCGATTGGCCAGCAATTCGCCGTTCGACGCCAGAATGGCGATATTGGGCGGGCGCTTGGGCACGGCCAGAGTGTCGATCGGCGGCAGCTGCGCCGCATGATAGATAAAGAGGCCGCCGACGCCGATCGCGCCCCAAATGGAGAGCACGGCGCCCCAATAGACGAGGCCGCCGAGGCCGAAGCCGCCGCCTCTCTTGGCCTTTTTCGGCTTGGCGGCGCGGGCCGGCGGAGCGTCGTCCGGATCGTCCTCCGGCGGCGGCGCGCTTTTGCCCTTGCGTTTGGGTTTCGCCATGCGATCCTCTCGCGGGTCGGCGCGAAGGTCGCCGCTCCCGTCGCCGTCGAAACGCGGTTCGCGGCGTTGTTTCTCGCGCGCCATGGGGTCCGCCGCCTCGGTTTTGCTCTGCGCCGCGCCGTAATGCGCGCGGCCGACGCCGACACTAGCTTTAATGCTGTCGATTTAAGGGCCGGTTAAGCAAAGTGAGGCGCCGCGCTTCGCCGCAATAGGAACTTATGCACAGAGCGCCGCGGCCCTTGCGCTATTCGCCGCGTCTTGCGAAAATCCCGCCCTTGCTATGAAAAACGCGGCATGGATCGAGCGCAATGAAAGTCACCATCGAGAGAGCGGCGCTGTTGCGCGCCCTCGGACATGTTCACAGAGTGGTGGAGCGGCGCACGACCATTCCGATCCTCGCCAATGTGCTCATCGACGCTTCGGCCGGAACGCTGCTGCTGAAGGCCACGGATCTCGATCTCGAGATCACCGAGAAGGTCCCCGCCGACGTCGGCCAGCCGAGCGCCACCACTCTGCCGGCCCATACGCTTTATGATATCGTCCGCAAGCTGCCGGAGGGCGCGCAGGTCTCTATCGAGGGAAGCGGCGAGCAAGGGCAGCTGACGCTGCGCTCGGGCCGCTCGCGCTTCAATTTGCAGAGCCTGCCGGAGAGCGATTTTCCCGACGTCACCTCGGGCGAGTTCACGCACAGCTTCTCGCTCGCGCCGGCGGACCTCAAAAAGCTGATTCTAAAGACGCAATTCGCCATCTCCAGCGAGGAGACGCGCTATTATCTCAACGGCATCTTCCTGCATGCGACCGAGGTGGAGGGCCATCAGCTGCTGCGCGCCGTGGCGACGGACGGCCATCGCCTCGCGCGGGTCGAGCTGCCGGCGCCGGCCGGAGCGGCGGGAATGCCGGGCGTGATCCTGCCGCGCAAGGCGGTGGCCGAGGTGCTGCGCCTCGTCGAGGACGCCGATGGCGCGGTGGCGATCGAGCTCTCGACCAATAAGATGCGCTTCTCCTTCGGCGAGACCGTGCTGACGACCAAGCTCATCGACGGCACTTTCCCCGATTACGGCCGCGTCATTCCGGCCAATAACGACAAGCGGCTCACCGTCGAGCGCGGCGTCTTCCGCGAGGCGGTGGACCGCGTCTCCACCATTTCCTCCGAGCGCGGCCGCGCGGTGAAGCTGGCGCTCTCGGAAGGCAAGCTGGTGCTCTCCGTCACCAATCCCGATCAAGGCTCGGCGGTGGAGGAGATCGAGGCCGATTACGACGGCCCGCCGATCGATATCGGCTTCAACTCCCGCTATCTGCTCGATATCGCCGATCAGCTCGACAGCGACACGGCGCTGTTCCGCCTCGCCGATCCCGGCTCGCCGACGCTGATCCAGGACCGCGACGGCGCGAGCGCGCTCTATGTGCTGATGCCGATGCGGGTGTGAGTTTTCGCGCGCAGGCCCCCTCCCCAGCCCTCCCCCGCTGCCGCGGGAGAGGGAGTAGATTCCGCGCTTCATCGAGATGTTTGCGTAACGCCGGCCGCCTCCCTCTCCTGCGGAGCGGGGGAGGGTGAGGGAGGGGGCCGCGCCGCTCTCCGACGCCAAAACGGCGTCACTTCACCTCGAATTCCACAATCTCTATCGTCGTCGCGCCGGCGTTGCGCAGCGCGCGGGCCGGGCCGGCGTCGCGCCATTGGAAATCGCCCGGCTGCAAGGCCATGTTCTGCCCGGCGTCCTCCGCATCCGTCTCGATCAGCTCGCCGCCCTCCACCACGATCCGCACGCCGGGCGCGCTCTGCGTGAAGGCCAGCGTCGACTCTCCCGGCTTCAGCGCGAGACGCCAGCCGCGCAGTCGCTCATTGTCGATGATCTGCGCAAAGGCGGCGGGCCGCTCCGAGGGCGCGCGGCCGAGCGGCGCCTTCTGCAAAATCTCGAAGCCGACGATGCTCAGCGGCGCATCCCCGACATTTTCGGCTCTGTGGGTGAGGCTCTGTTTGGAAAAAGCGCCGAAGCCCACCGCGCCGCGGGACCAACGGATCGACGTCGGCGCGGGATCGCCCCAATTCTGGACGAGGGTCGGGCTCTCGCGCACCACCACATAGGCGAAATCGCGCGAATGCTCGTGATAGGGCGCGACGCGATGCGGCGGCGGCAGCACATTCAGCATGGCGACCGCCTCGTTGCGGAAGGCCGGCACATGAAAGGGCGTCCGCTCGACCGGCAGGATTTGCGCTCGCGCTTCCCCGCCCGCGTCGAGCGCCGCAGCCGGCGCGGCGGCCAGAGTCGCGACGAGCAGAAGAGGGAATGAAAATGTCCGCGTCACGCGCCTCTCCCGATGAAAGCCCGAGCCTTGCCAAAGATAGGGCCGTGACGCAATCTCGCGCAGGCCGGACCATGCGAGCGCCATGACATATCTCCTCACGCATTTCTGGGCCTGGGGCGTCTCGGCCTTCGCGGTCGGGATCGCGACGGCGCTCTCCATCGCGCGCCGATCTGAGCGCGGGCCGGTCGCCGGCTGGCTGGTGTGGTTCGCCCTCGCTTTCGCCGCGGGCCTGCCGGTCGCAATGCTCGGGCTGCTGCCGGGGCGCTCCGGCTTCTGGCTGGAGACGGCGCTGCTGCTGTTCCCGGCCTTTCTTCTCGGCGCGGCGGTCGGCGCGCTCATCGGGCGGCATTCGCTGCGGGATAATGAGGGATGGGCGCTCGGCCTCGTTCCGCTGGCGCTCATCTGGCTCGGCGCCGGCATTCTGGCCGGCCGTTCGATGGAGCAGGATTTGCGGCGCAGGGCGGCGAGCGCGATCGAGAAGATCGGCGGCGATCCCGCCTATCTCGACGTCGCCGGCCGCGATGTCCTGCTGCCGCGCAACGCGCCCAATCGCGCCGCGGCGGCGGAAGAGATCGCACATATCCCCGGCGTGCGGGGGATCGCCGATGTGGACGCGCTCACGGGCGCGGCCGCCAAGAATTACGAGAACGCCGCCATTGCGCGGCGCGCGGCCCGAGAGGGCGAGCCGTCGCCGACGGAGCTCGCACCTGCGCCCTCGCCCGCGCCCAACGGCGTCGCCGGACCGGCGCAGAATGGCCAGCCGCGAGCGTCCAATGGCGGCCCCGCCGTGGCGCCTAAGCCCGCGCTCGAGCCGAAGGAGCCGGGGCGGGGAGGGGTGAGGCCGGCGCCTTCGACGCCATCCGCCGTCGCGCCGGAGCTGGCGCGACCCTCCGTAGGCGCGCAGCCCTTCGAGCCGGCCGGCGCAGTGGAAGCCGGCAAGAAATATGAAGCCGGCGGAAAGGCGGAGATGGGCAAGCCTTCGGCGCCGGCCGAGCTGTCCGCCAAGCCTTTGGAACCTGCCAAGCCGTCGGAGATCGCTAAGCCTTCAGACCTCGGCAGGCCGTCCAATATGCCGAAGCCGGCGGCGGGGGAGGAGCCGAGCGCCGCGGTTCCCGCCAGCGGCGAGCTGGACCTCGCGAGCTGCCAGAAGGCGCTGAGCGCCGCGCTCGCCAGCGAGCCTGTGCGCTTCGCCAAGCGCGGCGCCGGCGTGCGGCGCGGCGCGACCAGGGCGCTGGACAAGGCCGTCGGCCTGCTGCAGCGCTGCCCGCAGACCGAGGTCGATGTGCGCGTGCGCGCCGAGGGCGGCGACCGCGCCGCGCGCGAGAAGGCGCGCGACCGCGCCGCCCGCATCGTCGATTATCTCGGCCGCATGGGCGTCGAGCGCGCGCGCCTCTCCGTCGCCGGCGAGAGCGGCAAGCCGGTCGCCAAGGGCGCGCCGGAGGGCGAAAGCGGGAGCGGCGTCGATTTCCTGCTCTCGCCACGGCGATAGGCGCCGCCTTCGCCGCAATGTGGACGCTATTGAATAGCCAAACTGCAGCGAGATTCGCACACCGGCTTCCGGCGGGCGCAAAGAGTTGCGGGCGGAGCGGACGCCGTTCATGAGGCATGAGGCGAGCGGCGGGATTATGCGACGGAGAGCTGAGCGTTGGGAGTCGGGCGCCTGCTTTCCCGCCGTCTATCTTCCCGCCCTATGTCTCGCGCTGACGGCCGCAAATCCCGCGCGGGCGGAGCATCTTCGCGGCGCCATAGCGCCGACGACGTTGAAGCCGACCCCGGTCGTCGAGACGCGAGACGCCGCCGATAATCCGGACTTGCCCGACATTTCCGGAAAACGCTCGGAGCTGCGCAGCCTCGAGGACACGATCACCGTCTCGGCCGAGAGCCGCCGCAAAATCGAGACGGAAATCGAGACGCTGCGCGCCGACCGCGTCAAGCTCAACGCTGCGCTGGTGGATGCGGTTCAGCGGGTCGGCGTGCTGGAGAAGCGCGTCGAGGAGGTGAGCGCCAAGCTCGAGGCCTCGGTGCGGAGCGAGCAGGCGCTGGTCAAATCGCTCGCCAGCCGCCGCGCGCTGATCGGCGAGGTGCTGCTCGTGCTGCAGCGCATGGGGCGCAAGCCGCCGCCGGCGCTGCTGGCCAAGCCCGAGGATATTCTGGAGAGCATTCGCGCCGCCATGCTGCTCGGCTCCGTGCTGCCGCAGATGCGCGCCGAGGTGGAGACGCTCAAGACCGACCTCTCCGAGCTCATCGCGCTGCGCGGGCGCATAGAGGCGGAGAGGACGAGCCTCATTGCCGAGCTCGAGCATTTGAAGGAGGAGCGCGTCCGCCTCGCCGCTCTGGTGGAGACGCGGCAGAAGGCGCTGATGCTGGCGCAGAGCGCGCTGGATTTCGAGGCCGAGCGGGCGCGTAATCTGGCCTCCAAGGCGACGAGCCTGAAAGAGCTGATCGCCCGCATGGAGAGCGAGGTGGATGCGGCCAAGCGCGCGGCGGAAGCGGCGCGGCGGGCCGACGCCGAGCGCGCCGCGGCCGACGCCGCAATGTCGCTGGACAGTCGCGCCAAGGCGTTGGCGGCGCCGTTCAAGGACCCCGCCCGTCTCGCTCCAGCCGTCGCCTTCGCCGATCTGAAAGGTCGATTGACGCTGCCTTCGGCGGGGAGCATCGTCAAGCGCTTCGGCGCCTCGGACGGCCAGGGCGCGACCGAGAAGGGCGTCTCCATCGCGGCGCGTGAAAACGCGGTCGTGGCCGCGCCCTGCGACGGCTGGGTGGTTTTCGCGGGGCGCTACCGATCCTATGGTCAACTCTTGATCATCAACGCCGGCGGCGGCTATTATGTCACCTTGGCTGGAATGGACCAGATCTCCGTCGCCGTCGGGCAGTTCGTCCTCGCCGGCGAGCCGGTGGCGAACATGGGCGGCGGCGCCGTCAGGACTGCGGCGGCCATTGCTATCGGCGCGAAACAGCCCATTCTCTATGTAGAGTTTCGCAAGGACGGAACGTCCATCGATCCGGGCCCATGGTGGGCGAAGCCGGAACTTCAGAAGGTTGGCGGATGATGCGCAAGGCCTCATTGATCATAACGGGAATCGTCATCGGGGCGGGATGCGCCACGCTCGGACAGAATGCGCGCGTGTTGATCGGCTCCCCGGCCTTCGCCGCAGCCGCCGATACGTACAAAAATCTGAGCCTCTTCGGCGATGTCTTCGACAAGGTGCGCGCCGATTATGTCGAGCGGCCCGACGAGCAGAAGCTCGTCGAATCGGCGATCAATGGAATGCTCACCTCGCTCGATCCGCATTCGAGCTACCTCGACGCCAAGGGCTTCAAGGACATGCGGACGCAGACCGAGGGCAAGTTCGGCGGCCTCGGCATAGAGGTGACGCAGGAGGACGGCCTGGTGAAGGTCGTGACGCCGATCGACGACACGCCTGCGTCCAAGGCCGGCGTCATGTCCGGCGATCTCATCTTCGCCATCGACGACGACAATGTGCAGGGCCTCTCCCTCAATCAGGCCGTCGACAAGATGCGCGGCCAGATCAACACGCCGGTGAAGCTCACCATCCTGCGCGGCAAGGACAAGGAGAAGATCGAGGTCAAGCTCACGCGGGCCGAGATCCATATCAAATCCGTGCGCTCGCATAAGGAGGACGAGGATATCGGCTATATCCGCATCTCCCAGTTCAACGAGGAGACCTCGGACGGGCTGCGCACCGCGATCCACAAGTTCCAGCAGGACATGCCGGGCGACAAGCTCAAGGGCTATATCGTCGATCTGCGCAACAATCCGGGCGGCCTGCTCGACCAGTCGATCCAGGTGGTCAACAGCTTCATCGACCATGGCGAGATCGTCTCGACGCGCGGCCGCACGGCCGATGAGACGCAGCGCTACAATGCGCGGGCGGCCGGCGACATCTCTCGCGGCAAGCCGGTTGTGGTGCTCATCAATGGCGGCTCGGCCTCGGCGTCGGAGATCGTCGCCGGCGCGCTGCAGGACCATAAGCGCGCGACCATTCTCGGCACGCGCTCCTTCGGCAAGGGCTCGGTGCAGACCATCATCCCGCTCGGCGGCAATAATGGCGCGCTGCGCCTGACCACGGCGCGCTACTACACGCCGTCCGGCCGCTCGATCCAAGCCAAGGGCATCGATCCGGACATCACGCTGCTGCAGGACGTGCCGGACGAGCTGAAGGGCAAGGACGACACCAAGGGCGAGGCTTCGCTCAAGGGCCATCTGAAGAATGGCGAGGACGAGAAGAGCGGCTCGCAGGCCTATGTGCCGCCGGACGCGAAGAAGGACAAGCAGCTGATCGCGGCGGTCGAGATTCTGCACGGCAAGTTCAAGCCGCAGAGCGCCGCCGAGCAGTCTAAGCCGTCCGATTCGTCGAAGCCCAAGGCTTCCAACTGATCGACTTCCAATTGATCGATCGGGCGGAGAGGGCGCTTCCCTGTCCGCCCGCCGCGTCTCGTTCCGCAGGCCGTCATGATCGCGTTTTCATCCTTAGCCAATCCCGCCGTCTTCCTGCGGCTGACGCAGCGCGTCCTGCCCTGGCTCGGCGGCGTGAGCGCGCTGCTGCTCGGCCTCGGCCTCTATCTCGTCTTCTTCGTCTCGCCGGCCGATTATCAGCAGGGTGAGACGGTCAAGATCATGTATATTCATGTGCCGGCCGCCTGGCTCGCCATGTTCGCCTATGTGGTCATGACCTCCGCCTCGCTCGGCGTGCTGGTCTGGCGCCATCCTCTGGCCGACGCCGCGCAAAAGACCGCCGCGACGCTGGGCGCCGCCTTCACCTTCATCTGCCTCGTGACCGGCTCGCTCTGGGGCAAGCCCATGTGGGGGGCTTATTGGGTGTGGGACGCGCGTCTCACCTCCATGCTGATCCTCTTCCTGCTCTATCTCGGCCTCATCGCGCTGCGCCAGACGATGGAGGACAGTCCCCGCGGCGCGCGCATAGCGGCGATCATGACTCTGGTCGGCTTCGTCGATATTCCGATCATCAAATTCTCGGTCGATTGGTGGAACACGCTGCATCAGCCGGCCTCTGTGCTGCGCGCCGGCGGACCCACCATCGCCGCCTCCATGCTGTGGCCGCTGCTCGTCATGGCGCTCGGCGCGACGGCGCTGTTTCTGGCGCTGCATCTGATGGCGATCCGCAACGAGATTTTGCGCCGCCGCGTCGCGCGGCTGACGCTGCAGATCGCCGCCGCCGGAGAAGAGGGCGGCGCTTCTGGACAATTGCTGGAGCCGGCGCAGTGACCGACGAGCATTGGGGCTATATTCTCCTGGCCTATGGCCTGACCGCCGCGACCATCCTCATCATCGCCTTTCGCATTCTGCTCGAGCACAGACGGCTTTCGTCCGAGCTGGCGCGGCTGGAGAAGAACGGCTCTGCCGCGCGAGGGGAGACGCTGTGAGCGCCGAAGATTCTGCGCCGCGCAGCCGTCTGGCGCTGTTCCTGCCGCTCGTCGTCTTCGTGGCGCTGGCAGGCCTCTTTCTCGCGCGCCTCTTCGCGGGCGACGCCTCGCGCCTGCCTTCGGCGCTCATCGGCAAGCAGGCGCCGCAATTCACGCTTCCCGCGCTGCCGGGACTCGCGGGCGTCGGCGGCCTCACCGGCGACGATCTGCGCAAGGGCCGCGTCAGCGTCGTCAATGTCTTCGCCTCCTGGTGCGCGCCCTGCCGGGCGGAGCACGCGCAATTGCTGGCCCTCGCCAAGGATCCCGCGCTCGCGCAAAAGGGCGTCGCGCTCGCCGGCCTCGCCTATAAGGACGAGCCGGCCAATTCGCTGCGCTTCCTCGAGGAGGTCGGCAATCCTTTCGCGGCGATCGGCGTCGATCTCGCCGGGCGCGTCGCGATCGACTTCGGCGTCTATGGCGTGCCGGAGACCTTCATCATCCGCGGCGACGGCGCCATCGCCTATAAGTTCGTCGGGCCTTTGACCCGGCAGGCTCTGGAAGAGACCTTGCTTCCCGAGATCGAGAAGGCGCTCGCGAGCACGCGGGCCGCGGCGCTGGCCGACACGCAGAAGTAGGCTTCTATTAACCTTAACTTAACGTCGGCTGAGCCATTTTAGCATCCGGCGGCGGTTCAGGATTCTCGGCCGCTCGGGCCTCGTCGCACGGGGCGGGCGGTCGATCTGCCGCGTCGCGAATTATTGCTTGCGGATAGGCGCAAATTAAAAGGGTGATCGGCTTGCGCGCTATTGTTCCGACGGGATTGCGAATGCGGTCGGCGGTGCTGCTGTCCGTCATCGCGGCCATCGCATTCGCGCAGGCCGTCGCGAGCTGGCTCCTGTTCGCCGGCCGCCTGGAGGCGACGCGCGATCCGAGATTGGCGGCGCTCTTCGTCGGGCCGGTTCTCATCGGCCTGCTCTGCGTTCTCGGCGCTGTGGCCGTGCGCACGCGCATCGTCCGGCCGCTCGTCGCTGTGACAGAGGCGGTTCGCCGGCTCGCCGATGGCGACACTTCCTATCGGCTCGAGATCGAAGATTGTTCCGAGAGCGTGCGGCGCCTCGCCGACGCTTTCGTCAATCTTCGGCAGGTCATCCTCGCGCATCGCGCCGATGAGCATCTCATCGCCGAGGCCAACGTCACTCAGGCGCGCATCGTCCAACTGCTCGGCGACGGGCTGGCCAAGGTCGCCGAGAAGGATTTGACCTATCGGCTGACCGATGAGGTTCCCGGCTCCTATCGCCGGCTGCAGACGGATTTCAACACGGCCGTCGGCCAATTGTCGGAAGCGATCGGCGAGATGGCGGACAGCACGCGACTGCTGGGCGCCGGCATGCAGGAGACTGTCGCCGCGGCCGATGATCTGTCGCGGCGCACGGAGAGCCAGGCCTCCAATCTGGAGGAGGCCGCGGCCGCCCTCGCGCAGATCACCGAGACGGTCACGCGGACGGCGGAGGACGCCGGCAATGCGCGGCAGATCGTCTCCGATATGAGCTCGGAGGCGCAGGCGAGCGGCGGCATCGTGCGGCAGGCCATCGGCGCCATGGGCGATATCGAGCAATCGTCGAAGAAGATCGCGCAGATCATCGGCGTCATCGACTCGATCGCGACGCAGACCAATCTTCTGGCGCTGAATGCGGGGGTGGAAGCCGCCCGCGCCGGCGAGGCGGGACGCGGCTTCGCCGTGGTGGCGGCGGAGATTCGCGATCTCGCGCGCCGCAGCGCCAAGGCCGCCAAGGAGATCGACACATTGATCTCGGTCTCCAACGCTCAGATCGGCCGCGGCGTCTCGCTCGTCGGCGACACCGGCGAAGCCTTGTCGCATATCGTCGAGGAGATCGCCCGCGTCAATGGCGTGGTGGCGGAGATCGCCGATCGCGCGCGCCAGCAGGCCGCAGCGCTGAACGAGGTGAATGGCACCGTCCGCCAGATGGACATGATCACGCAGCAGAACGCCGCAATGGCGGAGCAGACCACCGCCGTCAGCCATGGGCTGAGCGAGAAGACCCGGCGGCTGATCGAGATGATCTCGCGCTTCCGCATCGCCCGCGACATGGACGCGCGCGCGAGTGGGCCGCGGCTCGTCGCCTCGGGCGGCGAAAGCGTCTACGAGCCGCGCCGTGTCGGAGCGCCCGACCGGCGCCTCGGCGCGAGCGACCGTCGCAGCAGAGCCTGGACGGATTTTTGAACGCGCATGACAATGAGAGCGAAGCAATTCACCCGCATCCTTCCGCGCCGCGCCGCTATGGCGCTGACGGCCGCGCTCGGCCTTGCGGCCTGCGCCAAGACCACATGGGACATAGAGCCCGCGCCGGTCGATCCCGCGCTCTTCGTCGGCGCCGATTGCGCGCAGCTCGTGGCTCGGCGCGCGCGCATCTCGCAGGCGCTGATCTTCGCCGGCTCGGCGCAGGACCAGCTCGCCGCGGACGATCGCGTCCGCACGCTCGGCGTTCCGACGCCGATGGGCACGCCCTTCGACGACGATCGCGAGCCGCAGATCGCGCGGCTCAAAGGCGAGCTGCACGCCGTCAACGCGCAGATGGACGCGCAGCGCTGCGGGCCGGACTTCCGATGACGCGAAACGCGAATCGGCGGCGTCGCCGCAACGACGGGTTGTCCCGTGGATTGATTCCGGTGAGGCCTTGCTATAGGGCTCGAAGAAAGCGGCTGTCGAAGGTCAGCGTTTGGAGGTCGCCGTGACGCGTGTCGATCCACCGTCCTCGCCGGGCGGTGACGCAGGGTCGCCCTCCCAGGGCGGGCTCGGACCTATTTCTATCGCCGAGTGCCGCGAGCTCGCGCCACAGCTGCGTCGGGATTTGGAGACGCTCGATTACGAGCTGCGCGGCGCCGCCAATCGCCTGCTGGCCGAGGTGGATGACGCCAAGGGAGACGCGGCGACCTTCCTGCGCGCTGCGACGACTGTGCTGCTGTCCGTCGCCGCAGGGCTGATGGAGACGGCCTCCGAACGCGCGCATGAGCCCGTCGACGTCGATGCGTTCAAGAACGCCGCCGAGGATGCGGCGCAATGGGCGAAGAGCCGCAAGCTGCGCGATCTGCTCGCCGACGATGAGTGAGCGCGCGATCGGCGCTCAGAAGAATTCCAGCTCGCCGGCGGGGTGATCCGTTCGCCCGTCGTCGTCATGATCGCCGAGGCGCGCCGCCAGCTCCGCGAGCTTGACGCTGCGCGCCGCGGCGCCGCCGCAGAGCCGCCAATCCGCCGGCGCGAGCTCTGCGAGGGCGCAGACGAAATCCGATAGTCCCGAGAGCGTCTGCTCGATCGAGTCGATCGCCTGCGCCGAATGGATGAGCTCGTGCTTCTCCTCCACATTGCTCCATTCGACGCCGTCGACGAGGCAATGGAGGCGGTCTGTCTCCTTGGCCGCGTTGCGGAGCTCTGTGGCCAGCCGCGAGAGGACCTCGACCAGCGGTTGGGGTCGCTCATGCGCGCCGCAGGGCGAGGTCGTCTTCGGCTCTGTCATCAGAACAGCTCCAGTGAGCCCGCGGCCGGCAGCTTCGGCATGACGACCGGCGCCGGAGCGACGTTGGGCGTCGGGCCGGAGAGAAGGCTCTGCCGCGCGCGTCCCGACACGGGCTCGTATTCGACGCGTCGCCCTCTGTCGCCGCCGAGATGCTCGGCGACGAGGCGGATGCCTTCGTTCCTCAGAAAGCGCTTCGCGAATTCGGCGTTGCGCGCGCCGATGTCCGAGAGGCCTTCCATCATGCGCGCGCCGCCGAACAGCTTGCCTTCGAGATGGTCGCGGCGCGCGCCCTTCTTCAAGAGGCCGTTGACGAGCAGCTCCATGAGATGCACGCCGTAACGCTCTGCCTCGCCATTGCGCGACGAGGTGAAGTCGCCGGGCAGGAGGAAGTGGTTCATCCCTCCGACGCCGGCGCCGGCGTCCCGGAGGCAAGCGGCGACACAGGAGCCGAGCACCGTCGCGAGGACGACGCTGGGATCGTCGACCACCCTATACTCGCCTTGGATGATGTGGACTCGTTTCATGGCTGCGTTCATTTGCGTCACGCGATTTTGCCGATGATCGCTTCGAGCGCTTTTTTGAGAGCCGGAACGGTGAAGGGCTTGGTGAGGAAGTTGTTGACGCCGAGCTTCACCGCATTCTCGAGCAGCGCCTTGTCGGCGCGTCCCGTGAGCATGATGAAGGGGACTTTCTTGGTCGGATTGTAATTGCGGATCGCCTTCAGCAGGCCGAGCCCGTCGAGCTTGGGCATGTTGAAGTCGGAAATCACGAGATGCGCGGGAGTGGCCATCATGAATTGCAAGGCCTGCTCGCCGTCGCCGGCGAAAAAGATGTTGCGAACGCCGAGCTCCTCGAGACCGTCGCGAATGAGCATCCGGCTCGTGCTCGTGTCGTCCACGATCAAGACTCTCAACTGGTCGGCGATGGACATGGAATTCCCCCGTACTGTTACTGGTTCGTCGAAGTGAGGATTTGGGCGGCGATGCGCTGCAGCGTGAGCTGCTTGCCGACGCCGCCGATCTCGAAGGCCGCTTTCGGCATGCCGTAGACGAGCGAGCTCGCCTCATCCTGGCCGATCGTCTCCGCGCCGAGCTTGCGCATGGCCAGCAGACCTTGCGCGCCATCGCGGCCCATGCCGGTGAGAATCACGCCGAGCGCGTTGCGACCCGCGCTCTGCGCGACCGAATTGAACAGGACATCCACCGACGGACGATGCCCGTTCACCGCCTCCGTATTGCTGAGGCGGCACCGATAGCCGCCGACGCTCTTCACCACCTCGAGATGCGCGGCGCCGCCGGGCGCGAGATAGACGCGGCCGGGCAGGATCGGCGCGCCATCCGTGGCCTCGGCGACCTGCGGCTTGCACATGCGGTCGAGGCGCGCGGCGAAGCTCGCCGTGAACACCGGCGGCATGTGCTGGGTGACGATCGTCGGCGGACAATTTTCCGGAAAATGCGACAGTATGGTGAGGAGAGCCTCGACGCCTCCGGTGGAGGAGCCGATGGCGACGAGACGTCCATCCGGCGCATAGCGCGACGCCGCTGTCGGCGCCTCGCGTCGCGACGCGGCGGCCTCGACGCGGACCGACTCGCTGCGCAGCGGCTCATGGCGGCCGATGGGCGAGGCGGCGATCGCCTTGATCTTCGCCGGCAGCTCGTCGAAAGAGCGCGGATCCTTGGATGACGGCTTGGCGACGCAATCGAAGGCGCCGATCTCGAGCGCTTTGATCGTCGTCGAGGCTCCGCGCTCCGTCACGGTCGAGACCATGATGACGCGCGTCGGACGCAGCCGCATGATCTTCTCGAGAAATTCGAGGCCGTTCATATTCGGCATCTCGACGTCGAGCGTCACCACATCGGGATTGAGCGTCTTGATGGCCTGGCGCGCCTCCAGCGGATCGGCGGCCTCGCCGACGACGGAGATGGCGGGATCACGACAGAGGGTCGCTGCGATGAGGCCGCGCATGGTTGCGGAATCGTCGACGATCAGCACACGAACAGACATCTCACGAAATTCCTCTGGAGCGAAGCCGATAAGTGGTGACGCCGTCATATTCGAAGGCGGAGGTGGCCGCGCCGGACACGCGCTCGGAATGGCCGATGTAGAGGCGCCCCTCGGCATTGAGCAGAGGAACGAAGCGGCTCCATATGTTCTCTTGCGTCTTCTCCTCGAAATAGATCACGACATTTCGGCAGAAGATCGCATCGAAGCGGCCGCTCATCGGCCAATGGCCGATGAGATTGAGCTCGCGGAAGGAGACGAGCGAGGCGAGCTCCTCCGTCACGCCCCATTCGTCGCGGCCGCCGCCGAGCGGCGTGAACCAGCGGCTGCGCAGATGCGACGGCACCGCTTCCATGATCTCGCGGCTATAGACGCCATTGGCGCCGGCGGCGACCATGTTCGGATCGATATCTGTGGCGAGAACCTTGACGTCGAGATCGGCCGCATCCGGTATGACGGAGAGGATCGACATGGCGATCGAATAAGGCTCCTGGCCATTGGAGCAGGCCGCCGACCAGATGCGCAGCCGAGCGCCCTTGCGCACGGCGGCGGCGCGCTTGGCCAGCACATTCTCCTCGAGATGCTTGAAGTGATGTGGCTCACGGAAGAAGCGCGTCACATTTGTGGTGAGCGCCGCCATCATCTTCTGCCGCTCATCGACGCCATCCTCGCTGACGATGAGCGCGCAATAGTCGCGGAAGCTCTCGAGGCCGAGGCTGCGCAGCCGCTTGGCCAGACGCGAATAGACGAGCGTGGCTTTCGAGTCCGGGAGATAGATGCCGGCGTCCTCGTGCAGGATCGAGGCGATGCGCCGGAAATCCTCCTGTGTCAGCAGGAATTCCCCAGGGACGAGCGGAGCCGAGGCGAGTTGGCGGGTTTTCATGCGGCTGCTTGCGATTCTATCTGGAGTGGCGGCCCACGCGAGGCGTGGCGCGATGCTGGCGTCGAAGCGGCCTATTCCGCCGCCGCCGGCATTTCCGCGACGATCATATCGGCGCGTGGCCGCGCGACGATCGCATCGACGTCGAGAATGAGAGCGACGCGGCCGTCGCCGAGGATCGTCGCGGCGGCGATGCCATGCACATGGCCGTAGTTCGTCTCGAGGCTCTTGATGACGACCTGGCGTTGACCCTGGATGGCGTCGACGAGCAGCGCGCATTTGGCGCCGCTCTCCGACTCGACGAGAAGCGCGACCTGCGACGTCGGCTCGATCGGCTCGTCGCGATAGAGCAGCACGGCGCCGACGTCGATCAATGGCGTGAAAGTGTTGCGCGTGGCGATGACGCGCGAGCCGGTGCCGAGCTCGTGCACGCTCTCCTTCTTGGGCTGCAGCGTCTCGATGATCGCCGTCAGCGGAATGACCAGCGTCTGTCCGCCGACAGTGACGACCATGCCGTCGAGAACCGCGAGCGTGAGCGGCAGGCTCATCGAGAAGGTGGAGCCGCGGCCGGGAACGGAGGAGATGGAGATGCGGCCGCCGAGCGCTTGAATCGCGCGCTTGACCACATCCATGCCGACGCCGCGCCCGGAGATGTTGGACACGGAGGAGGCGGTGGAGAAGCCGGGCAGGAAGATGAGATTATCGATCTCATCGTCGGTGAGATTGGCTTCCGCCGGTATGAGCCCCTTGGAGACCGCGATCTGACGCACGCGCGCGCGATTTATGCCGGCGCCGTCGTCGGCGACCTCTATGACGATGCGGCCGGAGCGATGTGTCGCCGAAAGACGCAGCGAGCCTTCCTCCGGCTTGCCGGCGGCGATCCGGTCTTCCGCTTTCTCGATGCCGTGATCGACGGCGTTGCGGATCATATGGGTGAGCGGATCGGTCAGGCGCTCGATGACGGTCTTGTCGACCTCGGTCGTCTCGCCGTCCATGACGAGGCGCACGGCTTTTCCGGTCATCGACGCCACCTCGCGCACGGTGCGCGACATGCGCTGGAACACCGGCTTCACCGGCTGCGCGCGGATGGCCATCACGCTGTCTTGAATGTCGCGCGTCAGCTGCTCGAGCTCGTCGAGGCCGATCACGACGGAAGAGGCGCGCGAGAGGCCGGCCTCCGAAACGCGCTGCGACAGCATCGCCTGATTGATGACCAGCTCGCCGACGAGATTGATGAGGCGATCGACGCGATCGAGATCGACGCGGATCGTCGCCTGCACGGAGCCAGAGCCCTCGCCCTTCGCGGATTCCGCCTTGGCTGCGGCGGGATGCTCGTCGCTCGGCGCGGCGAAGGAAGCCGGCGTGGGATCGATGGCGACGCTCGCCTGCTTGGGCTCGGCGACGGCGACGGGCGCCTCCGGCGCCTCATGCGGCTCGAGCGACTCCTGCAGAGCCTCGAGCAGCTTGCCGACATCGGCCGTCTCGACCGAAAGCTCGCAATCCCATTCGACGAACTCGAACACCTCGCGCACCTGCGCTTCGGAAGCGCCGGTCGTCAGATGAATCGTCCACGAGAGATAGGCGCCTTCCGGGTCGAGCTCCGACAGCAGCGGAATCTCGGAGATATCGCATTCGACGCTCGTCTCGCCGAGGCCGCCGAGCTCGCGCAGCAGGCGCAGCGACTCGTTGGCTTTGGCGTAGAGGCCGGCGCTCGGCTTGAACCGAACGATGAAATCCTGCGTCGCCGGCGCCTCCGGCTCGCCGATATCGAAGATGGAATCGAGTGAGATGCAGACAGGCTGGAAGTCGAGCGCCTCGACGCTGACCTTGCCATCGTCGTCGCCATGTCGCGGAGCGCCGCCGAGCAGAGCGCTGAGCTCGTCCGCGATGACCTTCACCGCGCTCGCATCTGCGCTGCCGCCTTCGCGCGCGGCGCGAACGAGATCGGCGAGCACGTCGGAAGCGCGCAGCAGCGTCTTGGTGACGGCCGGCGTCGCTGCGAGCTTGGCGGATCTTATGAGATCGAGCGTGGTCTCGAAGACATGGACGAATTCCACGAGCTCGTCGAAGCCGAAGGCGCCCGCGCCACCCTTGATCGAGTGAACGGCGCGAAACACGGCGTTGACGGTCTCGAGGTCGTCGTCTCCATCCTCCATTCGGAGCAGCCCGCTCTCCAGCTCGACGAGCTGCTCCTCACATTCTTGAAAGAATGTCTGCTTGATGGCGGCCATCGGATCCACGGGCGATCTCCCTTGCAACGCTACGCTTTTACACAGCCACGCGGCGAATTGCGTCCACGAGCTTCACGGGATTGAACGGCTTGACGATCCAGCCCGTGGCGCCGGCGCGGCGCGCGCGGTCCTTCTTCTCGCCGTCGCTCTCGGTCGTCAGCACCAGAATCGGCACGCCGCGATGCTTCTCGTGCCGGCGCACGCCTTCGATGAAGCCGAAGCCGTCCATGCGCGGCATGTTGATGTCGGTGACGATGACATCGGGCGTCTCCTTCTCGAGCACTTCCAGCCCGTGCACTCCGTCTTCGGCCTGCACGACGCTGAAGCCCGCATCGGACAGTGCGAGCATCAGCATCTCGCGCATGGTTCGAGAATCGTCGACGGTCAGAATAGTCTTGCTCATTTCGTGCTTTCCTGTTCGGAAATATCGGTGAAGGGAATGCCGAGCGTCTCCAGGGCGTCGAGGAGAGGCTCGGACGGATGGGCGACATTCAAGGGCAATCCATCCGCCGTCCAGGTCGCATGCGCGGACAGCAGCACTTGGATGCATTGCGCGCCGACCTTGGCGACGCTCGAGGCGTCGATCGTCAGCGGATTGCCGCGCGCGTGCAGAAGCTCCGCGGCGAGCGGAGAGGCCGCGCGAATGTCGAGGATCTCGGGTAGGCTGACAGTGACCATCGGCTCGTCTCTGTGTCGTTGCGGGGGAAGGCGAGGCTTTGGCTCAAGCCGCGTCGAGAACCGGCTCCGGCAGCAGATTCTGGATGGTCAGCACGCTGATCATCTCGTCGCCCGCGGCGACGACGCCCTTCACGAATGTCCGCGCGATCTCGGAGGCGACCTCGGGAGTCGGCTGAATCGCGTCCTGCGTCAGCGTCAGAATATTCGACACAGCGTCGACGAGAAGACCGACGACCTGTCCGGACGATTGCACGACGATGACTGCATGACGCGCCGTCGGCTCGCTCTGCATCAGTCCGAGACGCGTGGCGAGATCAATGACCGGCAGCACCGCGCCGCGCAGATTGATGACGCCGCGCACGAAGGTCGGCGCGTGGGGCAAGGGCGTCGCCGGCGTCCAGCCGCGAATTTCGCGCACCGCCATAATGTCGATGCAGAATGTCTGGGCGCCGATGTGAAAGGCGATGAACTCCTTCGCCTCATTCGTCGCCACGCGGGAAAACGTCTCGGCCATGATCAAAACTCCTCCCAGCCTTCCTCGACCTGCGCAGGCTGCTCTTTCGGAAGTGCGCCGCCACGCGCCGTGACGCGCCGTGGCTGCGGCGGCGCTTTGTTCGTCGAATGCGGCTTTTGCCGCTTGGACGCAAAAGTCGCGGCGTCGCCACGCTCGCCGAGATCGAAGGCGGCGACGGATGTGGCCAGCCGCTCGATGTCGCTCTTCAAGCCATGGCTCGCGGCGGTCGTCTCCTCGACCATTGCGGCGTTCTGCTGCGTGAATTGATCCATTTGGGCGACGGCCGTGTTGACCTCTGCGAGGCCGGTCGCCTGCTCGCGCGCGCCATTGGCGATCTCGACCACCACCTTGTTCGCCTCGACCACCTGATCCACGATGCGATCGAGCGACTTGCCGGTCTGCGCGACCAGCGCCACGCCATCCTCGACTTGCGAGGAGGATGTCGAGATGAGGCTCTTGATCTCGCGCGCGGCCTCCGCCGAGCGCTGCGCGAGCGCGCGCACCTCGGAGGCGACCACGGCGAAGCCGCGTCCCGCCTCACCCGCACGCGCGGCCTCGACTCCTGCATTGAGCGCGAGAAGATTCGTTTGAAAGGCGATCTCGTCGATCACGCCGATGATCTGGCCGATCTGGCGCGAGGAGGTCTCGATGCGCCCCATGGCCTCGATCGCATTGCGCACGATCTCGCTGCTGCGCGTTGCGTCGGCCTGCGCCTCTGACACGACGCCGGCCGCGCGCTGCGCGCCATCCGACGTCTTGTGAACCGTCGCGGTGATCTCCTCGAGCGCCGCGGACGTCTGCTCGAGGCTGGCCGCCTGCTGCTCCGTGCGCTGCGCCAGCGCATCCGCCGCTCCGGCGATCTCGCCGGTCCGCGAGGTGAGTCCGTCTATATGGTCGAGCATATCCGCGAAGGCGCTGCGCAGCTTGTCGAGCGCGACATTGTAGCAATGGCGAATCTTCTCGTAATCGGATGAGAAAGGATCGTTCAGCCGGTGCTTGAGATTGCCGGCCGCGAGACGCTCCAGCCCTTCCGTGAAGGACTTCATGAAGAATTCGTGCGCCTCGACATAGCCGCGCGACTCGGCGTCCTGCGATGCGCGGCGCTCGGTCGCCGCGCGCTGCTCCGCGCTCGCTGCGTCGGCGCGACGACGGACATCGCTCTGCAGTGTGGCGCGAAGATTTTCCAGCGCGTCGAAGACGGCGGTCAGCTCGCCGCTCTTGCCGCTTTTCCCGACCGGAGTCTCGAGATCGCCATTGCGAATGCGATCGAGCGTCGCGACGAGAGACGTAGCCGGGCGGGACACGCGGCTCGCGATCACTCTATGAGCGGCGATCGTGCCGATGAGCGAGACGCTCGCTCCAGCGGCTCCCCATAATGGATCGAAAGAGGCTCCGCCTTGCAGCAAATGCGGGCCGAGCGATAGGAGCGGTCCGACTGCGATCCCGATGACGGGCGCAAGAAGTGTCGCGTATGTTTTCACCGCTCTGCCCCCGCTGCTGATGTAACGACGATCGGGTTCCGCCATGGCGGACGACCTTGCGATCACTGATGCAGGCGAAAGGACGCGAGGTCCCGTCACGCGCGCGCGGGGCTCTCGCGCATAGAGCGGCGTCGCGTTGGTTCGACTGATCGTGCGGAAGGAGGCGCCCCCGACGGGGACATGCCGGATCGCCGGCATATCGAGGCAGCTTCATGCTTTTGACCGACGTCTGAACGGTCAACCCGATATGCTTCGAGCCTAGCGATGGGCGGTTAAATCTTCATTAGCGGGCAATAGAGGCGTCCGCCGCGGGCGGACGCCATGATTCGAGACAATGGACACGCCGCTGCGCCGAAGAACCGGCGCATCGCTCCACCGACGGATCAGGCCACGCGATGCGCGGGAATATAAGGCGTGACGCGGGGGGAGGTGGCCCCGATGTCGCTCTTGTGACGGTCGAGCGCCGCCACTGTCGGCTTGTGCACGGGAGACTCGCTCGCCTGACCATTGGAGCTATCATAGATGCTCGAAAGCTCGCCGATGAACCGCTCCATGGCCTTCAACGCCTGATACTCGGGGATCTGCGTGAGCTGTTCGATCATCTGCTCGCGAAGCTGCTTCAATTCATTGATTGGGTGCATTGTGGAGTCTCCCAGGAACGGCGGGTCGTTAAGAAATTAGTAATCAAATCTGGTGCGAGCCTTGCGCCGTTCCCGCGCTACTCATTGAAGTGAATAGTACGGGCCGCTCATCCGCAGGAGCAATTTCTCATTGTGCGGCCAGCGGCCCTTCATCCGGCAGCCGGCGTCGACGCCATTTTGCCATATCACATTGGCGGCGAGCAGAGCTCCTTGCTGATCGTCATAGAGAATGATGGAGCGCGGCAGCGGCACACGCTGCGCGAGGCGTAGCCTGATGCCGCCGCCAGTCTTGTTCCTATAGAGAAATTCCGTCAGGAAGCGTTCGCCGCCGTCGAGGATCTTGCCGGACTGCAAATGTACTGGACGCCGCGCCTCTCGACGACGCTCGATGAACGACGGCGGCTCCTCCACGACGACAGAATAAGTGACCACGCCCTCGCGCGGAAGCATTCGCGACGTGACCGAGCGAAGCCATGCGCCTGCGCCAAGGTCCCGCGCCTTCATGCCGTTCAAAAGCGGCTTGATCGCATTTCGTCTCGTCAACTCCAACGCCCCTCTGTCGATCGCGCCGAACATCTCGAGAAGTCGAGCCTCTCGTCGGCGTGTGAAAGATAGGAGCGCGATATTATTTCGAGGTTAACCGTTTTCACCGAAAGCTACATTCGCGCGCAGCCGACAGCCTCACGCAAGCCTGGAGACTTCTAATCCCGGCGTCTCACGGATATGAAGGAATGACAGATGACGGCGAGCGCGCTTTTCAACACGTCGGTTATGGGCATGTCGGCGCAGACCACGGCGCTCAGCGCGGTCGCTGAGAACATCTCGAACTCGAACACGGTCGGCTATAAAGAGGCGACCACGCATTTCCAGACGCTGTTGACGAGCTTCCAGGGCGGCAATGACGCCGACGGCGGCGTCGCCGCGAGCAATGTCATCGAAGTCACCAAATCCGGCACCACGCTCAACACGACATCGGCGACCGATCTCGCCATTCAGGGCGACGGATTTTTTGTCGTCAGCGACACGGCCGGCAACACCTATCTGACGCGCGCCGGCTCATTCCTTCCCGACTCGCAAGGGCGGCTCGTCAACACGGCCGGCTATTATCTCATGGGCTACAGCTCATCGGCCGCCTCTGCGCCGACGGATCCCGCCGGCCTCAGCGCCGTCACCATTCCTTATGGCAAGGAGATCGGCACGGCTTCGACGAGTGGCTCGCTGACCGCCAATCTTCCCTCCACCGCCGCGACGATCGCGGCGGCCGATCTGCCTTCCGCGAACTCCGCGACGTCCACCTATACCGATAAGACCTCCGTCACCGCCTATGACAATCTCGGCAATGCGGTGACGCTCGACGTATACTTCGCTAAGACATCCTCCAATAACTGGGAAATGTCGGTGTTCAACGCCGCGGATGCGACGAGTGGCGGCTTCCCCTATGCGTCTGGCCCGCTCACCACTCAGTCGCTCACCTTCTCCGCCACCGACGGCAGCATCAGCAGCGGCTCCAGCGCTTCGATCGCCGTGCCCGACGGCGCGACCCTCGCGCTCGATCTCAGCGGATTGACGCAGCTCGGCTCTTCCTTCTCCGTCTCCAATCCCACGATCAACGGCAATGCTGCCTCGCAGGTCAGCAGCGTCAGCATCGCGAAGGACGGCACGCTCAGCTATGTGCTCGGCAATGGCCAGTCGGTGTCCGCCTATAAGATTCCGCTCGGCACGGTCGCGAGCCCGAGCAATCTGCAGGCGCTCTCCGGCAACACATTCGCCGTCACCAAGGAATCCGGCGCCGCCTATCTCGGCGACGCCAATTCCGGAAGCATGGGCGCGATCGCATCCGATCAGCTCGAGGGCTCGACGGTCGATCTCGCGACGCAATTGTCGAACATGATCGTCGCGCAGCGCTCCTTCACCGCGAACAGCCAGGTTTTCCAGGTCGCTTCGGAAGTGATGCAAGTGCTGAACAATCTGAAATAAGCGATAAAAAGATAGGCGGTCGCCATGTCACTCACGAATGCCGGAGCGATCGCCAATCAATCGCTCGGAACGATCGCCGCGCAAATAAATGTCGTGTCGCGAAACATAGCCGGAGTGAATGTCTCCGGCTATGCGACCAAGACCGCTCTGGTTTCCACGAGTTCCAGTGGCGGAACGCAAGTCGATGGCGTCGCACGCGCCACAAACGCCGCGCTCGTTCAGAATTCCTTGCAGGCGACCGCGACGCAAGCTTCAGCGGCGGCGCTGTCGTCTGGTTTCGACCAGATCGATCAGGCGCTCGGGCTTTCGTCCGGCACAGCGTCTGACACGAGCACAAATCGATCGCCGGCGTCGCTGCTGTCGGCGCTGAAAAGCGCATTGCAGAGCTATAGCGCGTCGCCTTCGAGCACGACGGTCGCACAAAATGTGCTCTCGAGCGCCAAGGCGGTGGCGCAGGCGCTCAACACAGCGAATTCGACCGTGCAGCAACTGCGGACGCAGGTCGATGGCGAGATCGCATCCTCTGTCGCGAATATCAACTCGATCCTGTCGCAATTTCAGCAGGTGAATGCCGAAGTGGTCGCCGGAACGCAGGTCGGGCGCGACGTCACATCCGCTCTCGACCAGCGCGAATCTCTTCTCAAATCGCTCTCGTCCGAGATCGGCGTCACCACGGTCACGCGCGCCAATAATGATATGGTGATCTACGCCGACGGCGGCGCGACGCTTTTCGAGACGACGGCGCGATCGGTGACGTTTCAGCCGACCGGCGCCTATACGGCCTCGACGACAGGCAATGCGGTCTATGTCGATGGCGTGCCTGTGACGGGCGCATCCGCGTCAATGGCGATTCAATCCGGAAAGCTGCAAGGCCTCACGCAGCTTCGCGACGTCGTCGCGCCGCAATATCAAAGCCAGCTCGACGAAACCGCGCGCGGGCTGATCGCCGCTTTCGCGGAGAGCGATCAATCTGGATTCGGAACCACGGCGCCGGGGCTCTTCACCTACTCCGGCGCGACGTCAGTGCCGAGCGCGAGCGTCGTGCCGGGCCTCGCCGGCCAGATCATCGTCAATCCGAATGCCGATCCGAGCCAGGGCGGCAATCTCGACAGGCTGCGCGACGGCGGCATTTCCGATCCGACCAACTCCGCCTATCTCTACAACACCACCGGCGCCGCGGGCTACACGGATCGTATAAATCAGCTCGTCGCATCCTTCTCGACAGCGCAGAGCTTCGATCCTTCCTCTGGCCTCGGCTCCAGCCTGTCTCTCCAGGATTATGCGACCTCCTCCCTCGGATGGTTCGAGGCGCAGCGTCAGCAGGCGAAGGACACCGAATCCTATCAGTCGACGCTGCTGTCGCAGACGACCGACGCGCTCTCCAGCGCCACTGGCGTCAATCTCGACGAGCAAATGTCAAAGATGCTCGATCTCGAAAATTCCTATCAAGCGTCGGCGAAGCTCATCTCGGCGATAGACGCCATGTATAAAGCGCTCTTTCAGGCGCTCTGACGAACGGACGGACAAATGGTCTCGATCACCTCGACCCAATCGCTCACCAACGCGCTGCGACGGTCCGTTCTCGACGTTCAGACACAGCTTTCGAAGACTCAATCGGAAGTCTCGACTGGACGCCTCGCGGATATCGGCCTCGGTCTCGGCTCGGCGATACAGCAGGACTATTCCTACGGATTTCACGCCGATGACCTCGCGGCCCTTACCGCGAGCAATAATGTGATTACGACGCGGCTCAGCGCGACGGATACGGCGCTCGGCTCGATCGCCAACACCGCCCAGAATTTTTTGCAGACGCTGGTGAGCGCGCCATCTGGCGCCGGCAGCGATCCCGGCGCCATAAAGGGCTATGCGGAGACCGGGCTGAAATCGCTGATCTCTGCGCTCGACACCAGCGTCGACGGCGTGCAGATATTCGGCGGCGTCAACACCGGCGTCGCGCCGCTCGCCGATTATTTCTCCACTCCGACGTCCACCGCCAAGCAGTCCGTCGATCAGGCGTTCTTCGGCGCCTTCGGAGTTGCGCAAGGGGACTCTGGCGCGAGCTCCATCACCGATCAGCAGATGCAGACCTTTCTCTCGGGTTCGTTCGCAGATCTGTTCTCTTCGTCGGGGTGGAGCGCCAATTGGTCCAGCGCGACGAGTGAGACGGCGACGAACAGAATCTCGTTATCGCAGACCTCAGAGACTTCTGTGTCCGCCAATGAGACAGCCCTGCGCCAGCTCGCTCAGGCGTATACTATGGTCGCTGATCTCGGCGTCGATTCTTTGAGCCGCTCCGCATATCAACAGATTCTCAAGACTGCATCGGCGACAATGTCTGACGCTATATCTGGGTTGACTAGTCTGCGGGCGACAGTCGGCGTGATGCAGAAAGGCGTCTCGGATGCGAACGACTCGTTGTCGGCGCAGCGTGACATGATCACGACGCAGATCGGCTCGCTCGAAAACGTCGACCCATATGAGGCGTCGACGCGGCTGAACAACCTGACCACTCAGCTCGAGACGTCGTACACGCTGACCGGAAAAATTCAGCAGCTCACGCTGTCGAAATATATCTGAGCGAACGAATGACCCGAAGAGAATCGCATGTATCGTAATGTCTATGCTCAGACGGTCGAAGACTCCCCCGCTGTGGCGCGTGGCCGTGAGCGGGCCTTGCTCGAGAGGGCCATCCGGCTGCTCGCGGTGGCCAAGGTCAAAGGGGTGCGCAGCAGCGAGTCCTTCGAGGCGACCGCGAACATGCGGCGAATCTGGACTGTCTTCATCGAAGATCTCGGCAGCGACGGAAATTCGCTTCCCGAGGCGCTGCGAGCCTCGCTCATCTCGATCGGCTTGTGGATTCTTCGTGAGCTCGAGGCGATCGACTGCGGTAGGTCGGATAATTTCGACGGCGTCATCGAGATCAATCAGATGATCGCCGATGGACTGAGCTGAGGGCGGCATGAATATTTCGTTACGGCGGGGCGAAAAGCTCTATCTCAACGGCGCGGTGATCCGCGCCGATCGAAAAGTCTGCATCGAGCTGCTCAACGACGTGACGTTCCTGCTCGAGAATCATGTGATGCAGGCGAAGGACGCCACGTCACCTTTGCGCCAGCTCTACTTCGTCGTGCAGCTGATGCTGATGTCGCCGAACGACACAGTGGCGGCATTGGACATGTGCCGCAGCATGCTGGCGTCCCTCAACACTGCCTTTCCCGACCCCCGAATTCTCAACGGGCTGGCGCTCGCTGCGAAATATGTCGAGGACAAGCGAATGTTCGATGCGCTGAAGACGATTCGCACGCTGTTCCCATTCGAGTCCGAAATACTGACGCCGAGCGCGGCGCAGGACAGCGGCAAAGCAGCCTGAGGAGGCGATACAGTGACTGTGATATCGACGACCTCCGTCACCAATGCGACCGCGACCTCGAGCGCGAGCTCGACGTCGTCTTCCAGCAGCTCGACGCAGACGCTGGGCTACGACCAGTTTCTGACGCTTCTCGTCACCGAGATGAAGTATCAGGATCCGACCAAGCCGATGGATCCGACAGAGACGGTTTCCCAGCTCGCCTCGTTTTCGTCGGTCGAGCAAGCGGTCAAGACGAACACGACGCTGACGTCCATTCTGAATTCCAATCTGCTCACGCAAGCCAGCTCGTTCATCGGCAAGACCGTGTCGTCCTCGGACGGCTCCACCTCGGGCGTCGTCGCCTCGGTGTCGACGTCGAGCTCCGGCGTGATCGCGACTCTCACCAATGGCGCGACGATTTCTCTAGGGTCGGGCGTCACGGTGAGCGAATGAACGAGGCGGACGCGCTCGAGATCATGCAGCGCGCGATCTTCACCGTGCTCATTGTCTCGAGCCCGGTGGTCGGCGCCGCAATGGCGGTCGGCATCATCATCGCGCTGCTTCAGGCCCTCACGCAGGTCCAGGAAATGACCTTGACCTTCGTGCCGAAGATCATCGTGATCTTCGTCGCGCTCGGGCTCTCCGCACCGTTTCTCGGCGCGCAGATTCAAGCGTTCACCGATTATGCGTATTCGCGTATCGAGAAGGGATTCTGAAGGCGGCAGCGCCCGCGACGTCGCGGGGCGCGAGGCGCGAGGCGCCGCTGGGAGCGAGAGATGACCGACGTCGCATTGGCTGGGGGCGCGCCCGAGGGACGCGCGAAGGACGTCGGATTCGCTCTGGCGATCATCTTCATCCTCTGCATTTTCTTCCTGCCGATTCCACCCTTCCTCATCGACATCGGCCTCGCATTTTCCATTGCGCTCGCCGTGCTGATATTGATGGTGTCGCTCTGGATCCAGAAGCCGCTCGAATTTTCGGCCTTTCCGACGATTCTCCTCGTCGCGACGATATTGCGTCTCTCGCTCAACATAGCGACGACCCGCCTCATTCTCGGACATGGCGCGGAGGGAACGGCCGCCGCAGGATATATAATCGCCGGCTTTTCCAAATTGGTGATGAGCGGCGACTTCGTTATCGGTCTGACAGTCTTCGCTATCATCGTAACGGTTAATTTTTTGGTTATCACCAAGGGCGCCACGCGTATCGCCGAAGTCGGCGCGCGCTTCACGCTCGACTCGATTCCCGGCAAGCAGATGGCGATCGACGCCGATCTCTCGGCCGGGCTAATCGATGAGAAGCAGGCGCAGCTGCGCCGCCGTGAGCTGGAAGAGGAGAGTTCCTTCTTCGGCTCCATGGACGGCGCGTCAAAATTCGTGCGAGGCGACGCAATCGCGGGCCTCGTGATCCTCGCGGTCAATATTTTCGGCGGCATCGTGATCGGCGTCACGCGTCATGGCATGCCTTTGTCGAACGCCGCCGATGTGTTCACCAAGCTCTCGGTGGGCGAAGGTCTCGTTTCGCAAATTCCGGCGCTCATCGTGTCGCTGGCTGCGGGCCTTCTGGTGTCGAAGGGCGGCACGCGGGGCTCGACAGAGCAAAACATCGTTCGGCAGCTCGGCAATTATCCGAAGGCGCTCTATGTCGCCTCGTCTCTGCTGTTCGTGCTGGCGATGATGCCGGGTCTGCCGCTCACGCCGTTCATGATGCTCGGCGGCGCCATGGCCTTCGTCGCCTATTCCACGCCGAAGCAGGCGGCAAAGCTCCGCGCCAGCGAGCAAGCCAAGAAGGCGGAGGACGATAGGCGCGCCCAGGCGGAAGCCAAGGATTCGATCCGAGAATATTTGAAGACGCCGGGTGTCGAGCTTTGTCTCGGCAAGCAGCTGTCCGCCCGTCTCCTGATGTCGCAGGATGAGCTCGCGCATCGCGTCGGCAAGATGCGGCGCAATTTTGCGCGTCAGTATGGGTTTGTGATTCCCGAGATCAAGCTCACCGACGATCTCGCGCTGAAGCAGAAGAGCTATCAGATCAAGATTCACGGGACAGTCGTCACCACGCAGGAATTGCAGCTCGGGCAGCATCTCATCATCGTCGGGCAGGGGCGCCAGCCCGATCTTCCGGGCGATGAGACGGTGGACCCGGCCTTCGGTCTAAAGTCTTTCTGGATTCCCGATGCGCTCGTCGCCGAGGCGCGGCGCGAAGGATTCGAGCCTGTCGATCCGATCTCCGTGCTGCTCACGCATCTTTCGGAAGTGCTGCGCAATAATCTCTCGCAGCTCCTGTCCTATCGCGACGCGCGCATGCTGCTCGATCGTCTCGAACCCGAATATCGCAAGCTCATCGACGAGATGGTGCCGAATCTCATCTCGAATTCTGGCCTCCATTCCGTGCTCAAGCTGCTGCTCGCAGAACGTGTCTCGATCCGCAATCTCGATCTCATCCTCGAGGCGGTCAGCGAGGTGGTGCCCTATGCGCGGCGCGCGGAGCCGATCGTCGAGCATGTCCGCACACGCCTCGCCCCGCAGATTTGCGGCGAAATAGCAGTTAACGGGACGCTCGGCGTGCTGCGGCTCGGCGCGCGCTGGGACCTGTTCTTCCATGAGAGTCTCCGCCGAGACGCCAAGGGCGAGATCGTCGAGTTCAATGCAGATCCGTCGCTCATCGAGCAGTTTGGCCAGGAGGCGGGAGCGGCGATTCGCGAACGCATAGAGCGCGGCGATATATTTGCGGTGGTGACGACGCCCGAAGCGCGGCCTTATGTCAAAATGATCGTCGGCCGTCTCTTTTCGGCGCTTCCCATTCTTTCGCATCTCGAGATCGCTCGCGGCGTCGAGATCAAATCGCTCGGGACGATATCGTGACGGCGGGGCTGACGAGCGTCGTCGCGACGCTCTTCGTGCTGTTCTGCAGGATCGGCGGCTGCATCATGACGATACCCGGCTTCGCGAGCCAACGGGTGCCGGTGCGCGCGCGGCTGTTCATCGCTATTGGACTGACGGTCGCGTTGGCGCCGGCGCTCGCGGATGTCGTCACGCCAGTGGTGGCGAACGCTACGCCGGGCGGCGTGCTCTTCGTCGTAATCGGGGAGCTTTTCATCGGCGTGCTCATCGGCTCGATGGCGCGTCTTTTCTTCTTCGCGCTGGAGACGATGACGACAGCGGCGGCGATGACGACCGGGCTCGGAAACATATTGGGGTCGGCGGTGGAGGAGGCGGAGCCGCTTCCCGCGATGAGTTCGTTCATCATGCTCGGCGCGACGACGCTGATCTTCGTGCTGGATCAGCATTGGGAGATGATTCGCGGGCTTTTCGCATCCTATTCCGCGATTCCGGTGAGGGATGGAATGCCCGCGGACGGAATGTTGCGTGAATATTCGAATGTGCTGTCGCAGTCGTTTCTGCTCGCGCTGCGCATCAGCAGTCCGTTTCTTTTGTTCGGCTTCATCGTCAATCTCGCCTTCGGCTTTCTCAATCGCATGACGCCGTCGGTCCCCGTCTATTTTGTTTCGACTCCGCTGTTGATCGGGCTCGGCATCTATTGGTTCTATGTGATGGCGGATGATTTCTTCACGGCTTTCGCCTCGGCGTTCGGCGCTTGGCTCTTGTCGGGATAATGGCGATGAATTGGAAAAATCAGCGGCGGATTCTCGCAGTTCATGAGCAATTGCATCGCATCGAGGTGGGGCGCCTGTCTCGGCTCGAGCGAAGGGCGCGCGAATTGAAGGAGGAGGAGACGCGAATCGTCGAATGTCTCGACGGCAATCGCAATATGATCGCGCTATTTCCGGAAGTGGTGCTGCAAAGGCTGAAGGCCAATATTCGCCAGCAGCAGGAGCTTCGCAGGGAGGTCGATAGGCAGACGGGCGTGACCTTGGAGCAGGCCAAGCGCGTGAAGCAGGCGGAACGGCTCGTCGCCGACGCTCAGATGGAGCGAGACCGCGCAATGGAGCTGGAGGCGCTGCGCGAGGTGATCGAGCATTGCGCGACGATGCGCGACTTCAGCGCGCCGTAAGTCTGCGCATGTAGAAAAGTCGCAGTCGAAGGATTGGGGACCGATGTCGATCTTTCCCGCTACCGATCTCGTCACCGAAGTCGCCAAAGCCGCGGATCCTGTTCGTCGCAATGCGGCGGTCACGCGCCTCAGCGAAGTCTCTAACGCTACGCCGAGAAATGTCGATGGCTTCGCAGCTGTTGTTGCGGACAATGGAAGCGCGTCGATGTCGACCAAGCCGGCCGTAGCCGCGCCGGTGGTCTGGGATGGGACGGCGGCCGCAACGCGGGCGACAATTCGTCCTGGCGAAGCGACGCAAAAGTTCGAGGCCTTCATCATTCAATCGTCGCTGGAGGCGATGCTTCCGAAATCGGAAAACGGCTATTTTGGTCATGGGACCGCGGGCGATGTGTGGCGCTCGATGATCGCCGAGCAGATCGGCGATCAGATAGCGAAAGCGGGCGGCCTGGGGCTGCGCAAGCTGCTCGATCACAATTTGTCTTCGAGCAACGATCGCACAAAGACGTCGTGATGTCGTCGGCGTTATCCGCGTCGGTGATTGGAACCGGTTCGAATGGATATAGGACATGGCTACGCATCGATATAGCAATGAGAGAGTGAATGGAGCGCCGTTCCGAAGCGATCATGCACAGGAGGCGCGGCGTGCGGCTTTCGTCGGCTGCGTCGATCGATTGACGCGACTGATCGAGCGCGAGACGGAAGCGCTGCGATCGCGCGCCAATGTGGACTTCGAAGATTTCAACGCGCGTAAGACTCATGCGCTGCTCGAATTTTCGCGCGCCTCGCGGGCCTATGCGGCGCCGCGTTCATCGGCGATCGAAGCGAAGGTCGAACTATTGCGCGCCACTCTCGTCGAAAATGGAAAGCTGCTGGAACGGCGCCTTCGCGCGATGCGGGAGATCGCCGGCATCATGATCTGCACGATCGAGATGGCGGAGTCCGACGGAACCTATTCCACGAGAGCGTCGGTGGAACGTTGATTTTGGAGCCCTATCGATGATGCGCATGGTTTTGATCGGGATCTGGGCCTGCGTGGTGACGCTCGGCTCGACCTTCGGCGCGTCCTATTGGAAATCGCATCGTAGCGCGCCGGCGGAAGCGGCGCAGCATGCGGAAAAGCTCGAGGTGAAGAAGGTCAAGCCGATCACGGTTCCGATCATCTCGGAAGGGACGCTGAAGGGCTATATTTCGGCGGAATTCGCGTATGTCGTCGAGGCGTCCAATAAGGGAGGCCATGGCGGCGGCGGCGCGCCGGTCGATGCGGACAGCTATGTGATGGATGAGGCGTTTCGTCGGCTCTATGCCGACAACAACCTCGATTTTCGGCGAATCGAAAAATACGATCTTAATTCGCTGACGAAGGAGCTCACCAAGAGCATCAACCAGCGGCTCGGCGGCGAGCTCGTGCGCGAGACATTGGTCAAGAGCTTCGCCTTTGTCCCAAAGGACGATATCCCGCACTGAAAAAAGGCCGGCCGGCGTAACGCCGGCCAGAGCCTTTCTCTCATTTGTCGAAGCTCAGAACGCTTTTCAGCCGACCATCATGTAGCCGAGGAAGCGTTGCGAATCGATCGGGTCATAGCCGAGGCGCGCACGCAGCTTTTTACGCAGCTTGCTCACATGGCTCTCGACGACATTCTCCTCGACCACATCGTCGAAGAGACCGTAGACCGCGTTGAAGATTTGCGACTTGGTCAGACGGCGTCCGCGATTCATCACGAAATATTCGAGAATCCTGCGCTCGCGTCGCGGCAGGTTGAAGGGCTCTCCGCGCACCAGCGGATCGCGGCCGTCGAAGAACACCTGCATCGGCCCGACCACCGCGTGGTCGCGACGCGTCTCCGCACGGCGACGAATAGCGTAGACGCGCGCGAGAATCTCTTTCACGTGAATCGGCTTGCGGACGACGTCATCGACGCCGGCTGTGAACAGCCCGAGCGTCTGCTCGAGAGACGGCGCCTCGTTCATCGCGATGACGGGCGCCTGAGACCGCTTGCGAATGAGCTTCGGCAGCTCTTCGCGCTCCGGGCACTCCCCGATCAAAAAGGCCTCCACGGCGAGCATATCCGTCTCGACCGCGGAGTCGACCCAATCGATGAACTGCCCGGAACAGAACCCCGCCGAGGAGATTCCCTCCTGGCCGAAGTGGCGCGCATACCCACTCGTCACCAGTTCACGCTCATCGACGATTATGAACATTGCCGTCCCCTTGACATCTGTCTCGCCCTGGCAATCTGCGCGAATCACTATACGGACTACTTAGCCGCATCGATTCCGCGGCGTCAACGAAATAGTAACCAAATAAAGTAATGCTTTCTTTACCAGCCTGTGTCGCGACGCTCGTCGCGCGCCGCGACTCGTGCAAGCCACACGCAAGGCGGATCGGTCAGCCTATGTTCCGTCGAACATAGACGTCGAGCCAGATCCCGGGCCAGATCCAATGTCAAATTTGCGAAAGGCGCTTCCGCTCGTCGCCGCGGCGGCGTTCGTCTCATGCGCCTTCGCCGTCGGGGCGGAGCAGAAGAAGGCGGAGCCTGTCGTCAAGGAGGAGCCTCCCCGGGTGCGCGAGGCGCGCGCAGCGCCGCCGCCTCCCGATGCGCGGCAATATTGCGCCGATATAGCCGCCGCCGCCGGAGCCGCTCGCAATGCGCGGCAGGAGAAGGAGCTGCTGGATATAGAGCAGCGAATCGCCAAGCGCACTGCGGAGCTCGAAGCCAAGCGCGCGGAGCTGCAGGACGTGCTCGATCGCTACGACACGCTGCTGAAGCAGACCGACGAGCGGCTCGTCTCTATCTATGGACGCATGCGGCCGGAAGCAGCCGCCGCGCAATTCGCGAATATGGAGGAGGACATGGCGGCGGCCATGCTCATGCGGCTGCAGCCCAAACAGTCCAGCGCGATTCTCAATGAGATGGAGGCCTCCCGGGCCGTCGTGCTGACCAAGAAGGTCGCCGCTCTGTCGAGCCTCGTCGGCGCTGGAAAGAAGCAATGAAGCGGCTGGCCATCGCGATCGGCTCGGCGCTGGCGCTCGCCGGATGCGCCACGGACCCGCGCGACATCGGGCGCGAGCCACATATGAGTCCCGTCGGCAGCGGCTTGTCAGCCTATGACGATCAGCTGCCGACTGGCTCGGTGCGCCCACCCGCCCTCGGTCCGCAGATGCGGCTCGACGAGAACAGGGTCAATCTCTATCGCGATGTGCGCGCGATGACGGTCGGCGATGTCGTCACCGTGAACATTTCTATGGACGACAAGGCGGTGCTCGGCAATTCGACCGATCGCTCGCGCGATTCGAAGGTCAAGACGACGTGGTCGTTCCTGTTCGACTTCCTCGCTGGCGCGTCATCCGCTCCGCCGGAGCGCAAATGGACGGGCTCGGTCAATAATGATCTGCAGTCGAGCAGCTCGACGCAGGGGCAGGGGTCGATCAACCGCTCGGAGCAGATTCGGCTTTCGGTCGCCGCCGTCGTCACCGCGGTTCTGCCCAATGGCAATCTCATGCTGCGCGGGTCGCAGGAGATTCGCGTGAATTACGAGCTGCGCGTGCTGACGATCGCCGGCATCGCGCGGCCGCGCGACATCGGCAAGGACAATATGATTTCCTACGACAAGATCGCCGAGGCGCGCGTCTCCTATGGCGGACGCGGGCGATTGACGGAGGTGCAGCAGCCCGCATGGGGCCAGCAGGCCTACGACATATTCGCGCCGTTCTGAGACAGGAAGGGGAACGAACGTGGCCGCGCCGTCTGGCACCACCACCGCCGCCGAAACGCATTCGTCGTCCTCCGGTCAGCTGGCGCTCGCGCTCATCGTCGCGACGGTTCTCGGCGCCGGAGGCGGGGGGTTCCTCGGTTTCACGCTGACCGGCGATCCGTCCACGGTCGCTAAGCCGGCCGAACCGGCGCCGGCCGAGAGCGCGGCGCCGAAAAAAAGCGCCGAGCCCGGCGATAAGGGACATGGCGCGCAGGGACATGGCGGGCAGGCGCATGGCGGACATGGCGCCGCCGCGCCCAGCGAAGGCGCGAAGGATGCGCCGCAGGCGAAGATGAAGCTCAAGGAGCTCGCGCCGATCGTCACCAATCTCGCCCTGCCAGAGACCGGATGGGTGCGCCTTCAGGCGTCGATCGTCTATGATTCCCAAGCCGTGCCGCAGCCGGACATATTGATCTCGCAAGTGACCGCGGACATCGTCGCCTTTTTGCGGACGATGACGCTTTCCTCGCTCGAGGGCTCGGATGGGCTGCGGCGCCTGCACGAGGATCTGACGGATCGGGCGGCGACACGTTCGGAAGGTCACATTCAGGAGGTCATCATTCAAGCCCTGGTCGTTCAATGAAGCGCGCAGCCGCGATCCTTCTCCTCCTCCTTGCGCCGACCGCCGCTCTGGCGCAGGGGTTCGACCTCAACGCTCTGCTGCCCGCAGGAGGCGGCGCGGCCAGCGGTAGGATCGTGCAGATCCTCGTCCTGTTGACGGTCCTCTCCATCGCTCCGGGCCTGCTCATCATGGTGACGAGCTTCACCCGCTTCGCCATAGCGCTGTCGTTTCTGCGCAGCGGCTTGGGGCTGCAGAGCACGCCGGCCAATCTCGTGCTCATCAGCCTCGCTTTGTTCATGACCTTCTATGTGATGGCGCCGACTTTCGACGCGGCCTGGAAGGACGGGCTGAAGCCGTTGATGGACAATAAGATCACCGAGGTGGAGGCGTTCGACAAAATCTCGCAGCCGTTCCGCAAGTTCATGATCGCCAATGTGCGCGACAAGGACATCAAGCTGTTCGAGAATTTGACCAAGGACAAAGGGACGACCGGAGATTATGAGAAGCTCGGCCTCCAGGTCCTCGCTCCCGCCTTTATGATCTCCGAGCTGCGCCGCGGCTTCGAGATCGGCTTTCTCATCGTGCTGCCCTTTCTCGTCATCGACATGGTCGTCGCGGTGATCACAATGTCGATGGGCATGATGATGCTGCCCCCGACCGCCATCTCCCTGCCGATCAAAGTGCTGTTTTTCATTCTCATCGACGGGTGGAATCTCCTCGTCGGCAGCCTCATCCGCTCCTACGGCTGAGGCGGCGTCCCCGGGAGCGCCAAGCCGCGCAGCGCGGCTCCAAATCCCTGTTAGCTCTTCATTAATCGCATTTTCTGCGATTTGTGGCGATCCTGCGCCCTGCGTGTAATATCCGATTGTCCGGCGCGGCCATGCGAGACCGCAGGCGCGCCGTCGACAGAGTTCTTCGGATAGGGCAGGGCGCCCAAGGCATGATGCCGCTTCCGTCGAGCCGGTGAGTTTCCGGGATGTCGCGTTCACCTCATCCAAGGATCGACGAGTCATGACCAGCATTTTGACCAACGCCTCCGCCATCACCGCTCTGCAATCGCTGCGCTCGGTTCAGTCGTCTCTCGCTTCCACCCAGAAGGAGATTTCGACGGGCCTGAAGATTTCCTCGGCTACCGACAACGCCTCGACTTGGTCGATCGCTCAGACGATGAAATCCGATCAGGGCGTTCTCTCGACGATCAGCGACTCGCTGTCGGTCAGCTCGTCGGTGCTCAATGTCGCGAATGCGGCGGTGACCAACGCTATCTCGGTCATCAACAACATCAAATCCGCCGTCGCGCAGGCCGCTCAGCCTGGCGCTGATACGGCGAAGATCGGCACCAGCCTCACGGGCCTCAGCGATCAGCTCAAGAGCATCGTCAGCTCGGCGAATTTCAATGGCTTGAATCTGCTCGACGGCTCGCGCAGCACCTTCAATTCCATCGCGTCCTATAGCGACGGAGGCGGCACGGCGGCTTCGGCGCTCAACACGATCAATCTCAACGCGTCCGCTCTGATCGGCGGCGGCGGCGCTTCTCCGGCGGTCGCGGCCGGCGCGGGCCTGTTGGAGGCCGCTCAGGCCACCGGCGCGACGGCGGCGACGAACTTCACGACTCTCTCCTCCGCCGACGTCGCCTCGAGCGCGACGATCACCGACACTCTGTCGAACGCCGACAAGGTGATCGCGGATCTGACTCAATATGCGTCGAAGATCGGCGCGACGCAGACCAGCGTCAACGGACAGGCCGCCTTCGTCAAGACGCTGAACGAGGGTCTGACCGCGGGCGTCAGCTCGCTGGTCGACGCCGACATGAACGAAGCTTCGACCCGCCTGCAGGCCTTGCAGACGCAGCAGCAGCTCGGCGTCCAGTCGCTGTCGATCGCCAATCAGAACAGCCAGATCATCCTGCGCCTGTTCCAGTAATACGCCGACGACTCACCTTTTTCGGCAAGAGGCCGCGCCCTTCGGGGCGCGGCTTTTTTTGTCGCCCGCGCGACGCAGACGCTTTGTCCGCTTAGACCTTTATTAAGGTTATCTAGTTAGGTTAACCACCGTGCAGGCTGTGCTGTAACCGTCGGGACCCGAACAGGTTTCGACGGGTCGTCGAGTGGACTGGCTCCCGCGATGTCGTGGCGCTCCGCCGATGACTGCTTCGGATAGGGCGTTTCCAGCCCAAAGGCATGATGCCGCTTCCGTCGAGCCGGTGAAATTCCGGGATGCCTTTCGTCACTAGTTTCACCCCAAAAGGGATCGATGAGTCATGTCCAGCATTCTCACTAACCCCTCGGCTATCACGGCCCTTCAGTCGCTGCGAGCGACGCAGCATGCGCTCGCGAGCACGCAGAAGGAAGTCTCGACGGGTCTCAAGATTTCGAGCGCCACCGACAACGCCTCGACCTGGTCGATCGCCGAGACGATGAAGTCCGATCAAGGCGTGCTGTCGACGATCGGCGATTCGATGACGGTGAGCTCATCGCTCCTGAACATTGCCCAGACCGCCGTCACCAATGCGATCTCGGTGCTCAACAATATCAAATCGGCGGTCGCGCAGGCGGCGCAGCCCGGCGCTGACACGGCGAAGATCGGCACGAGCCTGACCGGCCTCAGCAATCAGCTGAAGAGCATCGTCGCCTCGGCGAGCTTCAACGGCCTCAACATTCTGGATGGCTCGCAGTCTTCCTTCGCCTTCATCGCTTCTTACACGGATGGCGGCGGCTCGACAGCTTCGGCGCTCAACACGATCAATCTCACAGCGACCGCGCTGATCGGCGGTGGCGGCGCGTCGCCTGCGGTCGCGGCCGGCGCGGGCATTTTGGAAGTCGCGCAGGGAACGGGCGCGACCGCCGCGACCGATTTCACTAATCTGTCGACGACGGACGTCGCCTCGAGCGCGGTCATCACCGATTCGCTGACCAACGCCGACAAAGCGATCTCCGATCTGACCAAATATGCGGCCCAGATCGGCGCGACGCAGACGACGATCACCGGTCAAGCCGCCTTCGTCAAGACGCTGAACGAAGCCCTCACCAATGGCGTCAGCTCACTCGTCGACGCCGATATGAACGAGGCCTCGACCCGCCTGCAGGCTCTGCAGACCCAGCAGCAGCTCGGCGTCCAGTCGCTCTCGATCGCCAACCAGAACAGCCAGATCATCCTCAAGCTGTTCCAGTGACGATTTCGACGATCCGAGCATGGGGCTCGCCGCCGCCGGCGAGACCCTTCCTCGTCTCAGCCGAGACGATCGGCAAAGTTCGCGCAAGCCAGCGGCTGCACATTGGGGAACCGCATCGCGTCAACCCGATGAAACGCCCCCGATGGATCGCCTTATTCAGCTGCGAGACAATCTGCTCGGACTTGGTCCCCGCAAGCTCGCCGCACTCGCCATGATCTTTGTCCTCGTCCTGGCGGTGACCGGGGTCGCGGCCTATTATCTTTCACGTCCGAACTTCGAGGTGCTCTATGCCGGCCTCGATCGAGAGGATGTGAGCCGCATCGGCGCAGCGTTGAAATCGAATGGAATTCCATTCGATATCAATCCAGAGGGCAACGCCGTTTCGGTCCATTACGGCCAGACCGCTCAAGCGCGCATGATGCTCGCTGAAAGAGGCCTGCCCCAGAGCGCCAACGCGGGCTACGAGCTGTTCGACAAGGTCGGCTCGCTCGGCCTCACCTCCTTCATGCAGGAGGTGACGCGCATACGCGCGCTGGAAGGCGAGCTCGCGCGAACCATTCAGCTGATTCGCGGCGTGAAGGCCGCACGCGTGCATATCGTGCTCGCCGACGAGGGCTCGTTCCGCCGCGCCAAGCAGCCTCCCTCCGCCTCCGTCGTCATTCGCACGGAGAGTCCCGACGACTCCAAAGCCGCGCATGCGATCCGGCATCTCGTCGCCGCCTCCATTCCCGGCATGACGGTCGATCAGGTCACGGTGCTCAACACCGACGGCATGCTGCTCACCACTTCCGAAGGCGACGAGAGCGACGCCGTGCCGGGCAAGACGCTCACCCTCGAGCGCACCGTCGCCAAGGATATTCAGGACAATATCCGTCGCACCCTCACGCCCTATCTGCGCTTGTCGAATTTCCAGGTGAGCGTGCGAACGCGCATCAACACGGATCGCAAGCAGACCAATGAGACGATCTTCGATCCCGAGTCGCGGGTCGAGCGATCGGTGCGCGTCGTCAAGGAGAATTCGACGTCGCAGAACAACAGCACCACCGGATCCACCGGCTCGGACCGCAATATTCCGCAGGACAATAAGCAGTCCGCATCCGAGGGCAAGCAGTCCAACGACGAGAACAAGAAGAATGAGGAGCTCACCAATTTCGAGCTCTCGTCCAAGACGATCACCACGGTCAGCGGCGGCTACACGGTCGAGAACATCTCTATCGCCGTGCTGGTCAATCGCGCGAGCCTCGGCGGTTCCGGCAAGGATGCGCCGAAGCCGGACGCCGTCGAGCGGCAAATCAAGGAGATCGAGCAATTGGTCTCGACAGCCGCCGGCCTGCACAAGGAGCGTGGCGACACGGTCAAGATCTCGGCTGTCGAGTTCATGCCGAATGAGAACGACATGGGTCCGGTCGAGGCGCCGGGCTGGGCGGACGCGCTCACCCATCAGCTCGGCTCGGTCATCAACGCGCTGGCGCTGATCGCCGTCACCGTGATGCTCGTCATCTTCGGCCTGCGTCCCGCGACGCGCGCGCTGCTCGCGGAGACTCCGAGCGCGGCTCTCGCTGAGAATGCCTCGCCGATGCTCGATCTCGATGATGGCATAGAGTTGCCATTCACTCCGCTCGAGGCGCCAGAGTTCACAATGGCGGCGGCGATCGATACGGGGCTGATCGAGGATATCGCCGATCAGGAAAAGTTCACCCAGCAGAAGCGGCTCGAGCAGCTGATCGAGGCCGATGAGGCGCAGGCCGTCGCGATTCTGAAGCAATGGATGTATGCGGAGGGACGCGTTTGATGGCGCGCTCGGTCGCCTTCTATCTCCCCTGTTTCGACGAGCAGCCGAAAATTCTCGCGCCGGAGCCACCCCCGCTCGCAATCGAATTCGACGCGCTGGAGCCGACGATCGATCTCCCAGAGCCCGAGCCGGAAGATATCCGACCCGTTCTCACCGATGAGCTGCGCGAGCAATTGCTCGAGGAAGGACGCGCCGCCGCCAAGGCCGAATGCGACGAGATGATCGCGCGCGAGCGCGCCGTCGCCGCGCAGCGCCTGGAGGAGGAGCGGCGTCGCTGGTCGCGCGAGGAAGGCGAGCGGCTCGGTCGTGAATTTCGCGATTCGCTCGGCCGCTACTCCGCGCGCATCGGCGAAGATGTCGAGCACATTCTCGAGCCCTTCGTGGTGCGCGAGATCAGAGAGAAGATGCTCGTCGCTCTCATGGACACTTTGCGCGTCCTCATCGCCGATCGCGAAAATCCGGTGATTCACCTCAGCGGCCCTGTGGATCTGCTCGAGGCGGTCTGCGCCAAGCTCAATGGCGAGGATATCGCCACGAAGATCGAGGATGTCGGCGGCGTCGACGTGCGTGCGCGTCTCGACGCCTCGACGATCGAGACGCGGCTCGGCGAATGGATGGCGCAGCTGCGCGAAGGGGACGACTCCGCATGAGCGATCACGAGGAAAGCGAGATCATCTTCATCCGCAAGAAGCATGGCGATGAAGAGGAAGCGCATCATGGCGGCGTCTGGAAGCTCGCCTTCGCCGACTTCATGACGGCTATGATGGCCTTCTTTCTGGTGATGTGGCTCATCAATTCCACGTCGAAGGAGACCAAGGCGGCGATCGTTCAATATTTCAATCCTGTGCAGCTCATCGACTCCAATCCCGCGCATAAGGGGCTGCGTGATCCAGCCGAAGCGGGGCAGGGGAAGAGCCAGCAATCCAGCACGGCGCCGGACAAGGGCGCGCCGGCCTCGGCGCCGCCGGCTTCCGCGGAGAAGGACAGCCCGCAGCGCGAGGCCGCGCTCCTTTACGACCCGATGTCGACTCTCGACGAGATCGACAAAAAATCGGCGCAGCCTTCGTCCTTCGGCGACCCCTTCGATCGCAGCGCCCATGGCGTCGGCTATGTGGACGAGCGTATCGAGGACAGTGGCTCGCCGGACAAATCGACGACAACCGAGCCGCTGGAGGCTCCGCGCGCAAAGCCCGCGCCATCGACGCCGCAGAGCAAATCCGCGGCGCAGCCTCCGCGTGGTGCGGCTTCGGCGCAAGGCGAGGACAAGAAGGCCGACGCAACGGCCTCCAGCGTGAAGGCCGCAGTGGAGAAGGTCGTGAAAGCCGAGCTCTCGGCGTTGCGTGCGGCTCCGCATGTCGAGGTCGCGGAGACGTCCGAAGGGCTGCTCATCAGCCTCACCGACGACGCCGCTTTCTCGATGTTCGCCGTCGGCTCCGTCGAGCCGCGGCCGCAGGCCGTGCGCATCATCGGCCAAATCGGCCAGCTCCTCGCCAAGCAGAGCGGCGAGATCGAGCTGCGCGGACATACGGACGGGCGATCTTACAAATCGGCCGCCTATGACAATTGGCGTCTCTCTTCCGATCGCGCCAACATGGCCTATTACATGCTCGTGCGCGGCGGGCTTCCCGAGAAGCGCGTGGTGAAGATCGCCGGCTATGCCGATCGTCGGCCGAAGACTCCCAAAGATCCGCTCGCGGCGGTCAATCGCCGCATCGAAATCTTGCTGCGCAGGAGCGATCGGTGAGGATATTCGCGCGAGCCGTCATTCTCGCCGTCGTCCTGAGCTCCGGTTCGACATATTGCGCCGAAGCGGGCGAGCTCACCGAGCAGGTGCGTGCGCTCAACGCTTTGCAAGGGTCGATGGTGCAGGGCGCGGCCGGGGGCCGTGGCGCGATTCCCGCGCAGATCGAGCGCATAGAACAGGTCGTCGCTTCGCTCGAAGCCGACGCATGGAAGGAAAAGAGCAATTCCGTCGCCGCAGCGATCTTCCTGTTCTGCGGCGGGCCATCCCGCTCGATCCGAAAGATTCTCGACGCCCATCTCATCCCCGATGCGGACACGCCGCTCGTCGCCGGCGCCGTCGCCTATGCGGAAGGCCGTAATGATGAGGCCGCCAAGCTGCTTACGCCGATCGATGCGCGAACGCAGTCCGACACGCTCGCCGCGCATCTCGCATTGATCCAAGGCGGACTGCTGATCGGCGCCGATAGAGCGAAGGCGCGCGAGCTGTTCGATCTCGCGCGTCTGCTGATGCCGAGCTCCCTCGTCGAGGAGGCCGCCCTGCGACGCGAGATGTCGATCGTCGACGTGACGCAGGATCCCACCAAATTTCTCGTGCTCGGCCGGCGCTATGGCTCGCAATACGCAAGATCGCCCTTCGCTCGCAACTATTGGGACGAAATGCGCGCAGCGACGCTGCGCGCGGCCGTCAATGGCGATAATTCCCGCTTGAGCGAATTCCGTGGTCTGCTGAAAGGCGCTTCGCCAGGATTGCGTTTCGAGACGCATATGGGCGTCGCGCGGCAAGCGATTCTGAGCGGCCGCGTCGCCCTGGCGACGACGGAGACGCAATATGCAGGCCCTCTCGCCGACACGCCCGCAGCCCGCGCGCGCGTAGAACTCTATCGCGCTGCGGTCGCCGGGCTCGCCGGCGAGTTCGAGACGGCGGAGGCGGAGTTCCAAAAAATCGATCCGAGAATTCTGCCGTCGGCCGATGTCGAAGTTCGCAATATCGTGACCGCCGCGATCAGCCGTCTTCAGGGCGTGACCGACGGCGTCTCTTCCGCCGCGGCGACCACGCCGGCGCAAGAGGAGACGCGTCCCGATTCGACGGTCGAGCGCTCTGCGCAGCAGGCGTTGAGCGACGCGGACGCGCTGCTTCAGCGGGCGACACGCAGATGACTCTCGACGCTCTTTTTCCCAATCTTCAGACCGCGCGTCTTCTCGGTCGTCAGACCGACGCAGCTTCGTCCGGGCAACGTGATTCCGACACAACGGACGCCGATCAATTCGCTTCGCTGCTCTCCGATCTCGACGATCGAAGCTCTGTCTCTGCGCGCCTTCCCGTCACGGAAGCGACGACAGATCATAGGGTGTCGGATTCCGAGGAAGCTGCGGCCGCCGAGGCGACGAGCAATGTGGCGCCGCAGATGCTGGCTTTCGTCGCGGTCCCGGCATTCGACATGAGCTGGCGGCCCGCTGTCGATGCGCAATCGGCGCCGGCGCCATCCGATGGATCGTCCACCGATGACACGGCGGCGCCGACGCGCGAGGACGCGGGTGGATCACGAGCGGATAGTGGCGCGAACGAGGTTGCGCGCCGTTTCTCCGCTCCCGTGCTCTCACCGCGACTGAGCATGATCGAGTCCGAAAGCCGTATCGCGGAAAACGCTCGTCCCGAGGCTTCGCCACAGGCGCGGGCTCTGGATCCGGCTCCCTCGCTGCAGCAGGCCGACAAAAGCGATCTGCGGAACGCCATCGCTTCGGCGGCCAATGTCGTGATGTCGCGCAATCTCAGCGGTCGCGCATCAGACGACGAAAAAGCTGTTGTCGCGACGATTCCCGATCCACTCAGCGCTCCGGTTGCGGTTGTCTCGCCGGGGCTTGCGTCCGCCGCGGCCGCGCCGCAGCGAGCCTCGTCCATGGTTGGGCCGACGAGTTCGCAAACGCCGCCGACCGAAGCGCTCCCGTCGGACCAATCTACCACGCGAGAGGACATCGCGCCGCAATCTGCAGCCGCTTCGTCGGTCGCGACTTTGGTCGCGGAACCTCTGCGCGCGGAAGCCTCCTCGCGTGCGAATTTCGTCCACGTCGATGCGACTGTTTCGGCGCCGTCCGCTGGCGAGGTGAGCGGGGAGAAAGGACTCGACAATCGTTTGTCGGCGCGCCTCATCGGAGTCGATCCCGAGATCCCGGATTCATCGGCGCCGACAGAAGCTATCGACATCCGGCGTGCGAGCCGGCCGGTATCGGGCGATAAGATGTCCGCCACTTCGCTCGGCGCGCCGATCGCTCAGCCAAGCACATCACCCACAGCGACGCCGCAAGCGACATCCGTAAGATTTGCTTCGCCGAACGGCTCGGCGTCATTTTCGACGCCCATCGGGACACTCGGGGCCGGGCGCTCATCGGCGATAGAAGCGTCTGCCGTGTCGGAGCTCGCCGCTTCCGCGTCCGTCCCGAATGACACTTCTGCGCCGCTCGACGAGAATGAAGCGACGACGCAGAGACAGCCGCTTCCGGCCTCCACATCGCCGTCCGGGAAGACGTCGATCGCGCCGCGAGCCGCCGCCGTGGATGCGCGCCCGGATTCCGCCGCGGCGTATGATTCGGATGGTGCTCCCGTACGTTCGGCGTCGTCTGCGCTCGAGATGCAGACGCAGACCCAGTCGCCCGCGCGAAGCTCGGACGAGCGCGCTCCGGAGGCGCCGATCGCTCGCACGAGCGCATTCGCGCCGTTCGATTTGCGTGCTGCCGCGCGTCCATCGGCTCCCGCGTCTTCGCAAACCAATGCGCCGACTCCAACTGCGGACCTCGCTGCATCGCTTTCCTCGGCGCAAATCGATTCCGCTAGAGGCGAGAACGCTTACGCGCCATCCGTGTCATCGAGCCCCGCGTCGGCGCCTCGCTCGGCGCGGACATCCTCAGATGACAGCGCTATTGCAGCCGCTGATCGATCCTCGCTCTGGCAGGGCCGGCGCGCCGCGGTAGCGCCCTCGTCTGTCGATTTGCAGGGAGACGCTTTCGCGGCGGCTGCTCCGCATTCAACAGATGTTGCGAACTGGGAGTGGTCGTCTGACGCTCCAGAATCGACGCCTTCAGTCGCGTCCAATTTTGGCGCTCAGTCGTTCGCGCCCTTCGAGCTTCGCGGCGATGTGGCGCCGTCGGCATCCGATTCCCTTCGGCAGGCTCGATCGACGAGCGTTTCGTCGCAATCCGAGCTCGCGCCCTCGACGTTCTATGCGGCTCCTGCTCCTGACACGCGCGGGATTCCGTCCGACGATCTCGGCGGCGTCTCAGTCGCGCAAGCAGACAAAGCGAATGTCGTCGCTCCGTCGGCGCGCATCGACATCGATCCCTCGGCTTCATCTGTTTCACTAGACGAAGCGTCAACGACGTCGACGCCGTTGGATCGGCTTGACCCCGTGGTTGAAGCTGTTCCGACTTCGATGCGCGCTTATGCCAGCCCTGCTTCGCCGATCGCGGAATTCGCCGTCGGCAACGGCGCACGCACTGCGCCGGACAGCGCCGAGCCGATTGTGCAGGACACGTCAGCACGCGCGGCGGCGATCCAATCGCGCGCATATGGCGAGGTGACGACCGCGGACGCTTCCGCCCGCCGGAAGGCGACGTCTTTCGAAACCTCCGATCGTAGCCGAAGCGATGTTCCTGTGACATTGGTCGATGTCGATGATCGGCGCTCGGACTGGACGGGGACGACGAGCTCCGCATCGACGCGCGCGTCCAGTTTCTCGGGCGTGGCGTTGGATCGCCGCGCGCAAGTCGATCGAACCGCTAGCGCCGCGACCGAGCCGCCCGTTGCGGATACGCCGAGCCCATCGCTGTCTATGCCGCAGCAGGATATGGCGACCGCCGACACGGGCGGGTCGCAGCGATATGTCGCGACCGCAACGACCACGCCCGATTCGCAGATCTCGAGCGAAAGGCGCCGTTCGACGCCTGCCGCGGACATTGCTCGGTCCGTCGCCGCCGCATCGCGCGCCACGCCATCCTCTGTTGCGAGCGCCGCAGACTCCGGCGCTCCGCAGCAGGTTGCGCGGCGTTCGTCGGATGCCGGCGCCTCACAGTCCGCGCCGACTCCCAGCGCGCTTGCCGATCATGGGCGAGCGCGAGATCTTTCTTTCATAGGGTCGATCGACGATCGCGCGCCCGCATCGGCGCTGGCGGATCACATCCAGAGCGATGATCGAGCGCCGGCCGCATCGACAGGCGCGGCGCAGATCCAAGCCTCTTCGTCTCCCTCCAGTGGCGATGCGCCGCGCGCGGCCTTCGTTGCGTCGGGCGCCGCGCCGACCGCATCCCCGCCACAGCGCGATCGTATGAGCGCCGTTCGGTCGAGTGATCGAATTTCGGCCAATGATTGGCGCGCGAGCGCATCGACCGTGGCGGAGTCCGTCGATCCTACCAATGTCGCAACTTCATTCGGCGATGCGCGTAGCGTCGAAGCCGGCTCATCCAGCGGCGACGGAAGTTCGGATCGCCGCCCCGCGGCGGCGACTGCCGATTGGCCGACGCCGTCCGTCGACATGAGAGCCGCGACATTCGACGCGCGTGACAATGTGGCGACGCCGACGATAACGTCTGCCGTGGCGGGCGATGCGCCGAATGTATCCGCAGCGCCGAGCGCCGCGACGGTCGATGATAGAGCGGGCGCTGCTGCGCAGGAGCCGATCGGAACGCTCGCCATTCTCGCGCCTGCGACACAATTGCCGACGGCTTTCGCTGAGCTGCTCGCGCCGCAAGCGCGCAGCCTGATCGCTTCTGCTTCTCTGGCGCCTTCGGCTACGGTAACGGCGGCGGCGGCCGCGAACGTCGGCGAAGCGCAGCGACAGAGCGTCTCGCCCAAAATTCTGACCATAGAGCTCGAGCCTGCAGCGCTCGGCGCGGTCACTGTGAAGATGAAGCTGGCGCATTCGGGAATAGACATGCGCATCAGCGTCGAGTCCACCGAGGCGCTGCACCGGCTCGATGCGACGCGTGAGAAGCTCGTCGAGGCGATGCAGTCGTCCGGCTGCACGATCGACTCCTGCACCATACAGATCGGCCCGACCGCCGCCGGCGGCGCCAATGCGCAAGCCGCGCCCGAGAATGGCGCGGGCTTCGCGCAAGCTGGCGGAGGCGGACGCGAGGAGCAGAGCGTCGGTCGACAGGGAGCGGGCTATGGGGGATCGGGCGGTGATCGCAGGCAAGGCGCGAGCGAGGAGAATGGCGATCGGGCGCCGAATGGCGAGCCTCGCCGCGTCGCTGATCGCCGCGGCGGCGACGTCTATCTGTGAGGCGCACGCCGAGGGCCGGCCGATATCGAGCAATATTTGCGAAAGGGAGATGATCCGCGCTTCCAATGAGAATGCGGTTCCTCTCGCCGTGCTCTATGCGGTGGCGCTCACCGAGACGGGACAGAAGGGCGCGCTCAACGCCTTTGCGATGAATGTCGAAGGGCGCGCCGTGTTCAGCGCCGATTTCCACGAGGCGATGATGCGATTTCTCGCGGCGAAGCGTTCCGGCGCCGTGCTCATCGATATCGGCTGCATGCAGGTCAATCATCACTATCACGGCGCGCGCTTCGCCAGCGTCGAGGCGATGTTCGATCCGCGCGCCAACGTCGATTATGCGGCGCGCTTCCTCAAGGATCTTCACAAGCGGGAAGGGACATGGACCTCGGCCGTCGCGCGCTATCACGCAGGGCCGAAGAATGCGCCGGCGCAGAAGAGCTATGTGTGCGCGGTGATCGCCAACATGATCGCTAGCGGTTTCGGCGCCTGGACAGACGCCTCGCGGGATTTCTGCCGCCCGCGGCGCGAAGCCGCGTCGCGCTGAGCGCGGCTGGCGCTCAGCGTCGCTCGCCCTCGACCGCGGCGCGATGCAGATAGGACGCGAAGGCGTCGAATATCTTGCGCATCTGCGGCGGCTTGTAGGGGAACACGTCGACAGGATCCATGTCGTGGACCAGCAGCGTGTGATCGACCTTGAACACGACCAGCTCGCCGCTCTCCGTCTCGGCGCAATCCACGCCGAAATAGGTGAGGCCGACGCATTCCACCAGCGCCTCGAAGGCGTCCGAATGGCGCGTCACGAAGTCGCTGTCGAATGTCGCGAAGAAATGCTCTTCCTCGCGCCGGCGCCGCAGATCAGCCTCCATTCGCGCATCGACATAGGAGCCATTCCAGCCCTCGGACACAGCGAGATGACAGGCGTAGGGGCGTCGGTCGATGAACAGCAGGCGGATTTTTCGATAGAGACCGTCCCGTCCACGGCAATCGACGAATGGCGACACGAGATAGGCCCGGTCCGAGCGCTTCCCGAGATAGAGGCCGAGGCCGAGCGCCGTGTCGATCTTCTCGGCGCCGCGCTCATTGCGCTGCTCGATCGCTCGGATGACGATCGGAAAGCTTCGGTCGGCCGCGCTCGACTCGGCGACGTCGCGCAGCTCGTTGCGCAGCATGCGACGCAGAATAGGCGTGCGCAGCCCGGCTTCCGTCAGATTGGCGGCGAGCTCGATCGGCTCCAGCATGGAGACGCGGCCGGGAAGGTTGACGACCGGCGTCGGCCAATAGGCGAGCAGATCCTCGAGCTCGGCGAGCAGGCGCCGATTGAGGCTCGTCGCCGCGATCGCGACAAAGGCGAGATCATGATCCGGCAGGACGGTGGGCAGCTCGCGACCGGGCATCACATAGACCATCGTCAAGGCGATGTCGGAGCCTTCCAGCAGAAATTCGAGCGGCGTGTTGGCGCCTATGTCGGCGGCGGCGACGAATGCGAGAACGCGCAATCTCGGATTGGCGCCGCAGCAGGTGCTGCGGAACACGCGCTGCTTGCTCAGCGCCATAGCCTGCCGCTTCAATCCGGTTGCGAGATTGCCTTCGAGCTGATCGATGACCGCGAGATCCATCAGCGCGCCGGCGTGGTTCGGGTCGCGCTCGCACATGCCGAGCAGGCGGCCGGCGACGCGGCTCAGATCGACGCCGGCGAAAGCCAGCCTCGTCAGCTTGGCGAGGCCGATCGGCAGCGCATTCATGGGATCCGACGATTGCTCGATACGCATTAATTCACCGTCTGCCCGCTCCGATCGCCGAACGGAACTCGGCGCATCCTCCGCCGTCGACGCGGCTCGCGTCCGATGAGATAGCTAACGAGCCAACATTTCCCGAAGCTTGTCGAAATTTTGCAGCTCGATTCAACTTTGCTCGATTTTGAGCTATCCATTTCTAGTTCATCGATTCGAGGAACGGTCGCATGGTTGACGCTCCGACATTTCGCTCCGATGGCCCGCGTCGCGCGGCGACGCTGGGCAAGCCGAAGATCGCGCCGCCGCATCTCTTCGCGGAGCGCCGCACGCCGCCGACGCGCCCGACGCGCGATATCGGCGAGCTTGCCCTGCGTACTGTCGGGGTCGCTCTCGCGGTCGTGTCGACGGCCTTCGCCGGCTATATGATCTCGGATGCGGAACGGCGGCCGCAATTTGCCGGTCTCGAGCATCTCGCCATCTACAGCCGCCCCACGGTCATCGCCTCCAAGCGCATACAGACGCAGATCGCCGATCAGCGCGGCAAGGTCGACTTCACGCCCGTCGGCTCGATCGGCGAGCCGCAATCGGAGGCCGGCGTTCCCGGATTCGCGCTGCTCAGCGTGCGATCGGGAGTCGCTCTGCTGCAGACCCCGAATGCGATCATCAAAGTGTCGCCGGGCGATCTCGTGGAGGGGCTCGGCCGCATCACCGCGCTGGAGCGTCGCGGCGAGAAATGGGCGCTGGTCTCCAGCGCCGGAGTCGTCATCGGCGAGTGATCAGCGCCGGGCGGCGCGCGCATTGGCTCGCGCGACAGCCTGGTCGATCTGCGCGTTGAACTCCGCGAGCAGGCGCTCCGCTTGCCGCGCGCGCGATTTCTCCTGGCGATCCGGGTGGCAGGCCCAGGCGAGGCGTCGACGTAGCGCGCCGAGCTTCGCGATCGAGCCTTCGGCGCGCAGAAGCTCGACGAGAACCTCCTCACGCTCAGGCAGCCGTGCGACCTTCGGCTGCGGCGGCGCGGGCGGAGGCTCCTGCGGTATTGCGGGATCGGCGCCATAAGCGCGAGATATTCGCGCCGCGCGATCTTCCTGCGATAGCGGCGAGGGCGCCGCCTTCTCGCGCAGCAGCGTTCCCATTGGCGGGGGACGCACAGGCCCGGCGTCGCGCTCCGCGGGGCGGGACGCTTTTTCCAGGCTATCGAGAATGGTCGCGAAATTCGTCATGGTCCCGGGCCGCAGGCAGCGCCGGGATCATGACCGCGAAGGAATGAAAGATTGGTTGATCGGGCGAGCGCGCCGGTCAGCCGTGCGTCGCGTGCTGCAGCCTGTCCGCCACCTCGCGGAAAGGGTCGACGCTCGGGGGCGATTGGGGCGACTGCGTCAGCGCCTCATAGAGCTTTGGAACGAGCTGCACCGCCTGGTCCAGCTCCAAATCCGCGCCGCGCTGATAGCCGCCGAGCATGCGCAAGTCGCGCGTATCCTCATAGCGCGACACGAGAGCGCGGAGCTTCTGGATGAGATGCCGCTGCTCCGGCTTCCAGGCGTGATGCGCGAGGCGCGAGATCGACGCTTTGAGATCGATCGCCGGATAGCGTCCTTGCTCGGCGATGGCGCGGTCGAGCACGATATGGCCGTCCAGCGTGCCGCGCACGCAATCGGCGATCGGATCATTGTGATTGTCGCCGTCGACGAGCACGGAATAGACGCCGGTGATCGATCCGCGTCCTTCCTCGCCAGGCCCGGCGCGCTCGAGCAGTCGCGGAATATCGGCGAATATGCTCGGCGTGTAGCCATGCGCCACCGGCGGCTCGCCAGCGGCCAAGGCCACCTCGCGCGAGGCATGCGCGAAACGCGTCACGGAATCGACGATGAGCAGAACATTGCGGCCGATGTCACGAAAATATTCAGCTATGGTGGTCGCGGTCAGCGGCGCGAGACGCCGCATCATCGGGCTCTCGTCGCCAGTGGCGACGACGACGATCGATTCGCTCGTCTGTCCGGCCAGCACCTCGTCCAGAAATTCGCGCACCTCACGACCCCGTTCGCCGACGAGGCAGATTACCACCGTGTCGAAGCCCGGCGCGCGCGCCAGCATGGCCAGCAAGGTGGATTTGCCGACGCCGGAGCCGGCGAAAATGCCAATTCGCTGGCCGGCGCAGATCGGGGTGAAGCAATCGACGGCTTTGACGCCGGTGCGCACGGGCACGCTCACACGGCCGCGCCGCATCGCTTTGGGCGCGGAGGCGTCGACGTCGAAGGCCGTGTCGCCGTCGGAGAGCGCGCCACGCTCGTCGATCGGTCGCGCAAAGGCGTCGAGAACGCGCCCGGCCCAATCGGCGCTGGGCGCGACGGAGATCGGCCCCGCGCGATAGGCCGGTGAGTTCAGGCCGATGCGCACGCGATTGTCGAAGGATTTGACGATCGCGCCGTCCCTGCCGACGCGCACCACCTGTCCCAGCGCGCCGTCCGGCGGCGCGCCGATGCGCACGCATTCGCCGAGCTCGACGAAATCGGAGAGGCCGCTGACGCGGCAATGCGACGGCGTCACCTCGGTCACGAGGCCCAAGACGCGAATGTGATCGGCGCGGCGCTGGTCGCGCTCGACCGCCGTGCGGAGCCGCTGTAGCGAGGTCATGAGCCGCCGAGCGTGCGAATGGCCTCACGCTGCGAGCTGTCGAGCATGTCGTTCATCGAGCTCACGCTGTCGAAAGCGCGCGATGTGGCGATCAGCTTGGCCATCTCGTGAATCGGATTGACATTGGAGCTCTCGATAAAGCCTTGCTGCACGCCATTGCGCACGAAGTCGAGCACCGCTGTCGCCGGCTTGGAGGGAATGAGGCTGGCGTTTGGCCCGCGGGCCAAATCCGCGGTCTCGTCGAGGGTGAAAAGGCCGACGGCGCCGACTTGGCGACCGCTCTGGGTGATCATGCCGTCGCGCGAGATCATCGGCGGGCCGCCATTGGGATCGAGCACGACGGCGGAATTGCCCGCGTCGAGAATCGGAAAGCCAGAGACGGTCTGCAGATCGCCGGTCTCCGTCATGCGCATGCGGCCGTCGCGCGTGTAGGCGGTTCCATTCGGCGTGCGTATGGCGAAAAAGCCTTTGCCCACAATGCCGATATCGTAAGGATCGCCGGTCTTGGTGAGCTCGCCGACGGCGCGCGAGACGAAATCCTTGCCGGCCGACACATAGGCGGTCTTGCTCGTGTCCGTTTCGGAAACGACCTGCTGAAAGCTCACGCCATCGGCGCGATAGCCCGGCGTCGCCGCGTTGGCGATATTGTTGGCGAGTGTCTCCAGCCGCTTGTCGACGGAGACTTGCGCCGAAAGCGACACGTAAAAGGCCGATTGCATGTTGTCGAGGTCCGTGCCTGCGCTGCGGCCGCATCGCGCCGCTCCGTCGTGAAGCTGACCGGTTTTGCTTGCGTGAAGCTGAAAGAAAATGTCAGCCTCGCGCAAGGGAGGGTGACTAATTCGTTAATACGAATTTCCATCGGAGACTGGCGTCATGGGCTTTCTCGTCGGGCTGATCATCACGATGGGCTGCATGTTCGGAGGCTTCGCGGCGCTGGGCGGCCATTTGATCGTGCTATGGCAGCCATGGGAGTTCGTGATCATCATGGGCTCCTCGCTCGGCACTTTCGTCGTCGCCAATCCGACCAAGGTGATCATGGACACGGGCAAGGCGCTCGGCCAGGCGGTCATGGACAAAGGCCCCAAGCATCGCGACTTTCTCGACATACTCGGACTGCTGCACGCTCTGATGCGCGAATTGCGCAGCAAGCCGCGCAACGAGGTCGAAGCGCATGTCGACAATCCGGCGGAATCGAAGATTTTCACGGCGTTTCCGAAGGTGCTCGCCAATAAGGAAATGACCACCTTCATCTGCGATTACTGCCGTCTCTTCATCATCGGCAATGTCCGCACTTTCGAGATCGAGGCGCTGATGGACGAGGAGATCGCCGCCATTCGCTACGATCGGCTGAAGCCCTATCATGCGCTTACCTCGGTCGGCGACGGCCTGCCGGCGCTCGGAATCGTGGCGGCCGTGCTCGGCGTCATCAAGGCGATGGGCGCGCTCGATCAGTCGCCGGAGCTGCTCGGCGGCCTCATCGGCGCCGCCATGGTCGGCACATTCGCAGGCATCTTCGTTTCCTACGGCATTGTCACGCCGCTCGCCTTCAAGGTGAAGGTGGCGCGTAGCAAAGAGTGCCACCTCTACGTCATCGTCAAGCAAACGCTGCTCGCCTTCATGAATGGCGCCATGCCGCAAGTGGCGGTCGAGCATGGACGTAAATCCATTCCCGCCTACGAGCGTCCCTCGATCGACGAGGTCGAGAACGAGACGCTCTCCGGCGGCGCCGCCGAGGCGGCGTGATCGGCATGAGCATGGATGGAGCCGTGGAATTCGCCTCGCAGGGAGTGAGGGAGCGTCTGCTCTCGGGCGGCGGCCCCTCGCTCGATCGCATGCCGCTATTGCGAGCGGTGTTCGACGCCATGGCGTCGCAGGTACAGGATTCGATGCGTGGTCTCGCCGAAGGCGCGATGCAATTCGCCGTCGAGACGATGACGATCGCGCGGGCCGGCGAGATAGCGCTCGAGACGGAGCGCGCCGCGCTCGCCGCATCTTATGTCGCGGGCGTCGATTCAGAAGCCAAGACGATCATCGCCGCCGACCGGCGCTTCGTGTTCACGCTGCTCGAGGGATTGTTCGGCTCCGACGGCTCGGAGCCGCCTTACGACGCGGAGCGCGAGCTCACGACGATCGAGACGCGCGTCGGCATGCTGGCCTTCTCGCGCGTCACCAATTCATTGCAGGCGGCTTTCGCCGCGCTCGTCGGAGCGCGCTTCACGCTCGAGCCGGCGGAAGCGCGGGCGGAACCCGCAGGCGCGGCGCGCAAGAGCGGCGGCTTCAGCGTCGTTTGCCGTTGCCGGCTGAGCGCCTTCGGAGCCGAGGGCGCGCTGCTCATCGTCATTCCGCAGGCGATGCTCGATCCGCTGCGCGACGCCCTGTCGCAAGAGGCGCCGAAATCGGCGCCGGCGACGGATCCGCAATGGGCGAAGCGGATGAAAGAGCGCGTGACCGAGACCGAGGTTACGCTGAGCGCCGTGATGGAGAAGAGCGATCTCACGCTCGCGGACGTCGCCCGCTTCGAGGTCGGCCAGGTCATCGAGCTGCCGGTCTCACCGACGGGTCTCGTCGCGCTGATGTGCGAAGGGCAGTCGCTGTTCTGGTGCGAGATCGGCCAGAAGGACGGCTCCTACACGATACGCATCGACGATTTCGTCGATCAGCAGCAGGAATTCATCGACGACGTGCTGCGCGGATGAGCGCTGGCGCGATTGCGGCGTCGACAATGGAGAGATCGACATGGGTGAGTTCGATTTGGAGAGCTCCAAGAGCGAGGAGCTCGAGAGGCTGATCGGCGGCTCGCGCGCGATCGGCGAAGATCTGATGATGGAGGAGCGTGCGCGCGAGCCCGAGATCGACGCGCGCAAGTTCGAATCGATTCTGCGCATTCCGGTCGTCATGCAGGTGGTGATCGGCTCCGTGACCATGCCGGTCTCCAATCTGCTGAAGCTCGGGCGCGGCGCCATCGTGCCGCTGGACCAGAAGATCGGCGAGCCGGTCGATGTCGTCGTCAATGGACGTCTCATCGCGCGCGGCGAGGTGGTCGTCGTCGAGGACGACAATACGCGCTTCGGGGTCTCGCTCACCGAGATCATCGAGCCTGGGAGCGGCGCGCGGCGCATGTGACGGAGGCGGGAGCCCGCGATGACCAATCTGATTGCGGCCGATGCAGGCCGCACGCTCAACGGCCCGGAAAAAGTCGCGGCGCTGCTGTTGTCGGTCGACAAGGATGTGGCGCAGCGCGTTCTCAAGCATTTCGATCAGAACGAGCTGCGGCAGATCACCAAATTCGCCGCCGGCCTCGGCGCGGTTCCGGCGAGCATGATCGAGCCGCTCATCGAAGATTTCATGTCGCAGCTCGAGAGCGGCGGCTCTGATCTGCGTGGCACGGCGGGCGAGGCGGAGAAGCTGCTGGCGGGCGTGATACCGCCGGATCAGATCGCCGAGATCATGTCGGATGTGCTCGGCAGCTCCAACAGCGCAGTGTGGAATCGCGTCGGCGCCGCGCCGGAGGCGACCTTCATCGAATATCTGGCCATGGAGCATCCGCAAACGGCGGCGTTGACGCTGTCGCGGATAGATCCGGCGCGCGCCGCCAAGACGCTGTCCGTGCTGCCTCCCGACTTCCGCGACGATGTGATGCGCCGCATGCTGTCGTCCAAGCCCGTCAGCGATGAGGCGCTTCGGCTGGTGGAGACGACATTGCAGGAGGATCTCCTGCAGAATTCGGCGGCGACCGCCTCGGCGGCGAAGAACGCCAAGCTCGCGGCGATCATCAACAAGATGGAGCGAGAGCATGCCGAAGGCGTGCTGCGCAGCCTGTCCGAACGCCGCCCGCGCGACGCCGAAGCGCTGAAGGGCATGCTGTTCAACTTCGAGGACATTACCAAGCTCACTGTCCGCGCCCGCATGATTCTGTTCGACGCCATTCCCGCCGATCGTGTCATTCTGGCGCTGCGCGGCGCGGAGGTGGACGTTCGCGACTTCGTGCTCGCGGCGCTCTCTGCGCGCACGCGGCGCATGGTGGAGGCGGAGCTCTCCAGCGGCGCGTCGCCGCCGCGTCGCGATATCATGGAGGCGCGCCGCATCATCGCCGACACGGTTCTGCGGCTCGCAGAGCAGGGCAAGATCGATTTGTCCAACGCGGCTCCGGAGGAGGCCGCCGAATGACGGCCTCTGATCGATGAGCGATACGGAAGACGACGAATCACGAACAGAAGAGGCGTCAGAGAAGAAGATTCTCGACGCGCTCGAGCAAGGCAAGACTCCCGTATCGCGCGATCTCTCGGTCGCCACGCTCTTTCTCACCTTTCTGCTCTGTTCCGTCTTCGTCGTTCAGACGGTCGGCCCGCAGCTCGCCAGCGCGCTGGGATTGATGCTCGGCAATGTCGGCCAATTCGCTGTCGCCAATGGCGCCGACGCGTATATGCAGTCGCGAGTGGTGGTGCTGGAGACCGCGCGATTTCTGACGCCGATTCTCGGGATGTTCATCGTCTCGGCGCTTGTCGCCGCTTTCATTCAGGGCTCGCCGCGCCTCGTCTTCCAGCGTATCGAGCCCGATCTCTCGCGCATCTCGCCGCGTGAGGGACTGAAGCGCATCTTCAGCGTCACGGGCCTCGTAGAGCTCGCCAAATCGGTGGCGAAGATCATCATCATCGCAGGCGCGGTCATCTTTTCGCTCAATGTCGACCGCGGGCTCATCATCGATGCGATGCGCGTCGAGCCCGGCCAGGTGCCGGGCCTGCTGCTCAAGCTCGTCATTCGCCTCACCAGCGTCGTCTGCATTCCGGTCGTCCTGCTGGCCATGGCGGATTTCGCTTGGAGCCGCATGAAGTGGCGGCGCGACATGCGCATGAGCCGCCAGGAGCTCAAGGAGGAGCATCGGCAATCGGAAGGCGATCCGATGATAAAGGCGCGCCTGCGCTCCATAGCGCTGGATCGCTCGCGCAAGCGCATGATGGCGGCGGTTCCGCGCGCGACCTTCGTCATCGCCAATCCCACCCATTACGCGATTGCTCTGCGCTATGTGCGCGAGGAGGGCGGCGCGCCGCTCGTCGTCGCCAAGGGAACCGATCTGATCGCGCTCAAGATCAGGGAGATCGCCGAGGCGAACGGCGTTCCCGTGCTCGAGCGTCAGGCGCTGACGCGCGCGATGTACGATCATGTCGATGTCGACAGGATGATCCCGTCGGAATTCTATCGTCCGATCGCCGAGCTCATTCATTTTCTGCATAACAGCGGTCAGGCGTCGCGTCCTGCGTCTCGCTGATTGCTGGCGCAAGTCCAGCTTGACGCAAGACCGAACGGCTAATTTTCCGTTACCAAATCGGCGCGAGGCATCATGGTCGAGCCTGTTTATCTCTTCGATCTCGTCGAAAAGCAGCGGAGCTGGCTCTCTGCGCGTCAATCGGTGGTCGCCCAGAACATCGCCAACGCCAACACGCCCGGCTACAAGGCGGTCGATGTCGCGCCTTTCTCCAAGGTTCTGGATCACAGCGCTTTGGAGCTCGCGGGCACCAATGGGCTGCATATTCAGACAGCGGCATTCGATCCGCGCGCGTCCTCGCCGAAGGAAGGCGCGAATTGGGAGACGAGCCTCTCCGGCAATTCGGTCAGCCTCGAGCAGGAGATGATGAAGTCGGGCCAGATTCGCGGCGCCTTCTCGCTCAGCACCAGCATCATGAAGTCGTTCCACGGAATGTGGATGGCGACGTTGAAGGGATAATGTGAGATGGACGCTCTCGAAGCCTCCATGAAAATCTCCGGCGCGGGTCTCGAGGCGCAATCCTCGCGCCTGCGCGTCGTCGCGGAGAATATGGCCAATGCGCGCTCCACGGGCCAGACCGCGGGCGCGAATCCCTATGTGCGCAAGACCGTCACTTTCGCCAATGAGCTGGATCGCGCGAGCGGCGCCGAGCTGGTTCATGTCGGCGCGGTCGGCGTCGATCGCGCGCCGTTTCGCGTCGAGCATGATCCGGGCAATCCGGCTGCGGACAAGGACGGCAATGTGAAGTTTCCGAATGTGAATATTCTCACCGAAGTCGCCGATATGCGCGAAGCCAATCGCGCCTATGAGGCCAATCTCCAAGTCATGAAGCAGACGCGCGAGCTGCTCTCCATGACGATCGATCTGCTGAAGGGAAGCCAATGATCGGACTCGTCCCCGGAATCGTCGCATCCGTCGCTTCCAACGCCGGCGTCTCGGCCCTGAGCGGCGCGACGAAGAGCGCAGCCGCTTCGTCTGTCGACGGAGCGTCCTTCTCGCAAGTGCTCGATCAGCTCACGACGGATGTCGTCGACAAGGTGAAATCGAGCGAGGCGACCTCCATCGCCGGCGTGCAAGGCAAAGCCTCTGTGCAGCAGGTCGTGGACGAGATCATGTCCGCCGAGCGCGCCTTGCAGACGGCGATCGCGGTGCGCGACAAGGCGGTCGGCGCCTATCAGGAAATCAGCCGGATGACGATTTGAACAAGGATCGGTAGAACCATGCGAGCGCTCGCCATCGCGGCCACGGGCATGAACGCCCAGCAGCAGAATATCGAAGTTCTCTCCAACAATATCGCCAATATCAACACGACCGCGTTCAAGCGCTCCCGCGCGGAATTCACCGATCTGCTCTATCAGGCGGACCGGCTTCAGGGCGTGTCCAACCGCGGCCGCGACGCGACGATTCCGGAAGGCTCGCAGACCGGCCTCGGCGTGCGTCTCGCGGCGATCCGCAGCCTGCAGACGCAAGGCTCGCTGTCGCAGACGGGCAATCAGCTCGATCTCGCGCTGCAAGGCCGCGGCTGGTTCCAGATCGTCGGCCCGGACAGCGAGACCGTCTATACGCGCGCCGGCTCCTTCAGCACCAACGCCAACGGACAATTGGTGACGGGCGACGGCTATCTGGTGACGCCGACCATCGTCGTTCCGAACAACGCCACCGCGATCACGGTCAATCAATCGGGCATCGTCTCGGCCACCATAGGCGGGCAGACGACTCCGCAGCAGCTCGGCCAATTGACCATCGCCAATTTCGCCAATGAATCGGGCCTCGAGGCGCTGGGCGGCAATCTCTTCCGCCAGACGGTCGCCTCCGGCGCGCCGGTCGTCGGCGTGCCGGGCGATCCGGGCTTCGGCACGATCAGCCAATATTATCTCGAGAGCTCGAATGTCGATCCGGTCAAGGAGCTCGTCAATCTCATCTCCGCGCAGCGCGCCTTCGAGCTCAGCTCCAAGGTGATCCAAGCGGTCGACGAGATGGAAGGCACTGTCTCGAAGGGAATCAGATGATGCGGCCGCCGCGGCTCGTCGCTCTCGTGCTGGCCGCGGTCGCCTGCGGCCTCTCGCCGCTCGGCGCGGAGGAGCGCATGCTTCCCGTGCCGTTGGGCGTCATCTATCCCGGCGACGTCATTCGTGAATCCATGCTCGGCGAGCGCGCCTTCGGCCTCGGCGGCGGCGCGGATGGCTCGGTCGCGGAGACGAAAGGCGCGCTCATCGGCAAGGTCGCGCGGCGCACGCTGCTGCCGGATCGTCCGGTTCCGACGATCGCCGTCGATGCGCCCAAGGTCGTCGCGATAAATGCCTCGGTGAAGATCGTCTTCAATGAAGGCGGCATGGTCATCGTCGCTTACGGCTCCGCTCTGCAGGCCGGCTCGGTCGGCGATCTCATCCGCGTGCGCAATCAGGATAGCGGGCTCATCGTCACTGGCCGCGTCCAGGCGGATGGCTCCATCCGCGTGAGCGAGGGCTGATGCGCAGGCTCGTCGCGATCGCTCTGCTCGTGCTGATGAGCGCGCCGGCGCTCGCTTCGGTGCGGCTCAAGGACATCACTTTTCCGCGCGGCGTGCGGGAATATCAGCTGCTCGGCTATGGCCTCGTCGTCGGCCTGCAGGGCACGGGCGACACGCTGCGCAATGCGCCTTTCACCGAGCAATCGGTGTCGTCGATGCTGGATCGTCTCGGCGTCAATGTGCGCAACAGCGCGCTGCGCACGCGCAATCTCGCCGCGGTGATGGTGACGGCGGCGCTGCCGCCCTTCGTCGGCTGGGGCTCGACGATCGACATCACCGTTTCCGCAATGGGCGACGCGACGTCATTGATGGGCGGTACGCTGCTGCTCACCTCGCTCACCGGCATAGACGGCAATGTCTATGCGATCGCGCAAGGCCCGATCGCGGTGTCGGGCTTCGCCGTCGGCGGCCAGAACGAGACGTTGACGCATGGCGTCGCGACTGTGGGGCGCGTGCCCAATGGCGCGACGATCGAGCGCGAGGCGCCGCGTCCCTCCGGCGAGGATGGCGCGCTGATGCTGGAGCTGCGCAATCCGGATTTCCAGACGGCGGTGCAAATCGTCGATGCGATCAACCGCTACTCGCAGGCGAAATATCATCAGCGCATCGCGCGTGAGCGCGACAATCGCACCATCGCGCTGACGACGACGCGCGGCGGCGCGACCCGCCTGCTCGCCGAGATCGGCGAATTGCGCGTCGAACCGAGCACGCCTGCGCGCGTCGTCATAGACGAGCGCACCGGCACTGTGGTGATCGGCCAGGATGTGAAGATCTCGCCCGTCGCATTGACGCATGGCGGCCTCACCGTGCGCATCAACGAGACGCCGGAGGTCTCGCAGCCGGCGCCTTTTTCCAATGGCAGGACGACTGTGACGACCCAGACGCGCATCACCGCGACCGAGGAGGTCGGCGGCGTCGCCACGCTGGAAGGGCCGACATTGCGCACGCTGGTGCGCGGGCTCAATCAGATCGGGCTGAAGCCGACAGGAATCATCTCGATCCTGCAGGCGATCAAGACGGCCGGCGCCTTGCAGGCGGACCTCGTCATTCAGTGATGGAGACTTTAGTGTGAGCGGCTCGCGCGCAAGGCGCTCTCCAGCGCCATAATGACGGGTATGATGGCGCTTTTCTCACGTTGCGCCGCGGAATAGAGCTCGTCGCCATCGGCGTGCTCGATCTGCTGCAGCGCCTCTAGCTGACGCTCGAGGCTCTCGAGCAGCGTCGCTGCATCGACGCGCTCGAGCGTGAGCGAAAGCTCGATCTGATCGCCCATATTCTCCTCCGCTATGCGATCGGCCTCCACGCCTCATTTGGGCGCGGAGCCCGTCCGGAGGTAGTGGCGTCAATGCGCGTGACGATGGCTGGAGCTTTCCAGCCGGCCTTCGGTCGCGGCCGCGCCTGTTCCGTGATGCGCAGCATGGCCGCGATGGCCGCCATGGCCACGATGGCTTCCGGCTCCTTTCGCGTGGCCATCGTGACCGGCGCCATGCTCGGGAGCGCCATGATCGTGACTCTCGTGATCGTGGCCCTCATGATCGTGGCCGTCATGTTCGCCATGATCGTGGTCGTGATCCTCTTCCTCATCGCCGGCCATTTGGATGAGCGGCTTGCCCAGAGTGTCTGGAAACAGGCGCTGCAGCGAGAAGTCGATCGAGGCTATCCAGCCCACGGCGCGCCCGCTCTGGCGGTTGATCGGAATGATTGCCTCGGCGCCGATCTGGATCTTGTCGCCCATCCAGACGAGGCCGGGATTGACGGTTCCGACCGTCGAGGCCGAAGTGGGAGAGGTGGCGAAGACCCTTTGATTATTGGGCGTCAGCTCCACGCCGTAATAGGGCGGCAGGCTGGTCGTGCGCACGCCGGAGAGCGGCGTGCGGAACTGAACCTCGACGATCGGGTTGAGCTCATAGACGAAATCGGGGACGCCGAGATCGACCTTCAGCGTCTTCTTCAAATAGGAGAAGCTGTATTGCAGGCTCGCGCCATAGGCGAAGGTCGGCGAGTGGCGGCACTCGTCTATGCTCGGCATTGCCATGGTCATGTCGAATGTGAAGGGCGCCGGCATGTTCATGCAGGACATGTCCATCACGGAATTGAGCATGCCGGACATGTCCGCGCCAGCGGGGCTCATGCCGCTCAGCGAATAGGCGAGGGTGCGGCGCCATGTCGGCAGGCGCAGGCCGAATTGCCCGGTGGCGGCGAAGGCGCGCGCCCAGCCGAATTCTTCCGGCAGATCGCCGAACCCTTTGCCGATCCATAGCGACGGAACCAGAGTGGTGAAGCCCGGCGCGCCCGCCGAGCGATTGCCGACGCCGCCCCAATCGACGAACAGTCCCGCCGAGACGACGAGCTCGCTCTTCTTGTCGGTGAGCAGCTGATATTTGAACGTCGTCTGCAGATTCTGCCAGCCGCTCATCGTCATGCCGGGCATGTACATGCCCATCGGCATCAGCATGGGCATCATCATCATCGCGCCGTCGGGCGTCATGTGATGATCCATGATCATGCCCATGTAGGAGAGGTTCTCCGGCATCCACATGCGCGCCCATGTGCCGGCGATGGTGACGCCGAAATTCTTGGTGATGCGCTTGGAGAGCATCAGCGGGACGTCGAGCTCGCGCGTGTGATCGCCGTTTCGCGTTCCCATCGCCATGGGCATGAAATCATCCATGACGCAGGGCGTGTCTATGGCCAGCGTCATCGGGATCATGCGGGGGCCGATCATGCAATGGGCGGCCGCGCCTCGCGACGCCAATATGGCCGCGAGCCCGGCCGCGGCGGCGAGGCCGCAGCGAGCGAATGTCATGGGAAGTCCTGGTCGGGAATAGGCGAAAACGCGGCAGGCGCGACGCAACGCGTTGAATCGACGAGAGCGAATCTATCGATGCGGCGCGGCTTCGCCATTGGGGGATTTGCGCAGCGCCGAGCCTCGATCACCAAGCAGATTCAAGCTTCTGTGCAATATTTATACGCTACCGACGTGGCGTCGCCGAGCGGGCTTCGCGTAGCTTTCGAGGGGCTCGGCGGCCGGATTGCGGATCGGCGAAACTTCAAAGATAATCGGCGCCGACGCTCGAGCGTGAGCGTTCAAAAGAACCGAGGGCCTCGGATGCAGGCCCGACCGGCGAATCTGATTGAGGCCCGCAAAGGGAATTCGAGCGTTCTTCCGCTCCCGCTCTCAGGCTCGCCCAAGCGAGTGAGAGAGCAAGAAAATGGCAAAGAATTCCCTGATCGCCCTGTTGCAGGAAAAGCTCGATTCGGCGCGCCGCGAATTGCGGTCGGCGTCGGTCGATTTCGACATTTCGGACGAGCAGCTGCTGGATCTGCGGGCCAGCGCGCGGCAGATCTTCCTCGAGCTCAAGGAGCAGGACCGCCAGGTCGCGCAAAAAGGTCTGCTCGCCGCGTTGAAATTCTGGTGAGCGGCGAGGGGCGCTGCGGAAAATCCTACTGACGGGCTAGCAAGGCGCCCCCAATTGCATTTAAATGCAGGACACGATCATCGGCGGCCGCGATTAAATCGAAACGTTCAGTGACGATACGCGCGCCGCCGGATCATGAGGAAACGACCATGAAGCTCAAAACCGCCGCTCTCACGCTCGCTTTTGGCGGCGCGCTTTTCGCCTCGACGATCGCCCGCGCCGACGACCGGCTCGATCAGGCCTCCAACCACGTCGAGGAAGCGATCACTCAGGTCAAGCTGAAGGATACGGGGCTTCTCGCCTATCATGCCGATCTCGCGCTGGAGAAGGCCGAGTCGCTGCAGAAGTTCAAGCCGGACGCGCATCTCGCCGCGGCGATCGACCATCTGAAGGCCACCATCGACGAGGCCCGGCAGAACCATCTCGCGCAGGCCGCCGAGCATGTGAAGGCCGCCGACGCGGAGCTCAAGCAGGTCGCGAAGTAATTTCTCGCCCCAGGTCGGCGCGCCCCTCCTTGGGGGCGCGCTGCTGATTTTTCATGCCTTTCCGCCCCGATAGAGCACCAGCTCCGGCCGTCCGGAGGCGGCGGGGCGCACCACGCGGCGCCCGACCGGCTCCGAAAGACGAAAATGCGCCTCGCTCGGCGCGATGACGCGGAAGGACGTCAGCCGCAGCGGTTGGGCGGGCGCGACGCCGAGCCAGCGCGGTCGGCGCGCGGGCGCGATGGCGCCGAGAACGCGGGAATGCGTCTTGCCGAAATGACGCAGCGGCAGCAAGAGCAGCTCGAGCTCCAAGACGTCGCCCTCGTCCCCGGCGCGTCCTTCGACTCCCGCGACCACGGGAGCCACCCCGTCGATGACGGTCAGCATGACCGAGGCGAGCGTCCGGCGGTCCTCGGGAGACCACAGATCGAGAAAGGACTTCCCCTTCTGCTCGTCGAGCCATAGCGCATTCAGCCTCGTGCCGCACAGGCGGATCGGAAAGCGCCCCGCCTCGTCGATCTCGATGATGAAGGAATCGGGCAGCGCCTCGCGAATTTCCGCCGGGTCGATCTCGGATCGCTCTGGCGCCGATCGCGCCCCTTTCAAGCGGCTCCAATAGGCGTAGAGTTGCTGGTTGACCTTGTGTCTCATTTTGTTTCCAAAACGGCGTATCGTGAAGGACTTTGCGTCGAATCGGCGCGCCCTGCCGCCCGCCCCCGAGCGGCGAGAGCTGAAGAGCAGGCCGCATGCCAGCGGCAAGAAATCGGTAACCACGCGCAATGGCTCTGGCGAGCCGAGGACGGGCTCTGAGATGAACGATCGTTTCGAGGCGAGGCCCCAGAGGGAGAAAATCCTCAATCTGCCCGGCGAAGTCACGGCGCTGCTCGCCGTGCTGGCGGCGATTCAGTTCGCGCTCGGCGCATTGCCGGGCGCGACGGTCTCCGAGATCTTCTCCGCGCTGGCTTTCGTTCCGGGACGCATCTCGATCGTTTTGGCGCCGGACGCCTTCATGCGCTCCATAGCGGGGCAATTGGCTCCGGGCGTCGAGGCCGGCGACGTGGCCGAGGCTCTGGGCGCGGAGCGCCTGCCCTGGTGGACCTTCGTCACCTATGCGCTGCTGCACGCCAATTGGACGCATCTCGCCGTCAATGGCGTGACGCTGGCGGCCTTCGGCTCGCCGCTGGCGCGCCGTTTCGGCGCGGCGCGCTTCCTCGCCTTTCTGGCGCTGACGGCGGCGGCCGGCGCTGCCGCGCATTTTGCGATCCATCCTTTCGACCTCGGCCCGGTCGTCGGCGCCTCGGCGGCGATCTCGGGAACCATGGCGGCGAGCGCGCGTTTCGCTTTCGCCCAGGATTCGCGGATCGGGGGGGCCTATGCGTCGCGGCGCGCGTCGAGCCTCGCCGAGCTCTGGTCCAACCGGCGCGCGCTCGCCTTCGTCGGTCTCTGGTTCGCGGCCAATCTGATCTTCGGCCTGTTCCCCGGCGCGGCAGGGTCGACGGAGCAGATCGCCTGGGAGGCGCATGTCGGGGGCTTTGTGGCGGGGCTTCTCCTGTTCGGCGCCTTCGATCGTCGCGAGGGAGGCCGTGAGTAACCGCAACAGCTAGCCGCAAGTCGGGAGCGCTGAGATAAACTAGCGAGAGGGGAGGGATTTCATATGAATGTCGCCCGCATACTCGCCCGCAAGGGAGCCGAGGTCGTCACCATCGCGCCTGGACGGACATTGCTGCAAGTGGCGGAGGAGCTGACCCGCCGCGGCATAGGCGCGCTCGTCGTCGTCAGCGCCGATGACGAGGTCGTCGGCCTCATCACCGAGCGCGACATCGTCGGCGCCATTGCGCGTTACGGCGTCGAGGCGCTCCGCGATGAGGTCGCGCGCTTCATGACCGCCGATCCCATGTCGATCGCCGAGGATCATTCGCTGGAAGCGACGATGGAGGCGATGACGGTGGAGCGCCGCCGTCATCTGCCGGTTCTGCGCGAGGGGCGTCTCGCCGGCCTCGTCTCGATCGGCGACGTCGTCAAATGCCGGATCGACGAGATCGAGTCCGAGCGCCAGGAGCTTCGCGCTTATATAGCGACGGCCTGAGAGCCGCCGCTCCGCGAGGGTGACGCCGGAGCCGCTCGGCAGCGGCTCACGGCGTCGCGCCGACGAGCGGTATGTGGGCGAAGATGTTGGGCAGCGAGCGCCTCGTCGCCTCATGGCCGAGCTCGATCAATTCCTCGGCGCGGTGGAAGTCGAACATGCCGACATCCTCGTGACGCGCATGGATGGTGGCGTCCGGCGGATCGCCCGCCATGCGCGAGCGCAAAATGCGGTCCTGGATGATGTTGAACGCGTCGATCATCGAGGCCGCGACATTGGGCGCTGCGCCGGGACGGCGCTGGAAATAGCGCGGCAGAAGATGCGCCGCGAGGCCCGGCTCCGAGGCGTCGGCGAAGGGCGCGCTTTCTTTGGCGCGGCCGCCGCCCGCATGGGCGTGATGATCGTGGATCACATGGGAGCGATACATGGTGTCGGCGGTGACGTTCACCGCGATCACGAAATCGGCGCCCAGCGCCCGGCAGACGGTGATCGGAATCGGATTGACGAGCGCGCCGTCGAAGAGCCAACGGTCGCCGATGCGCACGGGCTCGAAAATGCCGGGCAGGGCGTAGGAGGCGCGCACGGCCGGCGCCAGCGCTCCGCGCTTCAGCCAGACCTCGTGTCCCGTGCCGACCTCGGTGGCGACGGCGGCGAAGCGGACCGGCAGATCCTCGATCGAGAGGTCGGTCAGCTCCTTCTCGAGCGCCGCGCGCAGCCGTTCGCCGCCGATGAGGCTCATGCCCGAGAAGGACAGATCCATAAAGGTGAACACGCGCCTTTTGGTCATGGAGCGCGCGAAGGCCTCCACGGCGTCCAGCTTGCCGGCGGCGTAGCAGCTGCCCACTACGGCGCCGATGGAGGTGCCGGCGACGACATCCGGCACGATCCCATGCGCCGCCAATTCACGCAGCACGCCGATATGCGACCAGCCGCGCGCGGCGCCGGCGCCCAGCGCCAGGCCGATCTTGGGCCGGGTGGCCATGGGCGGGGGCGTCGGCTCGCGCGCGATCGGCGGCGCATCGACCCCGCCGCCGCCATCCGGCGCCCATCTGTCGAAGGGATTGCGAAAAAAGGCCGTCATCGCGCCTCTCCTGCCTACCGTCTCCGCCCGTCTTCTGATTTTTCTTATATTGGGCGGAAGGCTGCGCGCTGAAAGTAGCGGGGCGGTTAACGGCGCCGGCGGCTGCGGCTCAGGCTGGCTCGGTTCCGAAAATCGACCAGCCCATGCGCCGCGCCAGCTTCTCCAGCGCGATGCGCCCGAGATGGGAATTGCCATTGGCGTCGAGGCCCGGCGACCAGACGGCGATGGACGCCTTGCCGGGCGCGACGGCCAATATGCCGCCGCCGACGCCGCTTTTGCCGGGCAGGCCGACGCGATAGGCGAATTCGCCGGAGCCGTCATAATGGCCGCAGGTCAGCATCAGCGCATTGATGCGGCGGGCGCGCTCGGGCGAGACCACCGACGATCCGGTGGAGGGGATACGGCCCGAATGCGCGAGATAGCGCCCCGCCATCGCCAGCTGCCGGCAGGTCATGGCGATGGCGCAATGGTGGAAATAGACGCCGAGCGTGAAATCCACCGGATTGGCGATCACGCCGAAGGATTTCATATAATTGGCGAGCGCTATGTTGCGAAAGCCGGTGCGTTTCTCCGATTCCGCCACGGCCCGATCGACATAGATCGTCTCGTCCTGGGCCAAAAACTGCAGAAAGCGCAAAATCTCGCCCAGAGCCTCGCGCGGCTGATGGCCCGACAGGATCACATCCGTCACCGCTATGGCGCCGGCGTTGATGAAAGGATTGCGCGGCACGCCGCGTTCGCGCTCCAGCTGCACGATGGAGTTGAACGGATTGCCGGAGGGCTCGCGGCCGACGCGCCGCCAGAGAAGATCGCCCACCATGCCGAGCGCCAGCGTCAGCGTGAAGACTTTCGATATGCTCTGGATCGAGAAGGGCAGGTCGGCGTCGCCGCCGGCGACGGCGTTTCCATCGGCGTCGATGACAACAATGCCGAAAGCGCCGGGATCGACGCCCGCCAGCTCCGGTATGTAGCTCGCCACCTCGCCGCGGTCCGGCCGCGCCGCCATTTCGGCGGCGATCTCCTGCACGGCTGTTTCGAGCTCGGTCACTTATGCCTCAGACGTCGCGGCTTTTAGCTGTCGAGAACGAGGCGGGGAGCAGCGCCGCTCTCGCCCAAATTCTCGACATGTCGATAGAAGCAGGATTTGCGGCCGGTGTGGCAGGCCTTGCCGTCGCCGCCGGGCTCGACCGCCAGCAGCAGCGCGTCCTGGTCGCAATCGACCTTCAGCGACACCACTTTCTGCACCTGGCCGGAGGTGTCGCCCTTGCGCCACAGGCTCTGCCGCGAGCGCGACCAATAATGCGCCACGCCGGTCTCCAGCGTCTTCTCGAGCGCCAGAGCGTTCATATAGGCGACCATCAGCACCTCGTTCGTCGCCGCCTCGACGGTGACGCAGACGATGAGCCCTTGGGCGTCATAGCGCGGCGCGAGGGCGAGCCCTTCCTCGAGCGCATGGGCCTCGGCCGGCGGCAGAGCGGACATTGGATTTCCCCAGGGAAGCGGTCAGCGGGCGCCGCGCAGCAGCGTGTAGAAATGCACCTGCTCGGCCGGATCGTCGCGGAACACGCCCGAGAACTGCACCGTCACCGTGGAGGAGCCCTGCTTCATCACGCCGCGCATGGACATGCACATATGCTCCGCCTCCACCAGCACGGCGACGCCGCGCGGCGTCAGATGCTGGTTGATCGCGGTGGCGATCTGCGCCGTCATCGCTTCCTGCGTCTGCAACCTGCGGGCGTAGACGTCGACGAGCCGCGCCAGCTTGGAGAGGCCGACGACGCCGCCGGTCGGATAATAGGCGATATGCGCTTTTCCGACAAAAGGAACGACGTGATGCTCGCAATGCGAGAAAAACGGTATGTCGCGGACCAGCACGAGGTCGTCATAGCCCTCGACCTCCTCGAAGACGCGCGCCAGCTCCTCGCCGGCGTCCTCCTGATAGCCGCGGAAGAATTCCTCATAGGCCTTCACGACGCGGCGGGGCGTCTCCTTCAGGCCTTCGCGCTCGGGATTGTCGCCCGCCCAGCGCAGCAGCACGCGCACTGCGGCCTCCGCTTCCTCGCGGGTCGGGCGCTCGACGGGAGTCTCGGCCGTCTCGTTACGGTCGAGCAAGGACTTAACCACGGCATCCATGTGGCGCCTCCAGATAGACGATTGGCCCGACCACTTCGGGGAAGACGGCCGCTTTCAACGCGGCCTGCGGAATTATATACTCAGTGGAAGGATTCCACGTAACCCCCCGCTAGCAACTTATCGGCCACAATGCTCGATCAAGTCTACAACCAGCGCATACTGGAGCTCGCCGCGCAGATACCGCGCGTCGGTCGGCTCGAGGCTCCAGATGCGAGCGCCACCGCCCATTCCAAGCTGTGCGGATCGACCGTCACGATCGATCTCACCCTATCGGATGGAAAAGTGGCGGATTTCGCACATGAGGTCAAAGCCTGCGCTCTCGGCCAGGCGGCCTCCTCGATCATGGCGCGCCATATTGTCGGCTCCACGCCGCAAGAATTGCGCGCCCTGCGCGAGACCGTCCGCAAAATGTTGAAGGAGAATGGCGCTCCCCCCGATGGAAAATGGGAGGAAATCGCCATTCTGGAGCCGGTGCGCGATTTCAAATCGCGTCACGCCTCGACGCTCCTGACCTTCGACGCCGTCGTGGACGCGATCGGGCAGATCGAGAAACGACAGGGCTGAGGGGGACGCTCCGGCGCCCCTCTTATCCGACGGGCGATCACGTCGATCGGGCCGGCTCGTGTTCGAACGGGCCGGCGACGACGCGCTGCGCGCTTTTCGTATCGCCGCGGCCCAGAAAAGGCGTCGGCGCGCGATGGCGCGCGCCATGGGAGAATGCGAGTGCCGACGACCTATCTCCCGCGCGTCACTGCGGCCGATCACGAGCTTTTGCGTCACAGCGTCGATAATTATCCGGCCGACACGCACGACAAATGGCTTCGCCTCCAAGCGAAGGAAATCGCCAATTGGCGCGCGAGCGGCTGGGATGTCGTCATGATCGACGTCAGCGCCGAGGATTTCGACCGCTATTGCCGCGAAACCCGAGCGAGCCCCAATTTTCATACCTTCCGCGGAATCGCCTCCGCCAAGGCGATCGGCAAATTCGCATGAGCGCCGCGCAATTCTCGAGAGACAAGCGATGATCATTTCATCCGCCGCCGATTATCGCGAGGCCGCGCGGCGACGCCTGCCGCGCTTTCTCTTCGACTATATCGACGGCGGCGCCGGCGCCGAGCGCACGCTGGCCGCCAATATGGCTGATCTTCAGAGCGTGACGCTGCGCCAGCGCGTGATGCAGGGCGTCGCCGGCGTCGATCTGTCCACGCAGTGGCTCGGCGTCGCGGCGGATTTGCCCGTGCTGATCGCGCCCATCGGCATGTCCGGCATGTTCGCGCGGCGCGGCGAGGTTCAGGGCGCGCGGGCGGCGGCGAAAAAGGGCGTTCCCTTCATTCTCTCCACGCTCTCGGTCTGCCCGCTGGAGGAAGTCGTCGCGGCGAGCGCGCGGCCGATCTGGCTGCAGCTCTATATGCTCAAAGATCGCGGCTTCATGGAGAATATGCTCGCGCGCGCGAGCGCGGCTGGGATAGAGCATCTCGTCTTCACCGTCGATCTGCCGGCGCTGGGCATTCGCTATAGGGACGCCCATTCCGGCATGGCCGGGCCATTCGCGCCGCAGCGGCGCCTGTTGCAGGCGCTCACCAAGCCCGCCTGGGCCTATGATGTGGGCCTCATGGGCCGGCCGCATGCTCTCGGCAATGTCGCGGCCTATCTCGGCGGCGCGATGAAGCAGAAAAATTATCTGCGCGACATCGCCGCCAATGTCGATCCCACGCTCGACTGGTCCACGCTGGATTGGGTGCGCGCGCGCTGGGGAGGCCGCATCATCTTAAAAGGCGTGCTGGACGAGGCCGACGCGCGCGAGGCTATGCGCTGCGGCGTGGAGGCGATCGTCGTCTCCAATCACGGCGGCCGCCAGCTCGACGGAGCGCCCTCCGTCGCCCGCATGCTGCCGCGCATCGCCGACGCCGTGGGCGACGATCTCCTCCTCCTCGCCGATTCCGGCGCCCGCTCCGGCCTCGACGTGCTGCGCCTGCTGGCGCTGGGCGCGAAGGGCGTTCTGCTGGGCCGCGCCTACGCCTATGCGCTGGCCGCGGCGGGGCAGGCGGGCGTGGAGACCATGCTGGATATTTTCGCGGCGGAGCTGCGGGTGGGGATGATGTTGTGCGGGGTGGGGGAGGCGAGGGGCGTGGGGCAGGGGATTTTGGAGTGAGGGGCTGCGACTGTTAAAGATTGACCTGCTCGTCGCGTGAAACTTCATGCGGACGGGCTCGCTGCCAGAGTTTGCGGATGAATTCTCGAGCGTCGTTTAGCTCTACGTCTGTGTCAAGGTCTCGCTCTTCAAGAACTTTTTCAACGAATCCAGGACCATGTGCGCCGATACTACGGCAGAAGCCTTCAATCTCGCCAACAGGGACGATCCAAAGGCCTAGCGAGGCGCATTTCTCGTACAACTGATCAAATTGCTTAATCGGCTCACCGGCCGGCAGCGCTCCGCGCCCACTTTGCTTTACGGGGCTCCACGGCGAAACGGTTTTGAATATTCGCTTTATGGCGCTTTCTTTCCCAGAAGGAAAATCACCGGTTCCGGTCACGTCCTCGATCTCGTCGGCTATCAATTTGGCCACTTGGCTAGCGTTCAACGGAGGTCTTTGCGAGATGACCGCATCACAAACTGCTTTCCAATGAGGTTGAATGTCCGACCATTGGCCGCCGAGCCTTTCGATCAGCCGCTTAAATGTGCCCTCTTCGCTCAGGACATCAATGTCGCTAATGACCGAAACGGGAACGTCCAGCGCGCTCAATGTTTCTGCCAACTTCGCCATCCGGTGCTTGCCCGCAGTATGAACGAATAAGACCTCTGGGCGCCGGTTTCCAGACACGGAAGGAAGATTGAGAACCGATTGATAGAACATGCAATCGGCATCGGACTCGCACACAACTACATGCTCAAAAAATATTCCTTCGAAGATGCGCGAAAAGCGCGCAAGTGTATCTTTTGCAATAGCTCGTGTTTGCTCTTTGCCAAGCTCTTTTACTCGGTTTACTTTACCGTCTCTCCTAAGCCGGACAATACGGATTTTGTCCAAGCCTCCCTCGATAAGTCCGTCGAGAATGTCAGTACTATGTGTTGCGATAAAGAGTTGGGACTTTTCGCGGCGGCTTTCCGCAATGAATCGGCCGAGTATTCGCGCCTGTGGCGGATGCAAGAAGGCCTCTGGTTCATCCAACAACTGGATCGAATGTGTTTTTGCTGCGAGGACATGGAGAACAACAGCTGCGAAGCTACGCATTCCATCGCCTTGACTGGTGAGTGGTACATTCGTGCGTTGTAGCGCTTCAACAAATTCGCGAGACAGTTCATCCTTGCCCGGTTTGAGAGTTGGCTTTGTTCCGACGTAGAGCGGGAAATTACTTCCTCCTGCACGGAATGGCGTCAGGTCCAGCCCAAACGCATGTCGGAACTTCATACTGATGTCAGCAGTCAATTCCTCGTCCATCAGTAGCATATGAATGGGGTGACTGGGTGGGCTGTCGAACAAGGGGATAGCATTTGCGGCGCTAGAGTCGTGGATGCGGGTCTCTGTCGGTATCCGCTTCGTGAAGAATGTAGCGACCGGGTGTCGGTCGATTGGCTGATCAAAAAATTGAATGGTGTCATGGCGAATATTATAACCAATGCCGCCGTAATGAATTTCTCCCGGTCCTCCAGATTTCTGTGCATTTTCTTCAAGAAAGGCGCGAAGGTCCTCGGCCGTGCCGCTTTTTCTCAAAGTAGCGGAAGTGACGACGACGCCACGGGTAGAGCGAGCGACCCATGCTTCTAGCTCTCTTAACGTGGCGCTTTTCCCCGCGTTGTTGGGGCCGACAAAAACAATAATGTCGTCGTCGTCGAGAGCGAGCTTCGTGCCATCGGAGAACGTGATCGTCTCGAACGATAGGGTCGGGCGCATCGACTTAGGTGCCGAATTAATTTTCGTTTCCCCTGTGAGTTGGTCAGCCATACGAAACCCTAAGTTTGCTTGCCGTTCCGAAGAATCGAAATTTTGCTGCTAGTTTGCTTAAACGCACAAATTAGTTCAATAGAACACGAATAGCGGTTTGGTCAAAATCAATTGATTGGGGCGCAATTGATCATGTAGCAGCCATCTACGCCAATGTGCGGCGAGGCGCCTCGGAAGTTCGGCGTGACGCCGAAACTCCGGCGGCGCCCGCCGGGGGATGAAATTCGTATCGTTGGAATTTTTCTTTGGTTTTTCAGCTGCTTGGCGTGGGTGGCCGGGACAAGCCCGGCCATGACGGTCGCGCAGGGCGATCGGGTGAACGAGAAGCGGTGATTGAAGAGGCGTTTCCACCTCTCCCTCAAGGGAGGAGGTCGAGCGCCGAAGGCGCTCGGGAGGGGGTGACGCCCCGAGTCTTTGCAGTTGGACCCCACCCCGTCCGGCTATCGCCGGCCGACCCTCCCCCTGAAGGGGAGGGTGAGCGCGTCCCTTTCGGCATTCACCCGATCGCGCTGGGACGGCCGCGGCGTCTCGCGATCTGCGCATTCGACAGCCCCTCGAAGGGTCGCCTCGGCGCGAGGCCGCCCCCCTTGACACAAGGAGACTAAATTCCTATCTTCCTCTCTGCCTCCGCCGGTGGGGCGTCGCCTTGAAGGGTAGGCGGCGTCGGCGGGGGCGCGGTTCGCAAGGGCGGGGGCAGACCCTCTCTCGTCTCGAGCGACGCCACGCCGCCGGCACGGCTTCTCCTTCGTGCGGAGGCATGTGGGAACACATGCGAAAGCTGCGCCGAATTTCCGAGGCTCGCGCGGGGATAGACTACCCGAAAGGGGAAAACAACCCTGAGCCCGCAGGCGGCGAACAGAAAAGGCGGCCGTGGTCCGGGATGCTTCCGGCTTCGATGCGCAATTCCTTTTACGCGACGGCCAAACGGAGCCGCCGCGTCCCGGACCTCCCATCCTCCCGCGCCGAATTTCGGCGGCGGGCGCGAAAGCGCGCGCTTTCGTCGCTCGCGCTGCATCCAAAAAGCTTCGCCCTCCACCCTCCCCTTTAGGGGGAGGGTCGGACCGCGGAGCGGTCCGGGGTGGGGTCAATGCCCGAGACTCGGGGATCACCCCCTCCCGCTCGCCTTCGGCGATCGACCTCCCCCCTCGAGGGGGAGGTGGGGGCGCCGCCCGGCGCGAGAGACGCCGCTACCCCTCGCGCGCCTTTCCCCCTAACCTCCCGCCATGACGGAAGAGACGATTCGCATTCTCGGCATAGACCCGGGCCTTCGCAACACGGGCTGGGGGCTCGTCGAGGCGTCGCGCGGCTCGCGGCTCTCTTTTGTCGCTTGCGGCTCGCTGCATTCGGACGGCGACGCCTCCATGGGCGAGCGGCTGGCGCAATTGCAGCGCGGGCTCGCGCGCATCATAGAGGAGCATGCGCCGCATGAGGCGGCGATCGAGGAGACTTTCGTCAATCGCGATCCGCAATCGGCGCTGAAGCTCGGACAGGCGCGCGGCGTCGCGCTGGCGGCGCCGGCGCTCGCCGGGCTCGAGGTGGCGGAATACGCCGCCAATGTCGTCAAGAAGACCGTGGTCGGCAATGGCCACGCCGATAAGGAGCAGATCGCCATGATGGTGCGCGTGCTGCTGCCGCTGAGCCGGGCCGAGAGTCCCGACGCCGCCGATGCGCTGGCCGTCGCCATCTGCCACGCCCATCATCGCGCCGGCCGCATCGCCGCGCGCAAGCTCGCCGCGGGGGCGAGATGATCGGCAAGCTCAAGGGAATCGTCGATTCCTATGGCGAGGATTTCGTCATCATCGACGTGCATGGCGTCGGCTATGTGGTGAGCTGCTCGGCGCGCACGCTGCAAAAGCTCGCGCCCGTGGGCGAGGCGGCGGCGCTCTCCATAGAGACGCAGGTGCGCGAGGACGCCATACGCCTCTTCGGCTTCTCGTCGGAGGCCGAGCGCGATTGGTTCCGCCTGCTGCAGAGCGTGCAGGGAGTGGGCTCGAAAGTGGCGCTCGCTATTTTGTCCATTCTCTCGTCGGGCGAGCTGGCCTCCGCCATTGCGGGGCAGGACAAGGCGATGGTGGCGCGCGCCTCCGGCGTCGGCCCCAAGCTGGCGGCGCGCATCGTCGCCGAGCTGAAGGACAAGGCTCCGGCCTTCGCCGGGATCGATCCTGTGGTGGCGCGCCTCTCCGGCGAGGAGCCGGCGGCGGCGCCCCAGGCGGCGCAGGACGCGATTTCCGCGCTGGTCAATCTCGGCTATGGCCGCCCGCAGGCGGCCGCCGCCGTCGCCAAGAGCCTCGAGGCGATGGGGGAGGGGGCCGACACCGGCGCGCTCATCCGCCGGGGGCTGAAGGAGCTGGCGGGCTGACGGCCGAGCGCCTCACCGCTGCGCTGGCGCGATCTGATTGCGCGGATCGTCCTTGGCATTGACGTAGTCGATGCTCCAAGGCCCCATGGCGTCGATCTGGAGCACCGTCTCCGCGTCGAAGAAGGCGTAATGCGCCACGCCCGGCGGCATGATGGAGAAGGCGCCCGCGGGCAGCTCCTCGACGCTCGCCCGATCCGCCGCCGGACCGAGGCCGAGCCGCATGCGCCCGGAAACGATCGAGACGACCTCCGCCTTGGGATGCGTATGCGGCGGAATGCGATAGCCCGCGGGCGCCTTCAGCCGCATCACGAAGATGCCGTCCTTGGCGGGATCGCCATAGAGGACGGCGGCCTCCGCTCCTGCCGGCAGCGACGGCGGGCCGGCCGTGAAGGGAATGTCGCCCGGCAGGAGGACCTTATGCGTCCCCACATGGTCGGCGCCCGACGGCGCCGCCGAAAGGAGCGCGGCGACCCCGGCCGCCGCAATGATCGCATGGGCGCGTCTCATCTTCGCCTCCTCTCCTCGCCAGAAACCTCGCGGCGGGCGCTGCGCCCGCGGCGGCTCATATAGGGCGCGGCTCTGACAGGCCGAGGGGCTGATTGAAATTGCGGCGCTATTTTGTTTGGCCGGCAGAAACGTCGGGCCAGTAACACTCGAGCAACCTCCTTGCGCCATATTTCCGCTCGTCTCGCGGAAAAGCGATTGTGTTCGCATGCGTCGTAAGTAACTTGTGCCGGAGAGTAGTGTCATGAAGTCGCGAGATGCCTTGGTTCGGCTGAAACGTTTTCACGCCGAAGAGTGCCGGCGCCGCGTGGCGCAGCTGCAGACGATGATCGCCGAATTCACCCGCATGACGGGCGATCTCGATCGCGAGATCGCTCATGAGGAGCAGCGGGCCAATATCACCGACCCCAATCACTTCGCCTATCCGACCTATGCTCAGGCTGCGCGCACCCGTCGCGACAATCTCCTGCGCTCGGTTGCCGATCTCAAGGACCAGCTGGTCGAGGCGGAGACGCATATGAAGGATGCGGCCGAGGAGCTGGGCAAGGCGCAGGGCCAGGAAGCCCGCGACCGCGGCGGCGATCGCATCATCGATCTCGTCGCCGAGCGGCGCGTCTGAGGTCTTTCTGGCTCAGGCCAGAAAATAGAAGAGGCGCGAGCCGAAAAGCCGCAGCCAAACGCCGACGCTGGGACGCCTCGCCGCGCCCGGCGAGCCGGCCGGGGCCGCATGAGCGCGTCGGTCCGTCGGGCGTGTCGAAATGTCGGGCCGGCGTGGCGGCCGAGCCGGAGCCGGTCGCTGTGGCCGGCATTCAGGCTTGCGGTCGCGGCGTGGCCATGCCAGTGAGAGCGCGCGCTCCGCACCGGGAGCGCCGAACCCACAGCGCCACATGAAAAAAATTTTGGAATTTGTCTGGCCTCTCGTCGGGCTGGTGGCTGTCATCGCCTCTTTCTACCTTCTCTATGGCGAATTTCGCGGGGAATCGGTCGGCGAGGAGGTCTGGGCCGATCTTCGGGCCATTCCCGTCTCCCATTGGATCGCGGCCGGCTTCTGCTCTCTGCTCGCCTATGCGGCGCTCGCCTGGTACGATCGGATCGCGCTGCTGCACCTCGGCGTGAAGCACATCTCCATGGTGTTCATCTCGCTGTGCTCCTTCACTACTTATGCGCTCTCGCACAATATCGGCGCGTCGGTGTTCTCCGGCGCCGTGGTGCGCTACCGGGCCTATTCCACCAAGGGCCTGACGGCTGGTCAGGTGGCGGTGCTGGTGGTGCTGTGCTCCTACACCTTCGGCCTGGGCACAGTGCTGCTCACCGGCCTTTTGCTCACCTATCAGCCGAGCCTGCTCGGCCGCCTTTCCGGCATGCTGCCGGAGATGCTCACCAATGAGCATACGGCGCTGATCATCGGCCTCTCCTGCCTCGGCGCCGTGGCGCTCTATGTCATCGGCTCGCTGATGCATTTCAAGCCGATCGATCTGGGCAAGATCCATGTGATGTATCCGCGGCCCGAGGTGATGATCCGGCAGATGTTCGCCGCGCCTCTGGAGCTGATCGGCGCCGCCGGCATTATTTATTTCGCTCTGCCGGAGGGCAGCGGCACGCCCTATATCGTCGTGCTCGGCACTTTCCTCCTGTCCTTTTCGGCGGCGCTGGTCTCCCATGCGCCCGGCGGGCTCGGCGTGTTCGAGCTCATCTTCATCAAGGCCATGCCGGATGTGCCGCGGCTCAAGGTGCTGACCGCGCTCCTGGTGTTCCGCCTGCTCTATCTCATCGTGCCGCTGCTGTTCGCGCTCGTCGTCGTGCTGGTGTTCGAGCGCGGACGTCTCGCCGAAACCTTGCGCGGCCGCGCCGATAGCGAGAACTGACGGCCGCGGGGGCGAAAGAGGCCATGAAACGACGAAGAGCCGGCCGCCTTGGAGGCGCGCCGGCTCTGCGTTTTTAAAAGAGGCGCCGCGATCGGGCGCCGAAATCACATGCGGTATTGCTGAAGGCGGGTCGTCCGCAATCCGGCGAGACCATGCTGGTCGATCGACATCTGCCAGCTCAGAAACTCGTCCACCGTCAGCGTGTAGCGGGTGCAAGCCTCCTCGAGGGAGAGGAGCCCGCCGCGCACCGCCGCGACCACTTCGGCCTTGCGGCGTATCACCCAACGCTTGGTCGTGGGCGGGGGCAGATCCGCGACGGTCAATGGGCTGCCATCTGGGCCGATGACATATTTGACACGCGGACGATGCGTCTCGGTCATTTTGTTACTCGCATACTCTCACGATCACTCGACCCTCCTTCTATAGGCGAGGCGATTTAACATTTGCCTAAGCCAAACTCCTGTGTTTGCGGCCAATTGAGAAATCGCCGTTTACCATAGCTCACGGTTGGCGCGGCCGCAGGGCGAGCGATCGGGAATCCCGAGCGATAGCGAGCCTATCGCTCGGGATTCCCCGCCGGGAACGACAGAGCCCGAGCTATTCGCCCGCGACCCGCTCCACCTTCACGCGCGCGACGCCCGCCGAACGGAAGCCGAGGCTGTCCGCCGCATGGGTGGAGACGTCGATCACCCGTCCATGCACGAAAGGACCGCGATCATTGATCGTGACGACCACAGAACGGCCATTGCCGAGATTGGTCACGCGCGCGCGCGAGCCGAAAGGAAGGCTGCGATGGGCCGCCGTCAGCGCCCCCACATGGCCCCCGCTCGCCGTCCGGCCATGATAGCCGTAGTAGGAGGCCTTCCCCACCCAGGATTGGCCCGCCGCCGTCGCTGTCGAACCTGCAAAAATCGCCGCTCCGATGATCCATTGTTTCAATGCGCTATCCCCCTTGCCGTTTCTCTCCCGACAGCCGACCGAGCTCGGTCGGGACTGTCGAGTAGACCCGCGGTAAGGGTGAGTTGTGATCAAATAGTGGCGAGAGCGCCAGCGCCGGATTTTGCCTAGTTCCGCGCCAGGCCGCCAAGTATGCCGCATCAATATTTCGATGTAATCTATACTAAAGCCTCAAATAAACATTTATGTATTTTGCAATATATTTGTCACAGAATTACTTTTCTGTGACTGAAATGACACAGGCTGCGAGAATCTGTCGTCCGGCTGTCAAGTCCCCTCATGAACGGATCTATCCAGGGCGAAGCGGCCGGGACCCGCAAGGGCGAAAAGCGCGAAGACGACGCCATAGACGAGCGCCAGCTCGCCGCCATTATGGATCGGCAGAGCGCCGCGGGCGGCGTGGCCGACGACATAGGCGACGACCATTTCCGCCACGAGCACGATGGCCGTCGGCCGGGTGAAGAGGCCGAGGAGCAGCAGCAGGCCGCCGAGGATCTCGATCGCCCCGGCGAGGCCGAGCAGAGAGACGAGCTTCAGCCCGTCGAACATGGCCACATGCGGAAAGCCGAAGAGCTTGGCCGTCCCATGCTGAAGGAACAGCGCAGCGGTGAGAATCCGCAAAAGGCCCAGCAGCGCCTGCGCGCGGCCGGGCGAAGCCAGAGAAGCCATGGGCGTTTCCTCATTTGTCGAGGATCGCGCCTCACAGGATCGAGGCGACCTCCTCAAAGGCGAAACGCGGACCCCGCGGATAGAGTTTCGCCGGATCGCCATAGCCGATGTTGATGAGGAAATTGGACTTCACCGTCCCGCCGGGGAAGAATTCGGCGTCCACCTTCGCATTGTCGAAGCCGCTCATCGGCCCGGCGTCGAGCCCGACGGCGCGCAGCGCCAGCAAAAAATAGGCGCCCTGCAGCGTGCCATTGCGAAAGGCCGTCGTCTCGATGAGCGGGGCGTTGCCGACGAACCAGGCGCGCGCGTCGGTCGCGGGATAGAGGCGCGGCAGATGCTCGTAGAATTGCGTGTCATGGGCGACGATCGCCGTCGCCGGTGCGGCGAGCGTCTTGTCGAGATTGCCGGGGGACAGCGCCGGCGCCAGCCGCGCCTTGGCCTCCGCCGAACGTATGAAGAGGAAGCGCGCCGGCAGGCAATTGGCGCTGGTCGGCCCCCATAGCGCGAGCCGCAGCGCCTGCTGGAGCAGGGCGTCGGGAACCTCGCGATCCGCCCAGCCATTATGGGTGCGCGCTTCGGTGAAGAGCTGCGCGAGCGCCTCGGCGCTCAGAGTTTCCTGCGAAATGTCGTTTTGCGCCATATCATCGCTCCTCGGCTCGCTCGCGTCGCGGCTCGCGGGAGAACGCGCGCGCCGCTCAGATGTCCCGGCCCTCGACTTCCAATCGCAGCCGCTCCTCCGCCTTGCGCCATTCCTCGCGGCGCGGATCGAGCGCGCGGGCGCGGCGATAGGCCTCGAGCGCCCGCGCCGAGGCGCCGGCCCGCTCGCGCAGCGCGCCCAATGCGCCGAGTGCGTCGAAGCGGCGGGGCTCCAGCCGCAGGGCGGATTCGAGATCGCGCTCCGCCCCGTCGAGATCGCCGAGCGCGATGCGGACATTGGCGCGGCCGACCAGCGCCTCCGCCCATTCCGGCTCGAGGATGACGATGCGGTCGAAGAGATCGAGCGCCAGCGCATCCGCGCCTATGCCGACTGCGACCAGCGCGCGGCGCATCAAGAGATCGACGGTGGGGGAAGCGGAGCGCGCCCAGAGCCGGCCGATCGCCTGGGCGAGAGCGCTCTCCTCCTCCTCGCTCTCGGCGAGCGAGAGGCGGCGGATGAGATCGTCGAGCGAGTCGCGCGCCGTCTGCGGCGCCCTCTCGGGCGCGAGCTCTGGCTCGACTGGGGCTGTGGGCCGACGCTGCGGCGAGAAAACGCGCGCGCCCGGCGGCAGCGGGATCGGCACGCGGCCAATGCCGGGAATGTCGAGATATTGCTGCTCGGTGAGCGGACGCTCCGCCCCGGCGGCGAGCGCCCCGGGAGCGGCGAACAAAGCGGCCGCGAGCATGGCGGCGAGACTGCGGGACGAAGGCGCGAGGCGCATGAGCGCGACTGTAGCAAAGGCGCTGGCCTCGAGACAAGGACCATGCGAGACGCAAAAAGGGCCGCCGCTGAGCGGCGACCCTCTCGTTTCAAGCTCAGATCAAAGGCTCAGAGCGCCTTGAGCTGGTCCGCCGAGGACTTGCCGGTGCGGCGGTCCTGCGCGATCTCGAAGCTCACCTTCTGGCCCTCGCGCAGATCGCGCAGGCCGGCGCGCTCCACCGCGCTGATGTGGACGAACACGTCCTTGTCGTCGCCATCCGGCTGGATGAAGCCATAGCCCTTCTGGGCGTTGAACCACTTAACCGTTCCAGTCGCCATTTGTCTCTCCAGACATAGAGGAGAAGGCCCGCCTGCGCGGGGCCGGGTCGATCGATGTAGGGAGAGGTCGTCAGCGGCTCCGTCTCCGAAGCGCGCCCAAGTCGCCGGCCGAAAATCGATGCTCGGGAACATAGAGGGCCGAACCGCCCCGGGCAATGGCGGATCACGCTATAGGCCATAAGTAATTCCCGAAAAAGAAAGGATTTCCTAACCTACACAATTGGAGGAGGCGCCCGGTTCACGCCACATTCATCGAGACGGCGCGATCTTAGCGTTGGATTTACGATCATCGCGTCGAATTGTCGCTGAATGATCGTGACCTGCGACGGCGGGGGGAGACCCCCGCGCGCAGCCAGAAGCGGAGAGCAAAAGTGATCGACCTCGTTCGGCAAGCGATCGACGAGAATGGACTCCTGCCCGCGCCCGCCTGCGACATAGCGGACAACGCCGACCTCTATGAGCTCGGCCTCACCTCATTCGCGGCGGTCAGAATCATGCTCGCGCTCGAGGACGCCTATGGCGTCCAATTCCCGGAGCATATGCTGCGCCGTCGCAATTTCGCCTCCATCGCCGCCATCGTCTCCTGCCTGCATGCGCTGGAGCGCAAGGCGGCTTGAGCTGGCGTTTATAGGCGGGCGCCCGAGGGGCAATAGCGCGCCTTGCGATCGGCTCCGGCCGAGAGCGCCGCTGGAAAGGCGTTCTGCTGCGGCGCGAAAGCCAGCAGCGCCGGCGTCACTGGCCGCGTCGAGGCCGCCCAGCTCTGAAAGGCGGCGGAGCGTCCCTCGCGCGTCACGACGCGCGCGGCCAGCTTCTCCGTCCCCGGCTCGGGCGTCAGCCCCTCGAGCCCGCAATGGGCGAAGAGCGGAATGCGATAGGCCGGCGGCGGCGCGGCGCAGGCGCGCTCCATCAGCACCACTATCGTGAAGAAGGCGAACGCCGAGAAGGCGACGAAAAGCGCGCCGATCCGACGCGCGCCCAAATCTGCTCGTGACATTTTGGACCCCCTTGGCCGCAAAACCGGCCGAAAGGGTCAAATGGAGCGCCGCCCGCGCCGCTCCAGCGCGAGCGTGGGACATGATTAGCAGGGAGTGACCGGAGGCCTCACGCCGGCTGCTGGTCCAGCGCCTTCTCCTTGCGCTCCGCCCCGCCGAGGCGGCGATAGACGAAAGGCGGCGCCGGCAGAAGCGACTCGTTCTGCCCCAGCGCGGCGAATTCCTCGTGATGGGCCGAGCGATGGCAGGCGGGGTCGGTCGCCGCGGCGTCGCCGGTGACGGCCAGCGCCTGACAGCGGCAGCCGCCATAATCGACTCCGCGCTTGTCGCAGCTGCGGCAGGGCTCCTGCATCCACTCCTCGCCGCGAAAGGCCTGGAAGGCCGCGCCGTCGCGCCAAATTTCTCCGAGCGGGCGGTCGCGCACATTGTCGAAGGAGAGGCCCGGCAGAGTCTGCGCGGCGTGGCAGGGCAGGGCCTTGCCGGAGGGCGTCACCACCATGATGCTGCGGCCCCAGCCGCCCGTGCAGGCCTTGGGGCGCGAGGCGTAGTGATCGTGGATCACGAAATCGAAATTGAGCACGCCCTGCAGGCGCTTCTTCGCCTCTTCCACAATGCCGACCGTGGCGAGGAATTTCTCGCGCGTCGGGATCAGCGCGGCGCGGTTCGCTTCCGCCCAGGCGTAATATTGAATATGCGCCACCTCGAGCCGCTGCGCCCCGACCTCCACCGCGAAATCGATGATCTGCGGCAGATGGTCGATGTTCTGGCGATGGATCGGCGCATTGATGGTGAGCCCGAGGCCGAGCTCTCGCGCCCAGCGCGCGACGTCGCGCTTCTTGGCGACGCCGCCCTCATAGCCGGAAATATGGTCCGAGCTTTCCGGCACGACGTCCTGCACCGAGACCTGCACATGATCGAGGCCGATCTCGGCGAGATGCGCCAAACGCTCGCGCGTCAGCAGCACGGCCGAGGTCACGAGATTTGTGTAGAGGCCGGCGTCGACGGCGTGGGCGAGTATCTCTTCGAGATCGCGGCGAATGGTCGGCTCGCCGCCGGAGAGATGCAATTGCAGCGCGCCGATGGAGGCCGCCTGTCGGAACACATCGCCCCATTCGCCGGAAGTGAGTTCCGTATTGGCGCGCTCGAGATCGAGCGGATTGGAGCAATAGGGGCACTGGAGCGGACAGCGATGCGTCAGCTCGGCGAGCAGCCCCGCCGGGCCGCGCTCGAAGGGCGCATAGGATTTCGCCGTCTGCGACAGGGGAGGGGGGGAGAATGCGTCCGGCCCGTCGCGCAGCAGGCGCTTGTCGGCGAGGTCTTGCAGCAGCTTCACCACATCCGTCTGGATCACCTCGACCGGCGCCGAATAGCTCTGCGCGAGACGTTGCGAAATCTCGGCGACGCTGGCGAGGCCATCGACATGGCCGAGCACGGCGAGGCCGATCGGGTCCAGCTCATAGGCGCGTTCCGGCGCGAGGATCACCTTGCGCTTGCGCACGACATCCTCGTGCAGGCGCGAATAGCGCGTGAAGGCCGGCTTCGACTCCGGCGCCACAATGAAACGCGCTTCGCTCATTCTCTCGTCCTTCACTTCTCTCCCGGCGTAAACGCGCCGGGCGGGATGAGGCCGGTCACATAGGCCTGATAGAGCGCGTCGAGCTGCGCCCATAGCACGTCGCATTTGAAGCGCACGGCCCCGACGCAGGCTTCCTGCTCCGCTCGCGTATAGGCGTGCTGGAGAATATACGACAGAGCGAAATCGCTGTCGCGCGGCGCCTGGGCGAGACGGCGCTTGAAATAGGCCATCACGGAATCATCGACGAAATTGTAATTCTCGAGCATTCCCGCGATGCGCTCGCGATGGATCGCCGGCGCGAACAGCTCCGTCAGCGAGGACGCCACCGCAATGACGAGCGGCTGCTCGACGACGAAGCGCACATAGGCCTCAACGGCGAATTTGGTCGCCGGCAGCGCGCCCTTGCGCGAAGTGACGTAATCGCGCGAGAGGCCGAGTCCGTCGGTGAGCACGAGCCAGCGCTCTATGCCGCCGCCTTCCTCGCCCAATCCGTCGTGATCGTGGATGCGGTGAATCCATTCGCGCCGCAATTCGCGGTCGTGCACGCGGCTCATGAAGGCGGCGTCCTTTCGCGGCACGGCCTCCTGATAGCAATAGCGATTGAGCGCCCAGGCCTGCACCTGGCCTTTGCTCAGCTTTCCGCCATGCAGCATCTTATGGAAGGGATGCTTGTCGTGATAGCGCTCCTCGCCGACGGCGCGGATCGCGGCCTCGAAGGCCTCCTTCGACAAGGGAGGAGCGTCGTGCCACTCGGCCGTCGAGAAGTCGTTCATAGCGTCACCTCCATGCCGTCCGCGCCGATCTCCCATCCGGCCGCATTCACGATGGCGCGTTCCTTGGAGGAAGCGTCGAGCGTCGGATTGGAGTTGTTGATGTGCACATAGATTTTGCGCGCGACGGACAGATCCTCGAAGGCTTTCATCGAGCCGTCCTCGCCGCTCATATTCACATGGCCCATGCGGGAGCCGGTCTTGCCGAGCAATCCTTGCTCGATCATCTCATTCTCATGGAATAATGTTCCATCGAAGAAGACGGCGCTCGCGCCGCGCAGGCGTTCCCGCAGCGGCTCGTCGATCTTCGCGCAGCCGGGAATATAGAAGCAGCTCTTGCCCGTCGCGGTCTCGATGATCTCGACGCCGAGCGTGTCGCCCACCTGCGTGCCGAAACCCGCGACGCTCTTGTCCTCGAGCCATAGCGCGATCTTGCCATGGACGGGAAAGGCCTTCACCGCGAGGCCGAGATCGACGCCGGCGCCATGCAGCGGGATCGCCTCGTCGAAGGGAAATTCGACGCGCGTCACCAGCTCGGGGACCAGAATGTCGAAGATGCGATTGCCGGCGAGCACATTCAATATGCGCCCCGATGAATAGATCGAGAAGGCCTGCGCCTCGCGAAGGTTCAGCAGGCCGGCGACGTGATCGACGTCGCCATTGGTCAGCACGACGGATTTGATCGGGCTCGCGCGCAGACCATCTTGCGGCCCGGGCGAGAGCTGCGGCGCTTGCGCGATCTGCTGGCGCAAATCCGGCGAGGCGTTGAGCAGCGCGAAATCGACGCCATTGGCGCTGACCGCGAGCGAGGATTGCGTGCGCGCCGAAAAGCCGGGCCGGCCTTCGCGCACGGCGCGGCAATTGGCGCAATTGCAGTTCCATTGCGGGAAGCCGCCGCCGGCGCCCGATCCGAGTATCTTGATGAACATGACGCGATCCGCGACGGCGCCGTTTTTTAAAGGCGCGGTCTCTCCTCTCGAGCCGACGTTCTAGAGCGAAACCGCCTCTCCTCGAAGCGCTGTTTCGCTCCCCTCCCGATTTTGCCGCTTTTTCCCATGGCGCATGGCCATGGACGGCTTGTTTTCGCAGGCACTATGTCGGCGCGCGCGGCCGCGCGCAAGCGCCACTTTGTCGCGCCGCTCGAGCCGCCGCGTCAGGCTGGCCGCGCTTTCTCCGCCGCTCTCTCCGCCTCCTGCCGCTCCAGTTCCTTGTAGCGCTTCACGCCGAAGGGGATGGCGGCGAGATAGGCGAGGCTCGCCAGCACCAGGGTCTCCATTGGATAGATGGCGAGCAGCAGCGCCGTCACGCCGACGCAGAACAGCACGAGAATGACATATTCGCGCGGAATGCGGCCGATGCGCTTGCCGGAGAAATGCGGAATGCGGCTCGCCATCAGAAAGGCGATGGCCAGCACATAGATGATGAAGAGCGGAACCAGCGCCTTGGAGCCGGGCAGATCGACCACCGAGAGATTGAGATAGAGCGGCAGCAGCACGGTCACGGCGCCGGCGGGCGCCGGCATGCCGACGAAGAAATCCGAATGCCAGGCCGGGCGTCCCGGATCGTCCACGGTGACGTTGAAGCGGGCGAGGCGCAGCGCGCCGGCGATGGCGAAGACGAGCGCCGCGAACCAGCCGAGCCCTTTGATCTCGTGAAGCGACCAGAGATAGAGCAGAAGCGCAGGCGCAACGCCGAAATCGACGAAATCGGCGAGCGAGTCGAGTTCCGCGCCGAAGCGCGACGTGCCTTTGAGCGCGCGCGCGATGCGGCCGTCGAGCCCGTCCAGCACGGCGGCGGCGATGACGGCGGTCACGGCCGTGTCGAACTTGCCTTCCGTGGCGTAGCGTATGGCGGTGAGGCCCATTGAGAGCGCCAGAAGCGTCACCAGATTGGGCAGCACCACGCGGATCGGAATGTTGCGGAAACGCAGCCGGCGCCGTTCCGAGGGCGACAATTGCGCGTCCCGGCTCTCGGGGCCGGCGTCGAAGGACGAAGGTTCGGTCATCGGAGAGGCCTTTGTCGCGGCGACGGCTCAGCCGGCCTTGAAGCTCAGAGGGGCGGCGGTGGAGTTCACATCGGCGAGGATCGTCTCGCCCGCTATCGCGCGCGAGCCCACGGCGACGCGGGGCTTGGCGGCGGTCGGCATGTAGACGTCGACGCGCGAGCCGAAACGGATGAGGCCGAAACGGTCGCCGACGCCGATCGGCTCGCCATCCTGCACGAAGCAGACGATGCGCCGCGCCACGAGGCCCGCGATCTGCACCACGCCATAGCGGCCCGACGGCGCGTCGATGACGACGCCGTTGCGCTCATTGTCCTCACTCGCCTTGTCGAGATCGGCGTTGAGGAAGATGCCGGGCTTATAGGCGACCTTGGAGATGCGGCCGGTGATGGGCGCGCGGTTCACATGCACGTCGAAGACGCTCATGAAGATGGAGACGCGCTGCATCGGCTCCGCGCCGAGGCCGAGCTCGGCCGGCGGCAGGAAAAAGCCGATGGAGCAGACGACGCCATCCGCCGGCGACACGACGAGTCCCTCGCGCAAAGGCGTCAGGCGCTGCGGATCGCGGAAGAAATAGACGCACCAGCCTGTGGCGATGAAGCCCACCCAGCCGAGCGTCGAGGAAATCCAATGCAGCAGCAGGGCGGCGATGGCGAAGGCGGCGATGAAGATATAGCCTTCGGGATGGATCGGGACGAGCGATTTGCGGACCGATTCGAGGATCGACATGGATGAGAGGCTCCGAATGCGGCCCGTCGCCGCAGGCGGGGCGAGTTCTGCCATTTTGCGGCGCGAAAGTCACGCGGGCGAGCCGTCTGCGCCCTTGCCCCTGCGGCGGATTCACGACAGATAGGCGCGGTCGAAGCCCAAAGAGGCCGACACCCCTCGGGGAGGAAACATGAAAGACAATATTCGCAACGGAACGGCCCTGGCCATAGCGGCCGTGTCTCTCGCGCTCGCCGGCGCCGTGACGACCGCCATTGCGGCGACGCCCGGCAAGGTGCAATGCATCGGCGCCAACAGTTGCAAGGGCAAGAGCGACTGTCACAGCCCCAAGAACGCCTGCAAGGGCATGAACGCCTGCCAGGGCAAGGGATGGGTGTTCACGGAGTCGGAGGAGGCTTGCAAGGCCGCCGGCGGCAAGACGCTGAACTGACCACGCTGTGCCGACCAATTACGGGACCGGCGGAGCGCGCCGGTCCCGTCTTTTCGCCAAAATCAAGGGGCGTCCCGAGAAGGCGGAAATTCTAGGCCGGAAATTCGACGGCCGCGCCGTGGCGAAGGCCGAAATTGGGCCGAAACCCTCCCTTCTCGACAAATGGCCGCTTTGGCGGCATGAGGGGGCGCATGTTTCGCCCCTTCGTCGACGACTTTCTCGCCTGCCTGCGCTTCTACTCCCGCCTGCCGGTTCCTGCGCCGCGGGGGCATGAGATGCCGGACTTTCGCACCGCGGTGCGGGCGCTGCCGCTCGCCGGCGCGCTGATCGCCCTCGCGCCGGCCTGGACGCTGCTCGGCGCCCGCGCGCTCGGCCTGCCGCCTTTCCTCGCCGCAACGCTGGCGCTCGCCGCGCTGGTCGCCGTCACCGGCGCGCTGCATGAGGACGGGCTCGCCGATCTCGCCGATGGTTTCGGCGGCGGCGCGACGCGGGAGGAAAAGCTCGAGATCATGCGCGATAGCCGGCTGGGCTCCTACGGCGCCCTGGCGCTGACGCTTTCGTCGGCGCTTCGCATCGGCGCGCTGACGGCGATCGCGCAGCGCGGCGGCTTCGAGGCGGCCGCCATACTGATATTCGCCGCGGCGCTCTCCCGCACGGCGGGGCTGCTGCCGATCATGATCCTCGCGCCCGCGCGCGCGGACGGCGCCGGCCACGCCGCCATGCGTCCGTTCAAGGAGGCGCTGCAGACGGCGGCTCTGC